>NZ_CP097484.1:4647500-4947500 GCF_023546765.1 Methylobacterium tardum
ATGGGCGGTCTTAGTCGCGGAAGAAGTGACCGGCGACGTAGTGTCTGCCGCGGCGGTTTGTGCGCCATTCGGAACGCGGATGGCAGTGCTGCGGATGGCCGTGGCAGCCTCGGGCATTGAGCATGCCGGGTGTGGCGGAGGCAGGCACCGCTGCGAGCAGCAGAGGACCGGCGAGGGCGAACAGCATCGGTGGTATGGCACGGGTCAAGATGCAGCCTCCAGTTGAGAGGTGCAGCCTAATTGAGCCTGGCGTTAAAGCGAGTGGCGATTGTTGGAACCTGATCTTAAGCCTACCGGAACACCGTGCCGCCTGTGATCGCGTGTCTGCGCCGTGAGGATGAAGGCGATGTTCACGGCGTCCTCTGGGAGGCTCGGTGACCCCGCTTCCGCATGATGTTCGCTGCTGCGAGCCGACCGTGTGCCTGCTTCGTCGAGGATCCGTTTGGCCCTCTCCGAACGCCTCTACCGCGATGATGAGGCCTTCGAGCGTTCGCGGGAGCGGGTGCGGCTAAGCCGAAGCTCTGGCAGCTCGGGCGGATCTGCCGCCGTTGGCAGCAATACGGTGAGGCTCGACGCAACCGCCAACTTGGCGACTTACGCAGAAGATCGCGTCGATCTGACAGGAAGGCCGCCAACAACGGGGTTCCTCAGATCGCGGCGAAGTAGACCTCGGGTCCGCCAATCTGGCGATAGCATCCACGCCCGCCCTGGAAATCTGGAGGGTGAGGCGGGCGTGGAGGTCGGGAGGAAGTCCGACCCCTGGAAGGTACGCCTCGACTAAACCGCCGCTACAACATGAGCTGAATTTCTGCCGCCAGTCACCCGGTGTTCGCCAGCTGACGAAGGCACCCACGCCCGCTGACCTATCGTCGTAGGGGGCCAACGGCGATCACCGCGGGCGTGGGCCGCCGAGAACCCCCATCCGAGTCCCGACGGAGGGAAACTAATCTGGATGAGCTGCCTCGGCTTGATCGAACAGGACATTCCACGCTCGCCCGGTGAGCCTGGGGGGTGGGCCGAAGGGCGAGCGTGGACGGCCGATTGCCCCCATCAAGCCCCGACACGGACAAGCTAATCCGGATTAGCTGGCTTCAACTTGATCAATGTGGGCATCCACGCCCGCCCGGGTGAGTTTGAGGAGCACACGAGGGACGAGCGTGGAGGGTCGGCAAAAGCCGGCTCAACAGCGATACTACCGTCCGGTCGGTAGGTTCAATTATTGTTTAAAATCCTAGTTACACCCGCGAGTGGATACGCAAATTAGCATCCACGCCCGCGCTTGCAGCTTGAGGGGCACACCAGATGCGGGCGTGGAGGTCGACTGCAGTCAACGAGCGCGTAATGTTGTATTCAATCTAAGCGTTCGATCACGTTTTCGTGTCAATGGAGAGCGTCGCTCGCGCATTCAGTTCGAGCGGCAACGCTCACCGGAACAACGGTAAGCAGACGCCTACGATGCCGAGCCCTAGGACGACCAAACTACCGCCTGCGCTCTCCATCACCGCCTGCTGAGCAGGCCGATCTGGAGCAAGGCCAGCGAGCGTCACGCCCGCGATGAGACAGATCAGGCTCAGGATGACCACGGTAGAGGTTCAAGCGCCCATGGCGGGCGCCCTTTAGCAAGGCCAGAACCCCACCCTGGCTCGCCTCTCACGAGCGCCGCTCGCGCATCCGGTGCGGGCAATCTCTTTCTATCGGAAAAGTGGAATGCACAGTCCAATCAATCCGAGAGCTGCCACCAGCAAAATTCCACCAATGCTTTCCCGTAGCGCCCGTTTGCCCGGATTTTTGGTCGCCAAATGAGAATACGTCACGCCAAGAACGAGACACGACAATATGATAATAAGCATCATTGGTCTATATATAATACACAAGACCAATAATTGCAAATTTGATCAACTAGAATGTCAGTTAACCTAATCGACGGTGATGCCGTTGCTCAAAAAATGACACGCCAGCCGATCCAAAAACTGCTCCATGTTGCAATGTCGACAACCAACTGGCCGACGGTTTTGGGGCCTCTAACAAAAGCTGCTCGCGCACCCGGTGCGGCCTGCGAGCTGCAATCACAGGAAGGCTATGAGATCCAGCCGAGGACTGTGACCAAGTGGTCAGCCTGGGCTCGGGTCAGGCCGGAAGCGATAGAGGCGCCGTTGCGACAGACCGCATAGGTCCCGTCGGCGGACACACGAATTTTGATGGAGGCCATGGCGCTGAACCCGCGATCATGTCGCGGCCGATTTTGAAGGCTCAAGGCGAGCGGGCTGGGATGTGGTCTCGGCCTCAAGGCGATGGAATGCGGCGGACAGCCTCAGGGCGTGGAGTTCGCTCAGACCTAGGCACGCCCTCACGAACGCCGCTCGCGCATCCGGTGCGGTAAAAACAGAGCGGCCGGAAATTGCGCTCACGCGGACGATGATGCTGGCCCAAGGTCTCATCCGTGCGCCTCGACACCCATCGTGACGTTCGCCATCCTAGAAACATGCTTGAGCAGCAGGATCAGACCTACGACTCGGAGAAGAGGCCAGCTTCACAGAAGGGCTTGGCTCAGCACGCTCGATCTCTCGCCCTCGGTCGCCTTTACGTTACCCACTGCGTGCTGGCCATTTTCGCGCTCGCGAACTGCAATGCGGTCGCTGGACCGACCAAAGCGCCTGAGGCTGCGCTACCTCAAGATGCTGCTCGCCTTGACCAAGCCGCACGGATGATCGTCCGCGTGACCCTTATCGGCCGCAACTGCGCGCCGTTCTACGCTGTCGATCAAGCCCAACTGCAGGAGATCGCAACCTCAATCTTCTCGCAGTCGCTCAACCGCTTCGGCCAGGACCGGCTGCTAAAGGCAATGAATGTCGCCGAGACTGAAGACACAGCGGCGCTCCGCGAGAGCGGTGCCGCTTTCTGGTGTCCTCTCCAGCGCGCCTACCTCAACAGCCTAAGAATGCCAGGCCTGATCGGGAAACAGCGGTAATGGTTCGGGCCATCCCAGCCGCTTTTGCGCAGCGCACCTGACGCTCGGAACCTGGCAGCAACTCCTCAGACGCCACGAACCCCCGCATCGCGCATCACCCCATAGAACCGGCTAGGATCGAACATCTGCCGCGCCTGCTCCAGCCCAATGGTCTGCGGCTTGTACGGCTTCGCCAGCTTCATCTCCGGCGCCTTCATCTGCTGCTGAGCCTTCACGGCGCCGAGCGCGTTGGCGACGTTGCCGTAGGAGTTGCTAGGCTGCGCGGGGAAACCGCTCGCCGTCAGGGGCTGCCCAGACAGCGATGCCACGTCCGGCGTTGGCGAGGACTGGCCCGGAACGGCCGACCCGAGGCCCTGGATGCCATTGAGCCCGAACCCACCCGCCTGTGCGGTTGAGCCCATTGAGGCCCCAAACGGCTGGGCGATGCCCGGCGAAATCTGTGACGGCGATTTCGGCGAGGCGCCTGTGCTCGGCAGTGCCTGTCCGCCCGCGAAGCTGTTGGCGTAGGCCTGCGTGGTCGCCAGCCGTGCCGCGTTCTCACCGCCGGATCGGTTGTAGCCCGCGAACTTCCAGGCATCCGCCATCAGACTCTCACGACTTTCGAGAGAGTAACGCATCAAAACCAGAAACGTAATACGCCAATACTTACGGGTTGAGTCTGCTTTGATTGAATTGTTTCCGAAAGCTACAGCTTTAGCTCATTTGTCCCATTCTTTTTTTATGAGTGGAGCGCGCTGGTTCTGGTCTGCATACGCCGTGATATTGGTAGGATCCAAAAGGATTGCGCCGAGACGCTCACCGGTATTTGCCGCGGTCCAAACCTCAAAGTCCTTTGGCTCAACCTTGTTTAGCGGGATTTCAAGGAGATTTGGTGGAGCCGGGAGAGCCCTATCAATAACTGCTTGTATAGCATAATGGGCGGCAACTCTGACGCGGTCGTTTTCTAACCACTTCTCCCCGCCATGTTTTTCATACGTCATCAATATGCGAGTAGAGACATCCAATATTTCCTGAGATGGTCGTGAAATTCGATCAAATCCGGTGATTTTATCAGACTCTCTATAGTCGATAACACTGCGAATTGCCTTCTCACCGACATCGCTTATTGAAAATCCAGCTGCATTCGCGGCGTCCGCGAGCGCATTATAGGTTCTGGAACTGACCCGGATCGTGATGTTGCGAAATTCGCCGTCAGGGATGTGCTCCCGAGGGGCCCGCTTGCGCCGCTTAATCTCGTCTTCCTGATTTGCCATCGAACGCCCCGGTTTTGATGCGTTCTCACTGATATGATCGGAATAGCGCCCGTGACAAGTGGGTGTTTAGCGGCACATCTCGACGTTCGCCGGCCGATATCCATAGGCTCGGGCTTGACGTCGCCTTACGCGGTCCTAAGATGCCTATCACGAAAGTTTCGTGATAGCGCTCGCAATAGGAGGCCGCATGACCAGCGAAAATTCCGATCTGTACGGCGTGACTATTGAGATGGAGACGGCACGCCGCGCGCTGCGCATGGGCCGGGACAGCTTCGCCGCCGCCGTGAAGGCGGGCGAGATCCCAAGCGTGAAGGTTGGCAAACGCCACAAGATCCTAGGCGTGCCGTTTCGTCGGATGGTCGGCCTGCCTGAGCGGGCGCCCGTGGCCGAGGCTGTCGCCGCCTGACCCCGCAATCAGCGGGGTGCTCCCCCCGCTGGCCGGATCCATCCGCGCCGTGCCGGCCGGCGCTCAGACAGGACCCCAGAGATGAGAAACCCCGCGCATCGCGTTGGGGCGACGGCAGGGCTCTCGAATACAGCTGTGGCGGCTGGTACCGAGAGATCTACGGCGTCCCGGCCCTTCCGACAAGATCTATTCGTAGCCCGACGCTTCGGGATCCCGCCGGCCACCGCCGCGGTGATTGCCGAACTGGCCTTCCCCCAGATCGACACCTGGAGGGCCCGCGCATGACGACGCTTCACTCACCCTCCCGCGCTTGGTCTGGCGAACCGCTCGTGCAGGATGCGGTCGCCGAGTACGCCAAGCTGGCCGCGTCCTACTCCATTGCGGCCAGCAACCTTGCAGATGCCGGCGACACGCCTGGCATGGTTCACGCTCTCGGGTGCGCCGGCCGGGCGCTTTTGGCGGCGCAGGAAGCCGTCGCTTCCCTTCGCTCTGTCGAGGGGGGCGGCCGATGACGCTGCAACTCACTCACCCCGAGATGCGCCAGCGCGAAGGGATGATGCGCGCCGCCTATGTGCATCTCGGCGGCACTCCATTCGATCAGCTGGGTGGAGGGCCGGAAGTATGACAAACAGGCTGGCGCTCGACCTTCGCCCCTCAGCGTACCTCTCGCGCGCCAGCCTCGCGCGCGAACTCGACATCTCCGAAAGCACAGTCGACGAGATGGTCAGACGCCGCGTGCTGCCGCAGCCAGTCGCGCTTTCGCGCGGCTGCGTCCGGTGGTGCTGGCATGACGTGCAAGACGCGCTTGCTCACCTCGGAGGCGCCGAGGACAGTCCCTCCTCTGATCCGTTCATGGAAGGCGCACGCCATGCCACGCAGACGCAGGAGGGCCGTCGTGATCCTCCCTAAGGGCGTTCACAAGGTCATCTCGCGGGGCCGGGAGTACTACTACTTCCAGGCTGGCCGCGGGACTGAGCACGCCGGCTCGCGGGTACGGCTACCTGACGACCCGCAAACTCCTGAGTTCTGGATCGCAGTTCGCCAAGCTCAAGGCATGGATGCTGCGACCGGCGCAGGTACCGTCAATGCCTTGATCGACGCCTACGAGACGTCGCCGGCCTTCCTCGATCCGGAAACCCTGTCCGACGGGACGCGCGCTCTCTACCGCCGCATGCTGCGCATCGCGCGCACGGCTTGGGGCGAGTTGCCGGCCGCTCGACTGCGACCGGTTCACGTGCAGGCGATCATGGATGGCCTCGCTCAATCTAAGGGCAAGGCCAACACCTTCCTCGGAACGATGCGAGCCCTCTCGGCTTGGGCCCGTGCTCGCGGTCAGATCGACGATAGCCTGACCGAAGGTGTGAAGCCCTACCCGGTGACGGGAGGCCACAAGCCTTGGACGACGGCACAGATCGCCTCAGCTCTCGATGAACTGAGCGGCACGATCCGCCGCGGTGTGTTCCTCTACCTCTACACGGGGCAGCGCGGCTCAGACGTTGTGCGGCTGGGCTGGACCGACGTGGACGAGGGCGGGTTCACGATCCGTCAGCGCAAGACCGGACGAGAGGTTTGGTGTCCGATCGTGCCGGAGCTGGCCGCCGAGATGGCTAGCTGGGATCGCAGGCCCGGGCCGTTCCTGCTCCAGCCGAACGGCAAGCCTTACAGCCGAAAGCGCTTCTCCATCCACTTCGCGGAAGCGCGTGAGGAAATCCCGGCGCTTGCCGGAGTGACACTCCACGGACTGCGCTGCACGGCCGTGGTTCGCCTGCGCCGCCTCGGCCTCTCAGTCGGGCAGATCGGCGACATCAGCGGGATGAGCCTCGCGATGATCGAGCGGTACTGCCGCTTCGCCGACAAGAAGGCCAGCGGCAAGGCCGCGCTGCTCTCCCTCAGCGGAACAGCCGGTGAACCCAACTGTAAAACGCTGGAAAACCGTAAAACAAAACCTTTTTAAACACAGCATCTTAGGAGACAGAAGATGAAATCGCACAGCTCGTCCTCCAGCGCCGGGAATGCCCCGACATGGTGGACCAGACCGCGGGCGTAGAGCAGCGACACCGGCTCGGCCCGCAGGTACTTGCCGCGCGTGGCGTGCACCCGCGTCACCGGCACGGCGGGGTCGCACTGGGCCAGCACGGCGGCGGCCATCTCGCCGCCCTGGTTGACCTCGACCACCAGGGCGTCGGCCCGGAGCCGGTGATAGAGCGCCAGCGCCGCCCCCGCCCAGGCCTGCGGGCTGGCGCGGGCGAAGCTCGCATCGGCCAGCACGTAGGCGTGGGTGCCCGCCCGGCCGGCGGCGACGATCCCGCAGGCATCCGAGCGCGCCCCCGAGGCGGCCGGCGGATCGACCGCCACGACGATCCGTCCGAGATCCGGTGCGGCCCCGACCCGGGCCGCCTCCAGGGCGGTGCGGTCCCACAGGGCGTCGTCCCGGTCGGCGATGAGTTCGCCGTCGAGTTCCTGGCGGCCGAGGCGGGTGCCGGCGTAGCGGCCGACCACCCGTTCCAGGAAGTCCGGCGCGAGATTGTGCGCGTTGTCCTGCGTGCGCGCCCGGCTCACGACGGTGCGCGGATCGGCGAGCAGGCGGCGGATCAGCGGGACCGGCCGCGGCGTCGTGGTCACGAGGTTGCGCGGGCGGACGCCGAGGCGCAGCCCGAATTGCAGCATGTCGAAGGTCGCCTCCGGCTGGCGCCACTTGGCTGCCTCGTCGCACCAGGCGGCGCCGAATTGCGGGCCGCGGAGCGCGTCGGGCTCCTCCGCCGAGAAGGCGAGTGCGACCGCGCCGTTCTCCCATTCGAGCCGCCGCCGGCTCGGCGACCAGACCGGCCGCGTACGGCCGCGGCGCTGCAGGGCGAGGAGCCCGGACGGCCCCTCCACCATCACGTCGCGCACGTCGAGATGCGTCTCGCCCACCAGCGCGATGCGCCCGACCGACTCGGGCGTGAAGGCCGGATCCCCGCGGGTGAGCGCGTCGACCCATTCGGCCCCGGTGCGGGTCTTGCCGCTGCCGCGGCCGCCGATCACCGCCCAGGTGGTCCAGGGTTCGGACTCGGCCGGCGGGAGCTGGTCCGCCCGGGCCTGGTGCAGCCAGTCGCCGGCGAGCGCCCGGAGCAGCGCCGGCGGCAGGGTCTCGAGAAAGTCAGGCAGACGCCCGGTCGCCGACAAAGCCAGCATAGCGTCGCGCGATCTCCGCGCGCAGGGCGGGCAGGTCGGGCTCGGTGCCGTCATCGCTCCTCTCCCCCGCACCGCTCCGCTCGCCATCCGCCCCGACCGTGTCGAGGAGCCGCTTGAGCCCCCCGAGATCGCGCAGCACCCGGGCCGAGTCGCGCAAAGCTGGCGTCTCCCGGCTCAGCGCCGCATCGAACGTGGCGATCTGCCGGGCGATGTGGCCGCACAGCTGCGCCCGCAGGATTGCCGGATCGACCGGCGGCTGGTCCAGGCGCGCGCGGACGGCCGGCGCCAGCGCCGGCCCGAAGGCCCAGACCAGAGCCTCCGGGCCGGGGCGGTCGAGGCCCAGCACCTCGGCGATGTCGGCGGGATCGGCGCCCGACGCGCCGAGCAGGCGCAGCAAAGCGGCCCGGCGCGCCGCCGGCCAGCGCGCCGTCAGTATCCAGCGCCGCCGCGGCGGCCTGGGCCAGCCGGCCCGCACGTTCCAGTGCCAGACCGTCCGGGCACTCGCGCCGACCCGGGCCGCGATCGCCGCGATGGAGAGATCGGTCTCGCGCAGGAGGCGCAGGGCTGCCGCGCGGGTCTCGGCGGGGTGGGCACCGGTGAGCGGCATCGCCCGTCTCCGCACACGTCTCGACCGTGCCTGCTTGATAGCCGAGCAGCGCGACGGTGTCAAGCTCAAATTCCTATTTCAGGGACGGTTTAGGAATTTCGGCAGCGCGCCGACCGACAACGGTCGGCCAGCGCGCCGTCGGTCACCGACCGTTCTTGGCACCCGTCGTCGTCCCGGTGGCCTGCGGCGCCGTCTTGTCGGCGGTGGCGGCCGTGGCCTTCTGCGGCAGGGCGACCGCGTCGATCACGTCGAAGCGGATGCCGTCCTGGGCTGACTTCAGGACCGCATTGGCCTCGTAATACTTGCCCTGCCCGATCAGCGTCGCCGCCTGGTCGATATCGGCCACGGTCTTGTCGAGCGGCAGCACCGCCATGGTGAAGTTCACGTCGACATGGGCGAGCTTGAGCTTCTCCAGCGCCCCGGTCTGGTCGCCCTTGGCGAGGTTCTTGTTGGCCTCGGTCACGGCCGAGGCCTTCTCGGGCGTGGCCACGAAGTCGTCGCCCAGGACCAGCTGCGCGTCGACCGGCACCCAGGCGACCGCCGTCTTGGCGGCCGGCGCGGCCTCGGTCTTGGTCGCCATGGCCTTGTGGCCGGCCATGGCGGCTTGCGTCTTGAGGTCGGCCTCCGCCTTGGTGAACACCGCGTCGTCGGTCTTCGCCTTGGCGAAGGCCGCCTGCGCCTTGCCGATCATGTCCTTGGCCTGGGCGGGATCGGCCTCGAAGATCGCCAGTCGGGTGAGCTGGAGATCCCGGAAGCCCTGCGCCCCGTCCTTCGAGAGCTTGCCGACATCCTTGTCGATCGCCGTCTGGTTCGCCGCCATCGGCTGGGCGGCCTGCTCGGCCGCGTAGGCCGATCCGCCCAGGATGGTGGTGAGCACGAGCGCCGCGGACATAGACTTCCGATAAGTCATCGTCCAATCTCCATCTGAACGTCGGATGCAATGATTTGCGCTACATTCGCTCTCTTCATCCGATGTTCAGATAATAGATCCGGCCCGTCTTGGTCGCATGTCCGGACGATGAAACATCGTCCATGTGCGCCGCGGCCGACCGGATCGCCGGCGGCGTGCGGCGCCCGTCCTTGCGCGCGGAGCGAAGCAATCCAGGAGCGCCACGACTTGCGACGTCGCGCTACCCTGGGTCGCTTCGCTGCGCTCGCGACGACGGAGGAAACGCCTCGCGCGAAGCCCTCACATGGAACCCGCCTCAGAAGGTCAGGCGGGCCGTGAGCACGACGGTGCGGCCCGGACCCGGCGTGGCCGAACCGAAGCCCGACACCGTCTCGAAGTTCTTCGTATTGGCGATGTTGTAGACGTTGAGCTGCAGGGCCGCGCTCTCGGTCAACTTGTAGACGGCCAACGCGTCGAGCCGCCAGTAACCGGGCACCAATGCTGTATTCGCTGCGCTGGTGAACCGTTCGCCGACGTAATACGCGCTGCCGCCGACCGTCAGGCCCGGCAGGACGACGTAGGTGCTGGTCAGCGAGAAGGTATTGTGCGGCGTGTTGGCGAGAACATTGCCCGGCGTCGTCACGAAGGCGCCGGCCGTGTTCCGGGCGCTCTTCAGAACCCGGCCGTCCAGATAGGTGTAGCCGCCGAAGACGCTCCAGGCGTCGGTGAGCTTGCCCGCGATGCCGAGCTCGAACCCCTGGACCCGCGTCGTGCCGACCGTCGCGTAGATGCCGTTGGCCTGGTCGACCGCCTCGATGGCGTTCTGCTGGGTCACCTGGAACACGGCGCCGGTCAGGCTGAGCTGACTGTCGAACAGATCGTATTTCGCGCCGGCCTCGTAGGTCTCGTTGGTCGTCGGATTGAGGTTCTGCTGTCCGCCGGTAATCGTCAGGTATTCGCTCGACGGGTCGAACGAGGTTCCGTACATGAAGTAGACGCTGGCGTTGTCGACCGGATGGACGACGGCGCCCGTCCGCCAGCTGACGAACTGGACCTTGTTGACGACGTCGTACGGCGTGGTCGCGTTCAGCGGCCCGGTCTCGTTGTAGGTTCCCGACCTGACGGTCGCGGCGTGCTGGCGGACCGTGAGATCGTCGTAGCGCAGGCCGCCCAGGATCTCGAGGTAGCGGTTGATCTTGACCTGATCGCTCGCATAGACGCCGACCGTGTCGCCGACGGCGTACGTGTCCGTACTGGTCGCTGGAATCGTGCCCGGACTGGCCGGATACGGGCTGGGAAAGCCGACATTGACGCGCGAACCGCCCGCGATGTTGGTCCGATACTGATCGCGGGTCTCCTGGCTCAGCTCGATCCCGCTCAGCAGCGTGTGCTGGAGGCCGAACGTCTCGGCGTGGCCGACGAGATCGGTCTGGTTCGTGAACAGCGTGTTGGTGGTGTGGTTCTGGAAATCGTTGGTGTTGTTCACGTACAGGTTGCCGAGCGGGCGCATGAACAGCGCCGCGCCGGACAGCGGCACGCCACCGGATGCCTGCCCGTACAGGTTCGTCGCGTTGACCTGAACACCGCGGACGCGCACGAACCGGTCGATCAGCGAATAACGCGTCGTATTGGTGATGCTCCAGTCCTGATCGAAGGTGTGCTTGTACTGCAGAGTGCCGATATGGGCGTCCACCCGCTCGGTGTCGGAGAAGCCCGGGCTGAGACGGCCGAAATAGGTGTTCTTCGCCACCGGCGCCGGCTGCCCGTAATACGTCCCGAAATAGGCGCCCGGCAGCACCGGGATGCCGTAATCGGGGATGTTGTTGTCCTTCTGGTAGATGTAGCTGACCGTCACCTGATCGTCCGGCGTCAGGTTGGCCCGGATCGAGGGCGCGACGCCGAAGCGCGTGGTGTTGATGTGGTCGCGGCCGGCAACATCGGTGTCGTTGGCGACAAACGCGAGGCGGACCGCCGAGTCGCCCAGAACCGAGTTGATGTCGCCGGTGACGCGCGCCCCCGGGGCGCTGTAGCCCGAGGCGTCGATCTGGACCTTGTCGGCGGCGAGGAACGGCAGCTTGCTGGTGACGTTGACGACGCCGCCGGTCGAGCCGCGCCCGAACAGGAACGAGGACGGTCCCTTCAGCACCTCGACGCTCTCGATGCTGAACGTGTCGCGGGTGTACCAGCCCGGATCGCGAACGCCGTCGCGATAGAAGTCGTTGCGGGCGGAGTAGCCGCGGATGTTGATGTTGTCGCCCTGCGTGCCGCCCTCGCCGCCGAACATCGTGATGCCGGGCACGTTGCGCAGCGTCTCCACGAGCGTCGAGTCGCGCTGGTCCTGGATGAGCTGCTGCGGGACGACCGTGATGCTCTGGGGCGTATCGAGGATCGGGGTCGGCAACCGCTGAAGCTGGAGCTGCCGGGGATTGTAGGGTGAGCCCGTGGCGGGCCCCGACGTCGTGACGTCGAGCTGATCCATCACGACCGACAGGGTCTCCTGCCCCGCGGCGGGAGCTGCCACGAAGGCCAGGGACGCCGCGCCGAGCGCAGCCTGCGACAGGCGCGCCAATCCCGGCGCACGCGGTCCAGGTGCGTTGTCGAATGCGGAGCCGGCCCCATCTTGCTCAACCGAGAACAGCTCGGCGATCAGTTCCTGCTTCTTCATAGTAATTCTAGACATCCGCTCCGGCTACGTTTCCGGCGCGTATCTTAATCCAGATGTAGACATCAACAGGAAACGATACATCTTCTCGGAAAATCTGTTATTTTTAGATTTTAATAATTCGAAAGAAAGAATGTACTGGATCAGTTCTAAAATACTGCGATTGCATTCGTTCCGTTCTTGACCCAAGAGCGGCCAGCAATGGCCGAGCGGGCGCGAGACGGATGGCATTTGGACGATTCCCTTCCTGGCGTACGGTGTTCCGGAAGGTGCACCTGTGGCTCGGGATCGGCCTGACGCTCCTGATCGTGCCGATCTCGCTCACCGGGCTTGTCCTGGTGTTCGACGACGAGATCGACGCGGCCCTCAATCCCGGCCTCTACGCGACCACCGGCGCGGCTGTTGCGCGTTCCGCGGACGCCTATCTGCGCAGCGCGAGCGAGGCCGTGGGCGGCCAGGCGGCCGTGCTGCGCTGGCCGCACGCAGAGGGCGGCCCGGTCACGGTGGTGGTCCGTCTCCAGCCCGCGTCGGCGATGGAGGGGCGTGGACCCGGGGTTGGCGGCGCGGCGAACCGGAGCGGCCGGCCCGGAGAGCCGGGCGGCAACCGGCGCCCGCCCAGCCGCCTCGTCTATCTCGACCCGCCGACGGCCGCGGTGCTGGGGGTCAAGGACCTGCGCAATTCGCTGATCGGGCAGATCCACGTCTTCCACGAGAACCTGATGGTGCCCGAATATTCCGGCCGCGACATCGTCGGCTGGACCGGCGTGGCGCTGCTCCTGCTGTCGGTGACCGGGCTGATCCTCTGGTTCCCGCGCAATGGACGCTTCGCGCGCGCCCTGGCCTGGCGGCGCGGCCCGGCGACGAGCATCAACCTGCACCACCTCGCGGGCTTCTGGATCTCCATCCCTCTGGGATTGATGGCGCTCACCGGGATCGTGCTCGCCTTCCCGCCGCAGGCCAGCGCGGTCCTGAACGCGTTCGACGCGCCGCGACCGCCCGTCCGGCGTCCCGGCGGCGATCCCCTCATGCCGCAGCCGTTGCTCACGGCGGAACGGGCCCTCGCGCTCGGGACGGGGGCGGCTGCGCCGGAGGCGCCCCGCCTGCTCGCCGTCCCCAGCACCGTTACGAAGGCGTGGCGCCTGGAGGTTCAGGCCGCCGATGGGACCCGGCACGCGGTCAGCATCGATGATGCGACGGGACAGACGACGCTGGAGCCGGCGCAACGCCGCGGCGACGCGATCGGCGCCTGGATGCGGCGCGTGCACCAGGGCCGCGCGGATGGCCCGGTCTGGGCGGCTCTGGCCGGTCTCTGCGGGGCACTGCCCACGCTGCTGGCGATCACCGGCGTGCTGATGTGGCTGCGGAAGCGGCGCAACCGGGCGGCGCTGCGGAACGACGCGACCGCGTTTCCCGATCGGCGCCTGATCTCAGCCGAGAACGCCTAGGCGAAGGGAGCACCTCCTATGCTCGTCCATATCCCGCAGGTCCTGAGCGCCGATCAGGTTGCCCGGTGCCGGACCATCATGGACCAGGCGGCCTGGACCGACGGGCGGGTGACCGCCGGGTTCCAATCGGCGCAGGTCAAGAAGAACCTTCAATTGCCGGAGGACGCTCCCGAGGCCCAGGAACTCGGCGGCATGGTGATGCTCGCGCTCAAGCGCAGTCCGCTGTTCCTCTCGGCCGCCCTGCCGCACACGGTCTTCCCGCCGCTGTTCAACCGGTACGATTCCGGCATGACGTTCGGCGCCCACATCGACAACGCCATCCGCCAGTCCCTGGACGGCCAGCGCATCCGTACGGATATCTCGGCGACGCTGTTTCTCAGCGGACCGGACGAGTACGACGGCGGCGAGCTGACCGTGGAGGACACCTACGGCAGCCATGCCGTCAAGCTGCCGGCCGGCGACCTGGTGATCTACCCTGCGGACAGCCTGCACAACGTCACGCCGATCACCCGGGGCTCGCGCGTGGCGTCGTTCTTCTGGATCCAGAGCCTGATCCGCGACAGGACCCGGCGGGCCCTGCTGTTCGACCTCGACACCTCGATCCGGCATCTAACCCGCGACGTGCCGGGGCACGACGCGCTCGTTGCTTTGACGGGCACCTACCACAACCTGCTTCGGCAATGGGCCGAGACCTGATCGGAGACTGAGACTGTCGACGGCCCGATCATTGATCTTCGTCAGGCAGAATCGCGATTGAGCCGAACGACGAGCTGATCGGCGAACTTGGCCGCGGCGACCGACAGCGACCGTCCGCGCAGCTGCGCCAGGACCAGCGTCATTGGCGTAAGGTCGCGCGTATCGATCGGGCGGCTGTGCAGGCGCGGATCCTCCGGGATGCCGCTGGGGATCTGCAGGCTGACCACGTCCTCCCGCAAGGTGAGGTTGCGCAGGAGTTCCAGCGAGCCCGACTCGACGGCCGGCCGGAGCTCGACGCCCCGCCGGGCGAGCGCCTGCTCGATGTGGTGGCGGATGGCCAGCGAATGGTCGGGCAGCGCCAGGGCATGGGCGAGGCAGTCGCGCAGCCGCACCGGCCCCGCCTCCACCGCCAGCGGGTGGCCGCTGCGCATTAGCGCACACAGAGTCTGGTGACCGGAATAGAGGAGGTGCAGCTCCGCCGAGGGGGGCGGCTGCAGGATCAGGGCGAGATCCGCCTCGAAGGCTGCGAGAGCCGTCACCGCCTGCGCGTGGTCGCGAACCTGCACGGTGAAGCCGACCTGGGGAAACCGGGCCCGGTAGGCCTCGACTTCCTCCGGCACGACCTGCGTGACGAAGGCTTGGCTGCACGCCAGTGCCACGTGGCCCCGCCGCACCCCGGACAGGTCGGCGATCTGCGAGCGCACCCGGTCGAGATCCGCCACTTGGTCGCGGATGTGGCGGGCGAAGAGTTCGCCGGCCGCGTTGAGCCGCATCCCCTGCGGCAGGCGCTCGAAGATCGGCGTGCCGAGCTCGTATTCGAGATCCTGGATCTGCCGCGTCAGGGCCGATGGCGTCAGGTTGAGCCGCTCCGCGGCGCGCCGGATCGAGCCGGCCCGGGCAATCTCGGCGACGTAAGTGACGGTGCGCAGATGCTTCACCCGCACATCCTCGGCTACCGTTGCTGGGAAAGCAACGGCTTGCTCAGAAAATAGCACTTCCTTGCAACAGGGGGCGCGCCTAGCGTCACGGTGATCGCGACCCTGCAGGAGCTCTTCGATGATCCGCCGCCGCACCCTCCTGGCCGGTCTCGGAGCCGGCCTCGTCGTCGGACCCCTGTCCGGCGCCCGCGCCCAGGGCGCGCCCGTGACGATCCGGATGGGCTCGCTCAAGCTGATCCACTCGATCGCGCCGAGCTTCTACGAGCGCTTTACCCCCGCGGGCGTGACCGTGGAGGTGGTGCCGTTCGAGAGCCCGACCGAGTGCAAGAACGCCGTCGTCACCAAATCGGTGGATTTCGGCACCTTCGGCATCGCCGCCGCGACGCTGGGTGCCGCGGCCGGCGAGCCGGTCGTGGTGATCGCGTCGACCTGCAATCGCGGGATGGCGGTGATCGCCAAGAAGGATTCCGAGATCCGGACCATCAAGGACCTGCGCGGCAAGCGGGTCGCGATCTGGCCCGGCAGCACCCAGGAAGTCTTCGTCCTGGAGCGGATGCGCATGGAAGGCTTGTCCGTGAAGGACATCACCCCCGTCCGGGTCTCCTTCTCGGAGATGCACATCGCGCTCGCCCGCGGCGACGTCGACGCCTATGTCGGCGCCGAGCCGGGACCGGGCGTCAGCCTCGCCTCGGGCGTCGGCCAGCTCGCCGAGTATCCCTACGGCACCGAGATGGGCGCCCTGAACATGGTGTTCGGCGCCCATCGCGACACGCTGGCCGAGCGGCCGGACCTAGTCCGGACCATGCTGGAGATCCACCGCAAGGCCACGGATTTCGCGGCCCGCGACCGCGACGCGATGATCGCCATGGCGGTGGCCAAGCTCGGACAGAAGCGCGAGGCGCTCGAGCTCTCGGCCCCGAATGTCGAGCTGACCTGGCGCCTCGGACCGGACGAGGTCCGGCAGGCGCAGGCCTACGCGCAGCACATGCTGGTGCTCAAGCAGATCAAGCGCCTGCCTGAGCCCGGCTTCATCGACACCCGCTTCGTCGACGCAATGGGGCGGGCGTGAGCACCGGGATCGAGGCCGGCCCCCTGCCGGCGACGGTGGCTCCGGCCCGCGCGGGCGAACGGGCCGGAGCCGGGTTCGCCAGCCTGCGCCGGCTGGCGCTCGCCTGCGTGGTGCCGGCGGCGCTCGTCGCGGTCTGGCAGGTCACTACCGCGGGCCGACCGTACAGCCTGATCCCGCCGCCCGCGGAGGTCTGGGCCGAGCTGCAGGACCTCGCGGTCGGGGGCGTCAACGACGACGCGTTCAGCGGCACCCTCTGGACCCATCTCGGGGCCTCGCTGAGCCGCGTCTATGGCGGCTTCGCGCTGGCGGCCGCGGCCGCCCTGCCGCTCGGCCTGCTGATCGGACGCGTGCCGCTGATCCGGGCGCTCCTCGATCCTGTGCTTCAGGTGCTGCGCCCCGTGCCGGTCACCGCATGGCTGCCGCTCGCCATGATCCTGTTCGGCCTCGGGCCACGCTCGGCCTTCTTCCTCGTGTTCCTCGGGGCGTTCTATCCGATCCTGGTCAACACCGTGTTCGGGGTCCGCTCGGTGGAGCTGCGCCTGTTCGAGGCGGCCGCGATGCTGGGCTGCACCGGGCCGGCGCAGTTCGCCCGCGTCGTGCTGCCGGCGGCGCTGCCATCGATCTTCACCGGCCTGCGGCTCGGCCTCGGCTTCGCCTGGGTGGTGATCGTGGTCGGCGAGATGACCGGCGTCCAGACCGGCCTCGGCGCGATCATCATGGAGGCGCGCCAGCTCTCGCGCACCGAGATCGTGATCTGCGGCATGGCGGTGATCGGGGTGGCGGGCTTCGTCTCCGACTGGCTGGTCATGCAGCTCGGCCGCCGGCTGCTCGCCTGGAGCCCCAATCATGGCTGACCCGACGATCCCAATCCTCGATATGCGCGCGGTCTTCAAGACCTACACGGCCGGCGGCCGGCGGACCGAGGCTTTGCGCGAGGCGAACCTCACCGTGTCGCGGGGCGAGTTCGTCTGCCTGCTCGGCGCCTCGGGCTGCGGGAAGTCCACCCTGCTGCGGGTCGCCGCCGGCTTCGAGGCGCCGAGTTCCGGCCAGGCCCTGATGTGGGGCAAGCCGATCGCCGGGCCGGGGCCGAGCCGCGGTATGGTCTTCCAGGATTACGGCCTGTTCCCGTGGCTCACCGTGCGCGACAATATCGGCTTCGGCCCGAAGGCGCGCGGGCGGCCGGCCGCCGAGGTGCGCGACACCGCCGAGCGCTACATCGCCCTCGTCGGTCTCCAGGCCTTCGCCGACGCCTACCCGCACCAGCTCTCGGGCGGGATGAAGCAGCGCGTCGCCATCGCGCGGGTGCTCGCCAACGAGGCCGAGGTGGTGCTGATGGACGAGCCCTTCGGGGCGCTCGACGCCATGACCCGGGAGCGGCTGCAGGACGAGTTGCTCGACCTGTGGTCGCGGACCGGGCTAACGATCCTGTTCGTCACCCACGCGATCGAGGAGGCGATCTTCCTGGCCGACCGGATCGTGATGATGTCGCCCAGCCCCGGGCGGATCGAGGCGGTGCACGCGGTCGACCTGCCGCGGCGGCGCGACGTGTCGAGCCCGGCCTTCAACGACCTGCGCCGGATGCTGGCCGCGCAGCTCCACAGCCATCATGCGCCGCGGGCGGCCGCCTGATGGACATCGCGTTCGACGATCCCCGCCGGCCCGAGAACCGCCTCGCCTACCGCGCCGCAATCGACCGGCCCCGGATCACCTTGCCCGGGGGCAAGAACGTCGCCGTCTGGCCGGTAGTCAACGTCGAGCACTGGCTGATCGACCACCCGATGCCGCGCCAGATCCTGGTGCCGCCGACCGCCGCGAGCCTGCTGCCGGACATCCCCAACTGGGCGTGGCACGAGTACGGCATGCGGGTCGGGTTCTGGCGGTTCCTCGAGGCGTTCGAGAGCCGCGGGATCCGCCCGACCCTGTCGATCAACGGTTCGGTCTGCACGGCCTATCCGCGCATCGCCGAGGCCGCCCACGCGGCGGGCTGGGAGTTCATGGCCCACGGCTTCCACCAGGTCCCGACCCACAGGGTCGAGGATCAGCCCGGGATGATCGCCCGCACCGTCGCGGCCATCACCGCGGTGACCGGGCGCCCACCGCGCGGCTGGCTCGGGCCGGGCCTCACCGAAACCCTCGACACCCCCGACCACCTGCACGCGGCCGGCCTCGAATACGTCGGCGACTTCGTGGTCGGCGACCGCCCCTGCCGGGTCGCGACGCGCACCGGGCCGCTCGTGGCGCTGCCCTACTCGGTGGAGCTGAACGACATCCCGCTGCTCGCCATCCAGCATCACCGCGCCGACGAGTTCGTCGAGCGGGCGCTCGCCAACCTCGACCGCCTCGCCGCCGAGGCCGCGGGCCCCGGCCCGCTCGGAGGTGCCAAGGTGATGGGCTTCGCGATCCATCCGTACATCACCGGCGTGCCGCACCGGATCGGCCTGCTGGAGCGGCTGCTCGACGCCATCCTGGCGCGCCGCGACGTGGCGGTCATGCAGGGGGGCGAGATCCTCGACTGGTATCGCGCCACCGGCGACGAATCCTGAGCCGCGCTGCGAGGAATGACCGTGCCCCCCTTCCCGACGATCCCGCTCCTGCACGCGGCCTACGCCGACGGCCTCGACCCGCGCGCCGTCGTGGCCGAGGCCTACCGGAGGCTTGCCGCGGTCGACGATCCCGGCATCTTTCTCGCGCTGGTGCCGGAGGCCGAGGCTCGGGGTGCCGCGGCGGCGCTGCCGCCCTTCGACCCCGCGGCGCTGCCGCTCTGGGGCATCCCCTTCGTCGTCAAGGACAACATCGACGTGGCCGGCCTGCCGACCACCGCCGCCTGCCCGGACTTCGCCCACACCCCCGCCGAGACCGCGCCCGCGGTGGCGCGGCTTCGCGCGGCCGGGGCGATCCTGATCGGCAAGACCAATCTCGACCAGTTCGCCACCGGGCTCGTCGGCCTGCGCACCCCCTACCCGGCCCCGCGCAACGCCATCGATCCGGCCTACGTGCCCGGGGGGTCCAGCAGCGGCTCGGCCGTGGCTGTGGCCCACGGGATCGTGTCGTTCGCCCTGGGGACCGACACCGCAGGCTCGGGCCGGGTCCCGGCCGCGCTCAACAACGTCGTCGGGCTGAAGCCGTCCCTCGGGGCGATCTCCAGCCGCGGCATGCTGCCGGCCTGCCGCACCCTCGACACGCTCTCGGTCTTCGCCGGAACCGTGGCCGACGCCGACGCGGCATTCCGGGTCATGCTGGGCTTCGACGGCGCCGACCCCTGGGCGCGGGCTCTTCCGGTGGCTGCGACGCCCGCCGGCCTCCCGCCCGGCCTTCGTCTCGGGGTCCCGGAGGCCGCGAGCCTCCGCTTCGGCGGCGATCGCCTCTCGGAGGAAGCCTTTGCGGCGACGCGCGCCGATCTCGAGGTGCTCGCGGGCGCGGCGGCGCCTGTCGATTTCAGCCCGATGTTCGCCGTTGCGGCCCTGCTCTACGACGGACCGTGGGTCGCCGAACGCTATGCGGCGATCCGATCGGTCATGGAGACGCGCCCCGGCATCCTGCACCCGACGACGCGGGCCGTGATCGGAGCCGCCGCGCGCTACAGCGCCGCGGACGCCTTCGCGGGCCTCTACAGCCTCGCGGCGCTGCGGCAAGCCGCCGACGCGGTCTGGGACCGTGTCGACGTGCTCGCCGTGCCGACTTATCCGCGCCCGCAGACCTGCGCGGCCGTGGCGGCCGACCCGATCGGACCGAACAGCGAGCTCGGGACCTACACCAACTTCGTCAACCTGCTCGACTGGTGCGCCCTCGCGGTGCCGGGGCGGCCCCGGGCCGACGGCTTCCCCGCGGGCATCACCCTGCTGGCGCCGCGGGGATCGGACGGGCTGCTGGCCGCCCTGGGCGCACGCCTGCACGCCGTTGCGGGAGCCCGGATCGGTGCGGGCCCGACGCCCGTGCCGGCGGCGGAACCGGGCCCGGCGCGGGCCTTGCCCGGCGAGATCGAGCTGGCGGTGGTCGGCGCGCACCTGTCCGGCCTGCCCCTGAACCGCGAGCTGACAGAACGGGGCGCTCGGTACCTGCGCACGGTGCCAACCGGGCCGGACTATCGCCTCTACGCCCTGCCCGGAGGGCCGCCGCAGCGCCCGGGCCTGCTCCGGGTGGCCGCCGGTGAGGGCGGCGCGATCGAGACGGAGGTGTGGGCGCTGCCGCCCGCCGCCTTCGGGGCCTTCGTGGCCGGGATCCCGGCGCCGCTCGGCATCGGCACCTTGCGGCTCGCCGACGGGACGGCGCCCAAGGGATTCCTGGTCGAGGCCGCCGGCATCGCCGATGCGGCCGACATCACACGCTTCGGCGGCTGGCGCGGCTATACGGCCAGCCGTGCGGCGGCCTAGGGGTCAAATCTGGCACCTGGTCCCTTGGCGAGGGGCTGCCTGCGACCAAGGACGGGCAGAGGCACGGCCGCCAGGACTGGCCGAAGCGGTCGCAAGTCGGCCTCCGCTCAAGGGCTGTACAGTCTGGTTATCCCTCTTCGCGTTGACGCGGGGACGTGGTCCTCTGCAGCCAAATCTCTTGGTGCATAGACGTGCTAGCAGATCCGATCCCGAGCGACGTGCGCAGCCATGAAAAGAGATGCACGTCAGATCGACTGTCGCATACGTATACGCCTGATGCGGAATCCGAGCATGCGCTGGAAATGACGCAGTCCATTGGGCAGTTGAGAAGGACTGCGGGTGTCCACCAGGTGCCGGACACCCTCGACGGCCAGTCGCTCGGCGACCACTTTGGTGAGGAGATAGCGCGCGTCGGAACGATGCTGGGTTTCACCGAGCGAAACGAAGGCCTGAAGAAGTGCCCATTCCCCGTCTCGCGGCGTGACGGCGATCACAAGCGGCTCACCGTCCTGTGCAAATGCGACAGTCCATAACCCGCTGCCGACCAAATAAGAATGATCGCTGTCTTGCTCTCGATAGAGCGGATTGGATTTGACGGCGATCGCGCGATCAAGCGTCGCGACCAGCGCGATTTGCTCATCTTTATCATGCACCGGCCGACAATAAATGCCCAGCTTCTCTGCGGCCTTAACTTTGCGCCTGAGGGTCTGCTTGGATGACCCGAGACTGTAATCCTGCGGCCGAGCAGGAATTTCTAGAACGCAGGCCCCAAGATCCGATAATTTGAAAACCTTTGCCAAACAAACCGTATTCAATGCATTTTCAATGAGCTTACCTTCGGGTTCATCGCTCAACCGGGCACTCAAGCGCGGCAAACGCGCAGCACACCTTGCGGCCATCAAGGCTAATCGCGGATGCAGGGCTAAATAAGCCGGTATTTTCAGTCTGGAGTTGTTCGCCTCTTCCCAAAACTGGGAGAGCCAAGCTTCGCAGTCCTCGGGCAGCCCCTCAAGCCGATCTGAAATAAATTGTATCGCCGAGTCTAAAATGAAATATGATAAGTCCGATCTGTCTATTTCGGACCGTCCGACGCTAATTGATCTCTCTGTCGACTCAACCATTCCCCCCAAACGTCACAATACGGCTTAAGCCGATGAGACTTTTTTTATTTCAGCTGACATTCAGAAATTTCGGGTCAATACCGAAAAACGATAGCGATACCACACAGATTTGCCTTCTTTTATTGAATAAAACCGCACACTGTCAAGTAAGAACCCGAACCGACAATGCTGACTCTGGGGCGATCCTGTCGCTCTCCGGATGGCCAAGAATCGCAAGATACGGCGGCCCTTGTCTTGTGCGCGAAATGTCGGACGGCCTCGGCGGTCTCGTCTTGTGAGACCTTCGCGGCTCCGCGGACGCGGGGCTTGATTGCGTAAGCCCGCGCCGGGCCCGACCATCACAGATCGGCATACCTATGCGGAGCGATCCGGCGAGACTTCAGACACCCCTGGACCTGCTAGAAGCAGACGCAACGAGGGCCTGGGTAGGGTTGCAAGCGGGTGAGCGGCGGCGTTCGCTCTCATGCCTTCGCCGCTCGGAAGAGGGGAGGGAGAAATTTACCCCGAGCCGACCTCGTGAGCGGGTAGCAAGCGTCGGATTTGACCCGGGGCACGCGACCGCATCTGATCCGGTGCGATGTTGAAGCCTTGGGGGGATCCAGCCCGCCCCGTCATCACGCGCAGAGAAGCGCCCCAGGGCAGCGCGACACGCCGAAGCGTGGCGCCGACTGGACTGCTTCGCTCCGCTCGCAAAGACGGCGGCATCCGTCCTCGGCTCGATCGGGACCGGAAGCCGATTCCGACCGCTCCTCACGCGAGCAGATCGTGATGCGCGGGGTGCCGGCGCAGCCACGCCCGCGCGTAGCCGCAGAGGGGCACGATCCGTTCGCCGCCGGCCCGGGCGCGCGCCGCGACGCCCGCCATGAGCCGGTCCGCCGCCCCGGTGCCGCGCAGGGCGGGCGGTGCGTAGACGTAGCTGATGACGAGTTGCCCGGCCTCGCGGCGATACGTGGCGAAGACGACCTCGCCGCCGACCGCCAGCTCGAAGCGGCTCCGGTCGCCGTTGTCGTGCACCGCATCCGTCATCCGCATCTCCCGATCCGGCCCCGGTCCTGACGCCACCGGGACGATCCTTTCAAAGCGCCCAAGCACGGGAACGTCGGGCCGCGGCCCGAGGTCCCTTGGCCGCGCCCTCACGATGCCGATGCCCGCATGTCGGGCGCCGAGCCGCCCCGTCGGGATGATGAACAGCCCGACCGGACCCGGTTCACGGTCGCGGCGGCATGCTCCTGTCATCCGGCCCGGCAAGCCCGGAGTCAGGGTTCTCAGGAGATCGTGTCATGAAGCGCTCCAGGATGTTCGGGATGGCCGCGGTGCTGGCGGCGGGGTTCGCCACCGCCACGGCGGCACATGCGGCGCCGTTCGGATACGGCCAGCCGGACGGCGGTCTGATCGAACGCGTGGCCGGCGGCTGCGGCCCCGGCTTCCACCCGAACCCGTGGGGCCATTGCCGGCCGAACGATCGCGGCTGGGGCTACGGCGGACCGCGTGGCCCCTATGGTGGCCGGCCGGGCTACGGATACGGTGGCTACGAGCGTGGCCCCGGCGGCTACGACGGCCCGCGCCGCTTCTACGGGGGCTGGTGATCATGGCCGTCGGGCGGGGCGTCAGGCGGCCAGCCTGACAGCCCCGTCCAGGCCTCGCGGATGAAGGCGAGGCGGCGTTCGGCGCGCTGGGGATCGATGGCGGCGACCTGCTGCAGCACCGCCGCCATCGCCTCGGGACCGCCCAGAGCTGCGGCAGCCTCGCCCTGGCGGCGCATGGCGGAGCGATGGGCCTTCATCGCCGGCCCGGCCTTCGGGCCGGTCTCGATCGCCTCCAGGACAGCGACCAGAGCCGCCACGATCGGTGCAACCTCCCGCCAGGTCGGCACGGGCGGGTCTTCGGGCGCGGTCGGCCGCGACCCGCTTGGCGGGGGCGCGGCGGAACCGGTGGTCAGCGGGCGCTTCATGGCAGGACTCCTCAGGCGGCCAAGATGAGCCGATAACCGGCCGGTGGACAGCCGTGGGGGCGCATGACCAGGAACCCAGGGAGACAGCGTTCCGGCGAGGAAGGCCTGTCGCGCCACATCCTGCCCAATGCCGGGACCATGGTCGGCGTCTGCACCACGTTGATCGGATTGGTGAAGATCGCCGAGGGCCGCATCGGTCCGAGCCACGTCGACGAGGCTGCCGCCCTGACGGCCATCCTGTTCCTGGCCAGCGCGATCGCCTCCTACCTGTCGATCCGCTTGGCGGCCGAGAGCGGCCTCGCGATCCGCCTGGAGCGCTGCGCCGACATCGCCTTCGTCCTCGGACTGATCAGCCTGTCGGTCATCGCGATCCTGTTCGCCTACGAGACGATCTAGCGACCGGCCGGCCCGTCCGGATGTCCCGTCGTGTCGTGGGTGTCCCAGAACACGTCGGGCCTGAAAGCTTAGGCATACATCGGGTTCATCACGCGAACACAGTCGCGAACCCGATGGAGCCTACGATGACTTGGACGAACCGCATCACCCTTGCCGCCACGCTGATCGGCGGCGCGATCGCGCTGATGACCTATGCGCAGGCCCTGAGCCTGCCCGCGCATTTCGCCTGACGCCGCGCGTCCGGCAGACCGTGTTGCCACGGCCTTCCGGGCGTCACGGGGTCGAGCCCGCTGAGGACACCGCGCCATGAACGAGATCTGGGACACGACGGCGTGGATCGGCCACGCCTTGGCCGGGATGGCCTACGAGGTCTTCCTGAGCTTCGGCCCGCTTGCTGAGCCGATGGCCTCCGAAGGATCCGTCACGCCAAGCCGATGCCAGGATGAGAGCCGTCGCGCGACCGGGGACGGCCTCTGACGGACCGGCCTGACCGTCCGTCGGCTGCCCTAGCCTGCCGCCTCCGTATTGCCAGGACCCCGCCCTGGGCGACCAGCACGTCGGACTCAGCGCCCCTGGATGCGTGGACAGGCCTGTTCACCACGCCGCCAGGCTTCGATAGAGGGTGGTGGGATTCTTGAGCCTCGCAGATTCTGAGCCTAGCAGGAGTGGGACCTGTCATGTCGGCGCGCGCGCTGGTCCTGTTTCCGGATCCACGTCTCTCGAGTCCGGCCACCCCGGTCGATGAGTTCGGGCCGGGCCTGAAGGTCCTGGCCGACGATGTCCGGGACGCGCTCGTGATCGCGAGCGCCATCGGCTTGACGGCCCCGCATATCGGTGTGTCCGCGCGGGTCATGGTGATCCGGATGTCGCCGGAGCAAGCTCCGCATGTCTACGTCAACCCCGCCCTCGTGTGGGCCTCCGCCGACATGTCGACCTACGAGGAGGGCAGCGTCAGCATGCCGGGCGTCCGCGAGCGGATCACCCGGCCCGCGCGGATCCGGTTCGGCTACAAAGACCTCGACGGAGCGGACCACGAGGAGGAAGCGGACGGCTTCCTGGCCGCGGTCATCCAGCACGAGATCGATCAGCTCGACGGCGTGTTCTGGATTGATCGCCTGTCGCGGCTCAAGCGGGAGCGTCTCCTCAAACGGTTTGGGAAGCTGAAATCCGCGGCGTCGCCCTGAAATCCGGGCCGATTGCTTCGGTAGGTTAATGATCGATGCTCAGTCTCGGCATAATCCCGGAACGATGATGACGTTCGATGGGATGGCCGCCATGGGCACAGATATCATCGACCTCGATGATCATACGGCTTGGCTCGTCCAGCACTTGGCCGTCAACGGGCCTGCCTCGGCCGAAGCGGCGACGGCCCTGACGGTCGAAAAGCTCCGCCGGCTGGAAGATCTGGCACGCAACGCGGGCGCCGACCGGCAGGCGTTCCAGAAGATCCTGTCGGCGCGCCGGGTGCTCGGCGACCATGCCGATCTGGGGCGGGCGCCGCCTTTCACCGAGACCGACATCGCGATCAATCCCGTCCCAAAAGCGCTGCAGTTTCCCGAAGCCGAGACCGGCCCGGCGGCCTGAGCGTCCCGTCCGGTCGGTCGCCCACCGGGCGCGGATGCAGGAAACATCGGCCCCGCCCTGTCGCCGATCGCACAAGGCGCCGGATCGTTCTCGGGTGCGGGGCGTCATGGCGCCTCACGCGGCATCCATCGCAGGCTCGTCCGCGAGACCCTCGGCCTGCAACTGCCACATCTGCTCGAACAGGCCGCCCGCCTGCCGCAGCTCCCGGATCGTCCCGTCCTCGACGATCCGTCCCTCATCGATCACCAGGATGCGGTCGAAGGCCGTGAGCGTCGACAGGCGGTGCGCCACCGCGATCACCGTGCGGTCCCGCATGACCCTGACCACGGCGGCCTGGATCGCCATCTCGGTCTCGGTGTCGAGGGCCGAGGTCGCCTCGTCGAGGAGGAGGATCGGCGCCCGCTTCAGCAGCGCCCGGGCGATGCCGATCCGCTGGCGCTGGCCGCCCGAGAGGCGGGCGCCGCGTTCGCCCACGATCGTGTCGTAGCCGTCCGGCAGCCGGCGCACGAAACCGTCGCAGGCTGCGGCCCGCGCCGCCGCGACGATCGCCGCCTCGTCGGCGTCGGGCCGACCGAAGCGAATGTTGTCGATCACTGACCGGTGCAGCAGGCCGATCTCCTGCGGCACCACCGCCAGGGCGTCCCGGAGCGAATCCTGGCGCACGGCCGCGATCGGCTGCCCGTCGATCCGGATCTCCCCCGCATCCACGTCGTAGAGCCTCTGGAGCAGGTGCACGAGGGTGGACTTGCCCGCCCCCGAGGGACCGACGATGCCGACCTTCTGGCCGGCCGGGATGGTGAGCGTGACCCCCGCGAGGGCGGGCCGGCCCGGCCCGTACGCGAAGCTGACGTCGATGAGCTCCACCGCGCCGCGTGCGGCCACGAGAGCCGGGGCGCCCGGGGCGTCCCGCACGGTGGATGGCTTGGCGATGACGGCGAGCGTCTCGCCGATGAACCCGAAATGCTGCGCGGCATCGACCAGCGAGAGCGCCATGTCCTTGGAGGAGTGCAGGATCCGGAGCGTCAGGCTCGCCACCAGGACGACGCTGCCGGCGCTGACCGCCCCGAGGCTCCACAGGCGCAGCGTCCAGCCCAGGATGCCAGCCGCGAGCATCCAGAGCACGACATCGTGGATGAGTCGCGCCTTCTCCAGGTAGAGCCAGCTGCGGCGCTGGGCCGCCGCCTCCTGGCGGAAGCCCGCCTCGAGCCGCGCGCGCTCGCGCTGCCGCGCCGAGAAGGCCTTCACGGTCCACATATGCGCGATCGTGTCGGCGAGGTCGCCCGCGATGGCGGCGGCCTCGCCCGAATAGGCCCGGTGGATCGGACGCCCGCGCGCGCCGAACCAGATCAGCCCGGCGGTGACCCCGAGGATGAGGGCGACCAGCGCCAGGGTCAGGACCCCGTCGAGCGTCGCGAAGATGATCACCGCGCCCGCCACATCCACAACCGGCGGGATGATGCGCCAGACGAAGGTGTTGATCAGGGCCCCGAAATTGCCCGCCGTGGCGGTGATGCGCTGCCCCAGGGAGCCGGCGCGGTTCTCGGCGAAGTAGCGCATCGACTGGCCGCTCAGGTGGTCGAACAGCTCGATGCGCAGATCGACGCCGACCCCGACCGTGGCGCGGCAGGCGAGCCACCCGGTGAGCCGCGCCAGTGCCGCCTCGGCCGCGATGAGGACCAGGAATAGGACCAGCGCCGACAGCACGGCACTGCCGAGCCCCGGCGGCCCCGCCAGGGCATCCACGAGGAGCTTCAACCCGTATTGCTGGCCGACCCCGCAGGCCGCGGAGGTCACCACGAGCAGCAGGAGGGCGAGGAAGTGCCAGCGCCACAGCCGCATGTGGCTGAGGATGAAGCGTCCGCCGCTGCGCAGATGCGCGGCGGGCGCTTCATCCTCAGCCTCGACGCGGCCGGCGACCGCTGCCGTATCCGCCCCCGGTGTCGCCGCCTGCTGGATCAAGCCTCATCTCCTCGTGCCGCCGCGAACCGGACCGCCTGCTCGCGGAGTTCGGCGGCGAGCGGCTGATCGACCGGCCGGCGTCCCGCCACGTCCGCATCCGAGAACAGGCCGACCGCGCAGGGTCGGTCGTTTTCCCAGCCGGGGTAATCGAGGACCGGGTAGAGGCAGATCCCGAGGACCGGGACGCCCTCCGCCTGGGCGGCGCGCACCTCGGCGCAGACGTAGTGCAGCCAGGCCGCCTTCGCGGTGCCCTCGGCCCCCGTCTCGGAGACGAGGAGCGGCCGGCGGTAGCGCGCGTAAGCCTCGGCGAGCATCGCGCGAAACGGCCGGTAGGCGTGGTGGCCGAGGGGAATCGTGCCGCCGCCCTGGACCCACTGATTGTCCGGATAGAAATTGAGACCGACGAGATCGAGGGCGCCCGGATCGCCGCCGAGCTCGGGTGCGATCCGGCCGGTCATCATGTCGAGGGCCTCGTACTGGACCTCCCGATAGGCCGCCGCCGCGTCCCGGCTCGCGGCGTCGGGCCCGCCGACGACGTGGATGGCCGGCTCGGCGTGGAGGAAGCGTGCCGCCGGCTCGACCGCCAGCACGGCCCGGGTCGCGGCAAGCGCGGCGCGCACGAGTTGCCGCTTGAGGGCCGGACCCGCCCCGGTCGCGCACGGCCCGATCCGACCGACATCGCCGCCCGCCCAGGCCCAATAGGAGATCTCGTTGACGGTGCAGAGGAGCGGCGGCGCGCCCGAGACGTCTCGCACGAGCCGCGCCGCCGCGGCCGCGAAGGCGGCGAAGCGGTTGACGAAGGCCTCCGACCAGATGTCGAGATCGTCGGGCCAGCCGTAATGGCAGAGGTCCCAGATCACCGGCAGGCCGGCCTCGCGCGCCGCCTCCAGCATCGGCCGGGCGCTGGACCAGTCGTAGCGCCCGGGCGCGGTCTCGATCCGGTGCCAGCGGAAGCCGTCGCGGGCCGCCCCGATCCCGTGCGCGGCGAGCGCCCGGTAATCCGCGCGGGCGTGCCGGTCATGGCCAGTCGCCGCGATCAGGTCGAGGCGCCGCCCGTCGGCGCGGCGGTGGGCCGAGCACTCGAAGCCGGCGAGGAACAGGCTGCGGAACGGGGCCTCCGCCGGGCGCAGGGGATCGCTCATTCCGCCGCCAGTCCCGAGAGGCGCAGCGGCCGCAGCACCGCCTCGGCGTAGCGGGCGATCGCGTCGTCCAGCGTCGGCATCACGGCACCGCGCCCGCTCGCGAGGGGGATGGGCGGCCCGGATCCGATGCCGCAGCACGGTTCCGTCCGAGGCTGGCCGGCGGCGGCGGCAAGGCGGCGGACGAAGTCCGGCCACGTCGTCCCGCCGGCATTGGCGAGGTGCCACAGGCCCGTCTCGCCGTCGATCAGGAGGTCGAGAGCGGCATGGACAAGGTCGGGCAGGTAGGTCGGCGCGATCAGCGCGGCCTTCCGGAACGACCAGGACCATCCCTCCGGCGGATCGAGAAGGAGCTGGAGCGCCATGTCCCGCTCGTCGCCCTGACCGAAGACCAGGCCGGTGCGGGCGATCAGCGCCCCCGGATGCGCCTCACGGACGCGGGCTTCCCGTTCCGCCGCGCTCCGCCCGAACAGGCTCGACGGGCGGACCGGGTCGGCCTCGGTCGGGGCGCCCTCCGTGCGGCCATCGAACACGAGGCCCGACGAGAAGGTCAGGAACGGCACGTCGGCCTGTCCGGAGAGGGCGGCCAGGCGCGTTCCCGCCCGGAAGTCCGACCAGAAGCTGCCGCCGGGGTAGCGGTGGGCGGTGGCGGCGGTCGGCAGGGTCGTCGGGTCGAGGACGGCCCAGATCTTCGCGTACGACAGCGCCGCCGGCAGCGCCGCCTCGCCGAGGATGATGGATTTCAATCCGCGGGCCGCGCAGATCTGCGCCACGGCCTCGGCGTAGTGGCCAGCGTCCCGCAGCACCGCGATCGCGGCTTGGTCCGCTTCGCGGTCCTGGTAGACCGGCTCGGCCTCGTGGGGATCCGGCGCGTAGTAGCGTCCGGATCGCCGCCACCAGCCGGGTGCGGTCAGCACCGGATGACCGGTCTGCCCGGTCGCCGCCAGATCCCGCGCCGCGCGGCCGAGGGTCGTCAGCCGGGGCTGGGGGCTGCGGATGTCGAAGGCTCCGGGCTCGTAGTCGCTGGCCCGCCTGAGGAGCAGCGAGTTCCAGTCGACAGCGCCGAACAGCGACCACAGGGTGACGGCCGCCACCGGCACATGGTCGGCGCGCAGGTCCAGGGCAGCCTGCCACACCTCGGCGAACCAGCGCAGCTGGTCGTCGCGGCTGCAGCCGTGATGCACCTCGGTGACGGCGAGGCTTTGCCGATAGCGCTCCCAGACTTCCTTGAGGCGCGCCTTCGGCCCGGTCTGGTCCGCGAGGTGGCGCATTCGCACCGCTTCGACGTCGGCATACCGGTGCCGCCCGTTTCCGCCGCGCAGCGGCTTCGGATAGGCCCGGACCCGCTCGTCCAGGTAGCGCTCGCTCGTGAGGTAATGGTTGGCCCCAATGACGGCCGGGCACGCGTCCCCCGTCAGGAAATCCTCGAGATCCGCCTGGCTCACACCGTGCGCGAGGCAGCGGCCGAACCACGGGTGGGCCCGGCCCACGCGGCCGCAGAGCAGGTCGAGGCTGAGCCAGCGCCGCTCGTTCTCGTAGGCCGCCTGATCGGCGAGCGCCGGGGTGCTGAAGGTTTTCCCGATATCCTCGGTCTGGATGAGCTGCGCCCCCGGGGTCACCGTCCGGATCGCACGCATCGCCTGCAGGACGGCGCGGCACTGGGTGACCACCATCCGCAGGAAGTCGCCTTCCGAGCGGCGGTGCGGATACCAATGGCCGTAGAGCCCGGCGAACCGGGCCGTGGTCAGCGGCTCGTTGACCGGCGTGAACCGGTCGATCCACGGATAGCGCGCCGCCACCTGACGGGCGTACCGGGCGAGCCGCGTCGGGAAGGCCGGATCGGCCAGGCTCGTGTAGCGCGGGCCGCTGCCATGGTGCACGAGGCCCGCGATCACCCGGATCCCGAGCCGGTGTAGGCGCGGCAGGCGCGCGTCGTGCCACGACCAGTCGAGGCTCTCCGGGTCCGCGGGGGCGACGTGCTCCCAGAGGATCGGGTAGCGCACCGTCCTGATCCCGAGTCCCGCGATGGCGTCGAGATCCGCGATCCGATCACGGTGCCCCGTCTCGGCCAGCTGGTCACGATAGGTGCCCCGGATGCGCACGACACTGCATTCCACGCCACCCCAGAGCTCCAGCATCGCGTCGACTCTCGCGCGGGATCCGGCCCGTACGCTGTGAGAAGACCCGAGGCGGGGCGAAAAGTTTCCTGTCCTGCGGCGGCCCGGGCACGTCCTATCACAGGTTATCGCACACCCCCGTGCGGCACACTCGAAATTAAACTCAGATTAGCAACATGAATTACTCAGAACCTCGAAAAATAATTACACCCTTGCCGAACAACCGGTGCCTTGCCGGAATTGTTCGACTGTTCGTAGTGTACAGAACAGGGGTGATGGTGTGAGCGGAACCCGTGTCTCAGAGGGCCGTGCCGCTGCCGTGACATTCTCCCGAGATCCGGATCGGCCACACACCGGAACCGGCGCGGTCGGGTCGCCGAGACCGCTTCTCGTCTGCTTCTCGCACCTGCGCTGGGGCTTCGTCTGGCAGCGTCCGCAGCATCTCCTCGTCCGCGCGGCGCAGTCCTTCGACGTCATCTTCATCGAAGAGCCGGTGTTCGAGGCGGAGGACAATGCCGACCGGCTCGAAATTCAGGAGGCCGCCCCCGGTGTCGTCGTGGCCGTTCCGGTCCTGTCTCCGGCCCAGGCCTACCGGGCCGACCGCCTGCAGGCGGATCTGATCCGGGATTACCTGCGCGGTCGCCCAGGCGCGCGGCAGGTCTTCTGGTATTACACGCCGGCGGCGGTCAGCATCTCGGCGGATCTTCCGCGCGACCTCACGATCTACGACAATATGGACGAGCTCTCGGCGTTCCAGGGCGCGTCCCCGGAGCTGATTGCGCAGGAGGCGGATCTCCTCGATCAGGCCGACCTCGTCTTTACGGGCGGCCGGAGCCTCTACGAGGCCAAGCGCGATCGGCACGATGCGCTGCACTGCTTCCCCTCCTCGGTCGACGCCGCGCATTTCTACCGCGCCCGAGAGACGGGATCGCCTGATCCGGAGGACCAGGCCGCGATCCCGCACCCGCGCCTCGGCTTCTTCGGCGTCATCGACGAGCGGCTGGACCGGGAACTGCTGGCCGCCGTCGCCGATCAGCGGCCGGACTGGCACTTCGTCATGATCGGACCCGTGGTGAAGATCGATCCCGCGAGTCTGCCGCAGCGCGCTAACATCCACTGGCTCGGCCCGAAATCCTACGCGGCGCTTCCCGACTACCTCCGGCACTGGGATCTCGGCTTCATGCCCTTCGCGCAGAACGAGGCGACGCGCTTCATCAGCCCGACCAAGACCCCCGAATTCCTGGCGGCCGGGCTGCAGGTCGTCTCGACGCCCATCGTCGATGTGGTGCGGGATTACGGCGAGGCCGGTCTCGTCGCGGTCTCGGATACCCCGAGCGGCATCGTGCTGTCGGCCGAGGCGCTGTTCGCCGGACAGAAGGAGTCCTGGCGCGAACGGGTCGACCGGCGCCTCGCCAGCAGTTCCTGGGACGGGACCTGGCAGGCGATGCACGACCTCATCCGCGCGCGCCTGCAGAGCCCCGCGCCCGAGGCGCTCGACCTCCTGCCGCAAGACGCTCCCCCGGTCTGATGCTTTCGCGAACTGGAGGTCGAGCGCCATGTACGACTGGCTGATCGTCGGCGCCGGCTTTGCCGGCAGCGTCCTGGCCGAGCGCCTGGCAAGCCAGCGCGGCGAACGGGTCCTGGTGGTGGACCGCCGCAACCATATCGGCGGCAATGCCTACGACCGGCTGGACGAGGCGGGGCTGCTCATCCACCAGTACGGGCCGCACATCTTCCACACCAACGCGGACATGATCGTCGCGTATCTGTCCCAGTTCACCACGTGGCGTCCCTACGAGCACCGGGTGCTCGCGATGGTCGACGGCATGCTCGTGCCGATTCCGATCAATCTCGACACGATCAACCGTCTCTACGGCCTGTCGCTGACCCCGGAGGAGCTCGCCCCCTGGTTCGCCGCCCGCGCCGAGCCGGTCCCGGAGATCCGGACCTCCGAGGACGTGGTGGTCTCGACCGTCGGGCGGGAACTCTACGAGAAGTTCTTCCGCGGCTACACGCGCAAGCAATGGGGCATGGACCCGTCGGAACTCGACCGGCAGGTCACGGCGCGGGTGCCGACACGGACGAACCGCGACGACCGCTATTTCACCGACACGTTCCAGGCCATGCCGGCGGAGGGCTATACCCGGATGTTCGAGCGGATGCTTGCGCATCCGAAGATCCACGTGATGACCAATGCCGAGTTCCGCGACGTCCGCGACGTCATCCCGCATCGGAGGCTGATCTATACCGGGCCGATCGACGCGTATTTCGACTGCCGGTTCGGGCGACTGCCCTACCGCAGCCTCCGGTTCGTCCACACCACCCGGGACGTCGCTCGTCACCAGCCGGTGGCGGTGGTGAACTATCCGCAGACCGAGGCCTATACGCGGATCACCGAGTACAAGCATCTCACCGGGCAAGAGCACGCGAAGACGTCGCTGACGTTCGAGTATCCGAGCGCCGAGGGCGATCCGTACTACCCGATCCCGCGACCCGAGAACCAAGCCCTGTTCAAGCGTTACGAGCGTCTGGCGCTTGCCGAGCGGAACGTGTGGTTCGTGGGGCGGCTGGCGACCTACCGCTACTACAACATGGACCAGATCGTCGGGCAGGCGCTCGCCACCTTCCGGCGGATCGATGCCCAGCTGGGGCACCCCGCCTCCGGCCCGGTGCGGCCGACGGCCCCGGGCTTCGGCGACCATCCGGCCGTGCAGGTCTAGAGCCGGCGATGGTCAGGGCGGAAACCCGCGCCCTGCCAGCTCGGTCGTCAGGCGACCGGGTTCGGGCGCGGCCAGAGCCGGCGCCTGGCTGCACCTGCAGCCGTGTCGCGCGGCCCGCTCAGAACGCGCGGTTGCGCGCCGGATGCGGATTGCCGTAGCGGCGGCGCAGGTAGGACACGACCTTCGGCAGAAGGAAGGCGATCAGGATCTTGCGCATCGGGGCTGGCTCGCATCGCGGGTTCGTGAGCGGGCAATGCTCCGGATGCAGCGCGGTTCCGGGCGGGGCGCAGGATCAGAGATCCAGCGTCAGGGTCACCGGCGCGTGGTCGGACGGGCGCTCCCAGGCGCGGGCCTCGCGCAGCACCTCAACCTTGCGGACCGTCCCGGCCAAGTCCGGTGACACCCAGAGATGGTCGAGGCGCCGCCCCTTGTTGGCGACCGCCCAGTCGGGGGAGCGGTAGCTCCACCACGTGTAGATCTTCTCCGGCTCCGGCGTGAGGTGGCGCGCCGTGTCGATCCAGCCCGCCTCCCCGCGCAGGATCTCGAGCGCCTCCGTCTCCGCGGGGGTGTGGCTCACCACGTCGAGGAGCTGCTTGTGCGACCAGACATCGTGCTCCAGCGGCGCGACGTTGAGGTCGCCCATCAGGATCGCCGGTCCGGAGACGCGCTTGCCGCCCCAGGCGCGCAGCTCGGCCAGGAAGTCGAGCTTGTGAGCGAATTTCGGGTTGAGGTCGCGGTCCGGCACGTCGCCGCCGGCCGGCACGTAGAAATCGTGCAGCACGATGCCCGAGGCCACCCCCGCCTCCGGCCCGAGCACCGCCGAGATGTGGCGGGCGTCCGCCCGCTCGCAGAAGCCCATCACGCTGCGGGTGTGCAGGGGGAAGCGCGAGAGGATCGCGACGCCGTTGTAGCCCTTCTGGCCGGCGAACATCACGTGCTCGTAGCCGGAGCCGCGCAGGGCCTTCAGCGGGAAGGCGTCGTCCGGGCACTTGGTCTCCTGGAGGCAGAGCACGTCCGGCTTGTGCTCGGCGAGGAAGCGCAGCACCAAGTCGATACGCAGGCGCACCGAGTTGATGTTCCAGGTGGTGACGGTGAGTTGCACGGGCGGCGCTGGGGTTCGGACGGCGTTGCGCTCCGATAGCCGATTTCGCGGCCCGCGACAGTCCGCTCACCGTCTGTGAGGCAAAAGGCCGTGCGTGCCGGGCCGGCAGGCGCTATGCCCGGGCCCTGCCCTGACCCGGGCCCCTCGTCCGAGGCCCTGCCATGGCACATGCCCGCTCGCTCCTGTTCGCCGTCTACTGGGCGGCGTGGACGACCCTGTTTCTCGCGCCGCTGGCGATCTTCCTCCTGTCCGGCTCGCCGCAGCGGCCGATCCGCCGGGCGACGCGGCTCTGGGCGCGCGGGATCCTGGGCGGGCTGCGGCGGATCGTCGGGCTGCGCTACGTCGAGGAGGGCCGCCAGCACCTGCCGGCCGAGCCCTGCCTGATCGTCGCCAACCATCAATCGACCTGGGAGACGCTGGCCTTCCTGGTCCTGGTGCCGGACGTGGCGATCGTCGCCAAGCAGGAGCTTCTGGCGATCCCGGTGGTCGGCTGGTTCCTGCGGCGCTCGCCGATGATCGTCATCGACCGCGCCAACGGCACCCAGGCGCTGCGCACCATGATCGACGGCGGCCGGGCGGCGGTCGCGGCCGGGCGCTCGGTGCTGATCTTCCCCGAGGGTACCCGCGGCGGGATCGGCGCGCCCCTGCGCTTCAAGCGCGGCGTCGAGCTGCTCTACGGACGGCTGGGGCTGCCGGTGGTGCCGGTGGCGCTCAATTCCGGCCTGTTCTGGCCCGGCGGCACGGCGACCCGGTCCGGCACGGTGGTGGTGAGCTACCTCGCCGCCGTCGCCCCCGGCCTGCCCGCCGCGGAGTTCCTGCGCGGCACCGAGGCGGCCATCGACCGGGAACTGGACCGGTGGCGGGAGACCGGACTCAGCGCGACCGGCGCTTGAAGCCCGTCACGGCTGCGTCTGCTGGATCTGCTGCTGCATCGCCTTGTCCTCGGCGCGGCCGTAATTGATGAAGAACAGGCTTCCGTCGACGCTCTTGCCCTTCTGCAGGTTCGAGAGCGTCACCGTGGTGAGGTAGCCCTGCGGATCGGTGATCCGCCACTGCGACAGGGTCTTCACGTCGGCGTCGAAGAACAGCTGGATCTTCGAGGTGCCGCCGAGGGTCGCGCGGTCCTCAAGGCTGATGCGCACGCCGCCCGGATCGTTGGCCACGTCGGTGACGGTGAGGTCGCGGGCGAGATCGATCTTCTCGCGCAGCAGGAATTTCAGCGGTGTCTGAGTGATGAAGTAGAGGTCCTGGGTGTTGAGCTTGCGGTCGCGGACCGCCACCGAGGTGCCGTCGGCGACGACCTCCAGGGGCGAGGGCTGGTCGTAGTCGAAGCGCAGGCGGCCGGGCTTGGCCAGCGTCAGCTTGCCGCCGATCCGCCGCCCGTCGGCGCCGATCTGCATGAAGCTGCCCGTGAGGGTGTTGATGCCGTTGAAATAGGCATTGGCCTGGGCCAGCAGCGTGGCGGGATCCGCCGAGTCGCCGGTGACGATCGCCGTCGGCGCGCCGACTGCGGCGACCTTGGGCTCGGGCGCTTTGTGGTCGGCTTTGTCGCCGCCCTTGCCCGACTTGGCGGGCTTCGATTCCTTGCTCGCTTCCTTGGCCTTGGGCGCGGGCTTCTTGGCCGGCGCGGGCGCCGCCGGGGCGGCCTCCGGCTGCGGTGCGGGCTCCTCCTTGTGGCCGAACAGGCTGTCGATGAAGGCGCCGACCTGCGCGTCGGCCGGGTTGGCGGTCGCGAGCCACAGCGCGGCGGCGATCAGGGTGCCGGCTGTGCGGATGCGGCGGCCGATCATCGGCAGAGTCTCCTGGGGGCCCAAAGGCGGGCTCCGGCGGCGAACAGAGGGCGGGACACAGGGCTTAGAAACCCGCCCTGTGGCGAAGATGCGACGTCCGGGCCGCCCCCGTGGGAGGCGGCCCGGACGGCGTCTCACTCGTCGTCGTACATCCCACTCGACATGTGCGGCGCGCCGGCGACCAGGATCTCGCGCTTGCCGGCATGGTTGGCCGGGCCGACGATCCCCTCGATCTCCATCCGCTCCATGATCGAGGCGGCGCGGTTGTAGCCGATCTGCAGCCGGCGCTGGATGTAGCTGGTCGAGGCCTTCTGGTCGCGCAGCACCACCTCGATCGCCTGCTTGTAGAGGTCGTCCGAGTCGCCGCCGGCCGCCGCCGCGAAGGCGCCGATGTCGAAGACGGGCGCCTCCTCCTCGGGCTCGTCGGAGCGTTCGGCCTTGTCGGCCGCGGCCGCCTTGCCCCGGCCCCGGCCGCCCTCCTTGGCGGGCTCCTCGGGCGAATCGTCGGCGGTGACGGCGTCGAGGTAGCTGGGCCGGCCCTGGCGCTTGAGGTGGGCGACCACGCTCTCGACCTCGCTGTCCGAGCAGAACGGCCCGTGCACGCGCGTCGTGCGCCCGCCGCCGGCCATGAACAGCATGTCGCCCTGACCCAGCAGCTGCTCGGCACCCATCTCGCCCAGGATCGTGCGGCTATCGATCTTGCTCGTGACCTGGAAGCTGATCCGGGTCGGGAAGTTCGCCTTGATCGTGCCGGTGATCACGTCCACCGACGGGCGCTGGGTGGCCATGATCAGGTGGATGCCGGCCGCGCGCGCCATCTGCGCCAGCCGCTGGATCGCGCCCTCGATGTCCTTGCCGGCCACCATCATCAGGTCGGCCATCTCGTCCACCACGATCACGATGTACGGCAGAGGCGCTAGGTCCATCGCCTCGTCCTCGTAGACCGCCTCGCCGGTGTGGCGGTCGAAGCCAGTCTGGATCGTGCGCGTGATGGTCTCGCCTTTCTCGCGGGCCTCCTTCATGCGGGCGTTGTAGCCATCGATGTTACGGACCGCGATCTTGGACATCTTCTTGTAGCGCTCCTCCATCTCGCGCACGGCCCATTTGAGGGCGATCACCGCCTTCTTCGGGTCGATGACGACGGGGGAGAGCAGGTGCGGGATGCCGTCATAGACCGACAGCTCCAGCATCTTCGGGTCGACCATGATCAGGCGGCACTCTTCCGGCTTGAGCCGGTAGAGCAGGCTGAGGATCATGGTGTTGATCGCCACCGACTTGCCCGAGCCGGTGGTGCCGGCGACGAGCAGGTGCGGCATGCGCGCGAGGTCGGCGATGATCGGCTCGCCGCCGATGTTCTTGCCCAGGCACAGAGCCAGCTTGTGCTTGCTCTCGGCGAAGTCGGCCGACGAGAGCAGCTCGCGCAGGTAGACGGTCTCGCGGGTCTCGTTCGGCAATTCGATGCCGATGACGTTGCGGCCGGGGACGACCGCGACGCGGGCCGAGACCGCCGACATGGAGCGGGCGATGTCGTCCGACAGGCCGATCACGCGGCTGGATTTGGTGCCGGGCGCGGGCTCGAGCTCGTAGAGGGTGACGACCGGGCCGGGCCGCACCGCCAGGATGTCGCCGCGCACGCCGAAATCTTGGACCGTCTGCTGGAGGTTGAGGGCGTTCTGCTCCAGCACGTCGGCATCGACCTCCTCGCTGCCGCCCGGCGCCGGCAGGGCGAGCAGGTCGAGGGACGGCAGCTCGTAATCGGCGTTCTCGATCGGGGCGATCTCGAGGTGGCGGCCGGCCGGGATCAGGTGCGCCCGGGGCGCCACCATCGGCACCGCGACCGGCGCCGGGACCGGCAGGGCGGCGACCGGCTCGACCGCGACGGGCTCGGCCTCGACCTCAACCTCAGCCTCGGCCGGAACCGGCTCGGGCTGCGGCGCCAGCTTGCCCCGGAGCAGGACCGGGCGCGGGGTCATCGGGATCACCACGCGCTCGGCTTCGGCGCGCTCGGTGACCGAGGCGGCCGCCGTCGGCGCCGGGACGGCTTCGGGCTGGGCCGGGGGCGCCGGCGGGAGCGGGCTCGGCTGGCCGGCCGCGCGGATCGCCGCCCGAGCCGCCATGGCGCTCAGGACCGGGGCGCGGCGCGGGGCCTCCGGCTCGGCCGCGATGCCGGGGCCGAAGACCAGCGACAGACCGGATGCCGCCGGGGCGGCGGACGGCAGGAAGGCGCTCTGGATCACCGCGGCCTCGTCGGTCCGCTGGCCGGATTCGGCGCCGTTATCCTGCCCGTCGGCGGGCCGCGGCGGCTGGTCGAACCGCACGAGCCGGTCGAGCACGTAGACCGGCCGCGGCGGCAGGGAACGCAGGTGCGAGACGTCGAGGGGCATCGACACGAAGCGCTCGTCGGACGCCGCCGGCGCGACGACGCCCTCGGACGCCGGCACGGTTGCGGCGGGCTGCGCCTCCAGGGCCGACCAGGCATCCACGGACGACCAGTCGCCGCCCTCGAACCACGGCTGGACCTCGGACCAGTCCGGCAGGTCGGACCAGTCGCGGGCCGGGATGACCTCCTCGGTCGCTTCTGTCACGACCGGCGCTGCCGTCACGGGGGCGATCACCGCCGTGGACGCGGCGAGCTCGACAGCGGGCCGGACCGGGCGGCGGTCCGGCGTGCGGAAGAAGCGGACACCCGGCGGCGCGACGAAGGGCTGGCGCCACAGGGGCACTGCCTCCGCGTCCGGCGCGGCGGCTTCGGACAGGGCCGGCGCGGCGGACAGGCGCTCGGCCTCCTCGGCGGCAAGTTGTGCGCGCTCGATGTGCTCGCGCTCCGCCGCGTCGCGCGCGGCCCGCTCGGTCTCCTGGGCGAGGGCCGCCGCCTGCGCGTCGGCGCGGGCGCGCTCCAGGGCGACGCGCTCAGCCTCGAGGGCGCGCTGGCGGCGCTCCTGCAGCACCGAATCGGGCGTCCGGGTCCAGCGCACGGCCGAGGGCGCGGCCGGAGCCGGCACGGGTGCGGTGGCCGGCGCCTGCTCCGGCGCGATGGCGGCGGGACGGCGCGGCTGACGCACCAGCACGCCCGGCGAAGAGGCGCTGCGGTCGATCCGGCTCTCGAGGACGGGCGCGTCCAGCGCGTCGAGGCTCGCCCGGTCGCCGAAGACCTGGGCCGGCCACTGGGGCTCAGACGGAGCGGCGCGCGGGGCGCGCTCCGCGGAGTCGCGGCCGACCATCGCGGCCGGCGCGGTGAGCCAGCTCGGCTCCGCCCGGCGTCCGGGGGCGCCGTAGGACGGGCGTGCGGGCAGGCCGGCCGGGGAGCCGGACAGGCGGCGGGTGAGGCTGGCGCGGAGCGCCATCAGCCGGTGCGCAAGGGCTCCCAGGGAGAGGCCCGAGCGGTCGCCGCCGCGCACGGGGCGGGCGGGGTCACGGTGGGAGTACGGAGGCCGTCCCGATGCGCGCATGGGTTCTCGAACGATACTCGAAACAGGGATCCGCCGACGCGCGGCGGCTGTCCCTGAGTTAGGCCATTCGTCGTTAATGGAGGCTTGCCGCCGATTGCGGTGCGGAAACCATGCGGGGTCCGGCGTCTGTCCGCCGCCGCGCCGTTCCGGAGCGCCGCAGGCGAGCCTGGAGCCCAGAAACACAAGGGCTGTCAGGACTTGGCGCCTCGGTGCCCCTTGATCCCGGGCTGCGTTGCGCGGAGCCCGGTATAATGCGGCCGCTGTGGAGGACAGACGGAGGCCAAACTCCGTCCCGACGCGTTGACCGGCGTGACGCGGTGCTGCCACCAGCCTGCCGCGTCCCATATGATACCCGCAGCCAACCCTCATCCGGACAGGTGCCCGTGTCGCAAGCCACCTCCGAATCGCCGGCGCGCTTCCGCTCCCTCTACCGCCACGGCTTCGCCCGGGTCGCCGCCTGCACCGGCCGCAGCCACCCCGCCGAGCCCGAGCGCAACGCCGACGTGATTCTCGACCTCGCCCGGACCTGCCACGATTCGGGGACGGCGCTGGCGGTGTTCACCGAACTCGGTCTCTCGGCCTATGCGATCGAGGACCTGCTGCTGCAGCAGACCCTGCTGGACGCGGTCGAGGCCGCCGCAGCCCGGGTGATCGCCGAATCGGCCAGCCTCCGGCCGCTGCTGCTCGTCGGCGCGCCGCTGCGTTGGCGCCACCGGATCTACAACTGCGCCCTGGCGATCCAGGGCGGACGCCTGCTCGGCGTCGTGCCAAAAACCTTCCTGCCGAATTATCGGGAGTTCTACGAGAAGCGCCACTTCGCCTCCGGGGCCGGGATCGCGGGCGAGACCATCGCGGTCGCCGGCCACGCGGCGCCCTTCGGCACCGACCTGCTGTTCCCCGCCGAGGACCTGCCGGGCCTCGTGGTCGGCGTCGAGATCTGCGAGGACCTGTGGGTGCCCGAGCCCCCCGGCATGCGCGCGGCGCTCGCGGGCGCCACGGTGCTGGCGAACCTCTCCGGCAGCCCGATCACGGTGGGCCGGGCGGAGTCGCGGGCGCTCCTGTCCCGGGCGGCCTCGATGCGCGGCGCCTGCGCGTATGTCTACGCCGCCGCCGGCCAGGGCGAGTCGACCACCGACCTGTCCTGGGACGGCCAGACCAGCATCGATGAGCTGGGCGTGCGCCTCGCCGAGGGCGAGCGCTTCCCCGAGGGTCCGGTGACGACGCTCGCCGACATCGACCTCGACCTGATCGCCCAGGAGCGCCTGCAGGCGGGCAGCTTCGACGACGACGCGCGGCGCCACGCCCTCGCCCTCGCCTATCGGCAAATCCCGTTCCGGCTGAGCCCTCCGGAAGCCGATCTCGGCCTGATCCGACGGATCGAGCGCTTCCCGTTCGTGCCGGCCGATCCGACGCGCCTCGCGCAGGATTGCTACGAGGCCTACAACATCCAGGTCGCCGGCCTCGCCAAGCGCCTGGAGGCCACCGGCACCCGCAAAGCGATCATCGGCGTCTCGGGTGGCCTCGATTCCACCCACGCGCTGATCGTGATCGCCAAGGCCTTCGACCGCCTCGGCTACCCGCGCTCGGACATCTTGGCCTACACCCTGCCCGGCTTCGCGACCTCGAACGCCACCAAGACCAACGCCCACGCGCTCATGAAGGCGCTCGGGTGCACGGCGGCCGAGATCGACATCCGCCCGGCCGCCAAGCAGATGCTCGCCGACATGGACCATCCCTTCGCCAAGGGCGAGGCGGTCTACGACGTCACCTTCGAGAACGTGCAGGCGGGCCTGCGCACCGACTACCTGTTCCGGCTGGCCAACCACGCCGGCGGCATCGTGGTTGGCACCGGCGACCTCTCGGAGCTGGCGCTCGGCTGGTGCACCTACGGGGTCGGCGACCAGATGAGCCACTACGCGGTCAATGCCGGCGTGCCCAAGACCCTGATCCAGCACCTGATCCGCTGGGTGATCGGCAACGGCGAGGTCGGGCCGGACGAGGCGCGCACCCTCCAGGCGGTGCTCGACACCGAGATCTCCCCCGAGCTGGTGCCGGTCGACCAGGACGACAGCCCGCAGAGCACGGAGGGCACGATCGGCCCCTACGCGCTGCAGGATTTCAACCTGTTCTACACGCTGCGCCACGGGTTCCGGCCCTCGAAGATCGCCTTCCTGGCGCTCCACGCCTGGGGCGACCGGGAGCGCGGCTTCTGGGCGCCGGACTTTCCCGAGACCAAGCGGGTCGCCTACGATCTGCCCGAGATCCGCTGCTGGCTCGGCGTGTTCCTGACCCGCTACTTCGGCTTTAGCCAGTTCAAGCGCTCGGCGCTCCCGAACGGGCCGAAGGTCTCGGCAGGCGGCTCGCTGTCGCCGCGGGGCGATTGGCGGGCGCCCTCGGACGGGTCCGCGCGCATCTGGATCGAGGAGTTGAACCGAAACGTCCCTGAAACTTGACCGTCACAAACTCGACTGATTGTGCCATTATGAGCACGGTCAAGCCGATTCTTCGCAATGCAAGATCTTGTATTGGGAAAATTTGGCTCGAGGGCGGCCAGGCGGAGGACTTCGGATGCGAAGCTACAACCTGTTCCAGCTCAAGAGCGTGGAGGGCCTCTGCTGCGCGGTGCCGGAGGCGAGCAGCGTCCCGCCCTTCATTGGTGCGGGCCGCTGGACCTTCGGCGGCAAGCTCTGCGATGGCAGCCGGCAACCGCTCGACTTCGACGATCGAGCCGCCGACACGGCGGTGCGCTTCAACGGCTTCTACCTGTTCCAGACCGTCGACCGGCGCTTCATCGCCTGAGGGGATGGAGAACCGGTCCGGCGTGCGTTCCGGCGCCGTCCCTGTCGGGTGCGCCCGCGGCACATCCGAACGTCGGGTCGGCCGTCCGTGCGAATCCTCGGCACGACGACGGCTCCGGATCCCGGGCGCCGCCGCGCGGCCCCGGGATGACACGGTGGTTGCCGTCCCGAGCGGACACCCACGGGCCGACCAGACAGGACGCTATGCGGGTTGCCTCTCCCGCACCGTTGTCTGAGTTCACACAGCAGCTGCGCGGGTGTCGTCGGCCTTTGGGCAAATCCCCTAAGCGATTACGGATGCTGCGCCTCGGTGGGCGTGGCCCCCTGCCCTTCGCCCTGCGCCCGGGCCCGCTGGGCCGCCTCCTCCGCGGCGGCGCGCTCGGCGGCCGCCTTCTCGGCCGCGGCCTTGTCGGCCGCAGCCTTGAGCGCCGCGGCGCGGGCCCGGTCCATCTCGATCCGGGCGCGGCGCCGCTGCCGCTCCACCTGATCGGCCTCGGACAGCTCGATCGTCTCCAGTTCGCGTTGCAGCACGAAGGCGGCGAGCCCGTTCGACAAGGCGCCGACATCGAGGCTCCGTTCGGGCGCGCCGAGCGGCCCCGTCAGCCCGAGCTGGACGGCCGGCGGGCCGGCATTCCAGCCCCGGGGCACCGGGCCACCGGCGAGCGTGCCGCGGGCGTCGAGGCGGCCGGCACGCAGGTCGTAGCCGACCGTGCCGGTCCAGCGCGTGGGGCCGAAATCGATGTCGAGGGGACCGGCCCGCAGCACGCCACCGACGATGGTGGCCGCGGCGCGGGCGGGGCCGCGTGCCTGCGCGCCGCCTTTCGCGAGTTCCTCGGAGACCAGAGCCTGAAGCCGGCCCTCGCGCAGCGGATCGCCGATCTCGGCCGCCCGCGCCAGGGCCCGTCCGAGCCCCGCAGGATCGGCCTCGGGCACGCTCAGGTCCTGAAGGGTGAGCGTGCCGCTGCCCGACAAAGCCTCGCCGAGACCCGCCAGCGTCTCCGCCGTGGTGGAGACGCGCAGGTCGGCGCTCAAGCGGCCGCCGAGCGGGCCGCCCCCGGCGAGCGCCGGGACCGCTGCCGCGTCGACTTTGCCCTCGCCGGTGATCGCGGCGGCCGCCCCGAGCCGGGTGATCGTGGCCGAGCCCGCGATCCGTCCCCCGGCGAGCTTGGCCGTGAGGTCCCGCAAGGTCAGGCTCGTGTCGGCCAGCCCGAGGGCGACGGAGGCCTCCGTCGCCACGAGGCCGCGCCCGAGCTCCAGGCTGGCGATGCGGGCGTCGAGGGCGGCGGACGGGTGCGGCGGCGGCGGCGCGAACCGGCCGTTCGCCTCCGTCGGAAGCAGCAGCGCGGTGGCGAGCTGCGGCAGCGACAGGCGGTCCAGGCCGAGGCGGCCGCGCAGGGCCCCGCCGGGCGCCCGCATCAGCGTCCCGGTCACGCTCGAGCCCGCGACCTTGCCCGTGAGGGCGGCGACGCTGTCGCCCCCGTCCCGGGACAGGGTGACGGTCAGGTCCGCCGGCCAGGCACCCGGCTGGAGGCGCGCGGCCCCGGCGAGCGTCAGGAACGGGGCGAGATCGGCCGTGTCGGCCCGGACCTCGCCTCCGACAGGTACGGCGTCGGCCCCGATCTGGAGCGGCCGGCCGGTCGCGATCCGGAGGCCCGCCACGGTTCCGTCGATGGTGAGGGCGAGGGCGTCGGCGCCCGGTCGCTCGGCTTTGAGGTGCAGTTCGGCAGGACGCTGGAGGCCGGCGATGTCGGTCCGCCCGAACCACAGGCCGGCGCGCGGGGTCGTCAGGGTGGCGGTGCCGCCCTCGATCCGCGTCCCGCGGCTCGCCAGGATCAGGTCGAGGGTGCCGCCGCCGGCACTGCCCTTCGCCTGGGTGCGCAGGGCCTCGGAGGCGCCGCCCTCTTGGTCGAGGGCGACGGCGAGGTCGAGGGGCGCGTCCCGCAGGAAGGCGGGGAGCAGGCGGATCTCGCCGACCCAGACCCGTTCGAGCAGGCCGAGCAGCGGCGCCGCTACCGGGGCCTTCAGGCGGCCCGAGACGCGGCCGGTCCCGTCCGCGCCGATCCGGCCGGAGAGCGTGGCGCTCGCGCCCGCGAGGTCGGTCACGTCGAGACTGTCGACCGCGAGGCCCGCGCCGTCCGACTGGATCCGCGCCGCGATGGTGCCGTTTCCGGAGCCCGCGGCCCCGAAGCGGACGTCCCGTGCCTCCAGGGTCAGGGCCAGATCGAGATCGCGCAGGCTCCCCAGCGCCGTCCCAACGGGCGGCAGGCCGGCGATGTCGATGCCGGTCGCGCGGATCTGCGCCTCGAACCGCCCGCGCGTTCCGGTCTCCGCGGCGGTGTAGCGGGCATTACCGGTGATCCGCGCCGGCCCGAGGCCGAGCCGGAGGTTGCGCAGAGACAGGCTCGCCGCGTCGGCGGACACGTCGGCGGCGGCCTCGATCCGGCGTCCGTCGAGGAGCGCGGTCAGGGGACCGTCCAGGCCGAGGCGGCGCAGGTAGCGGCCGAGCGCCTCGGAATCCGGCGCGCTCAGCATCACCGGCCCGGTCACGCGGAACGGCGCCGTCTCGACCTGCCCGCTCACGCTGACGCTCGAGTCCGCCGGTCCGGTGACCGCGAGGCGGCGCAGCAGCAGGCCGCCCGCGCGCTCCAGGGTGCCGGTGAGCGCGAGGTTCGACCATTCCTCGCCGCCCACCACGGCGCTGCCGACCGCGAGATCGAGGTCGAGCATGGCCGGCAGGCCCCCGGCCCAGCTCGGCAGGCCGCGGGCGATGAGGCTCTGGCCCTCGGGCGAGGCTAGGAACGCGTCGAGGTCGAGGCGGCGGCTCTCCAGGTTCAGGCCGGCGCGCCACTGGCGCAGGTCGAGGCGGCCGGTCCCGCCGAGCCGCAGGGCGCGGCCGCCCGGATCGATCGCGAGATCGACGTTCTCGAACCGCACCTGGGTGCCGCGGGCCTTGAAGGCGCCGCCGATGGAGAACGGCAGGTAGGCGCCGGCGGCCTGGGTCGGCGGACCGACCACGAGGCGGGCGGAGCCCTCGGCCTCGACCGAGACGGCGCGGCCGGATTCCGCCGGGACGAGGCCGAAGCGTGCATCCGCCTCGAACCGCGGATGCGCGTCGCCGCCGCCCGAGATCTTCACGGCAAGCCGCCCGTCGGGCCCCGGTGTGCCGCTGACGGCGCGGAACGGGATGCCGCCGCTCGCTCCCTCCACGCGCCAGGGCCCGATCAGGGCCGGCGCCTGGAGGGTCAGGTCCTGAACGTAGAGCTGGTCGGTCCGGCCGGTGGCCGGCACCTGCGTGGTGACGAGGAACTGCTGGACGTGCAGGGCCTCGATCGCGAAGTCGCGCGCGCGCAGGGTCTCGCCGAAATCGCTCGGCAGCTTCAGGGCGTCGGGTCCGGCGAGCGGGAGCTTGATCTCCGCCCGGCCGATCCGGGTCTCGGTGAAGCGGAACTCGCCCTTCAGGAGGGGCGCCAGGGCGATCTCGGCCTTGACGAACCGGGCGTCGAGCGTGGGCCGGTCCGCGTCGGCTCCCAGATGCAGCCGGTCGACGCGCAGCCGGGGCGACGGCAGCAGGCGGACCTCGATCCGGCCGTCGGTCCGGGCCGGGACACCGAGGGACCGGGTGATCGCCTGCTCGACCAGCGCACGATGGGCCTGCCAATCGACGAAGGGCGGGACGGCCAGAGCCGCCACGAGAACCAGGATGACGGCGCCCGCGAGCGCGGTCAGAAGATCACGCAATGGTCCCGTTCCGCACCATCTCTGCGCGGGGCCGCGACCTCACCGTGCCGCCGCGCCCCGCGTGCCCCCGCGAGTCAGTCGCCACGGCCATAGCACGATAAATCCCGGCGGGCGCCAGCGACGATGCCGGCCCGGCTGCCGCACTGTCGTGTGTGGCCGCGAGACGACGATCCGCGGTGGGGTTTACCCGCGCGTTCGCACTCCTCATGCCTGCCTCAGCTTGGCCCATCGCGCGCGAACCACCTCGACGCCGTTCGCGATTTGGTCCAGGGAAGCGAAATGCAGAACCGCCCGCACGCGCAGCCCGCCGGGGACGGCGCTCCCGCCTCCTCCATCGCCGCCCGCGCCATGGGCGCGCTCCGCCGCGACGCCGCCGCCTACCTCGAAGGCCTCAACCCCGAGCAGCGCCGCGCCGTCGAGACCACGGAGGGCCCGGTCCTGGTGCTGGCCGGCGCCGGCACCGGCAAGACCCGGGTGCTGACCACCCGCATCGCCCACCTGATCGCCACGAACCGGGCACGCCCCTTCGACATCCTGGCGGTGACCTTCACCAACAAGGCCGCCCGGGAGATGAAGCACCGGATCGGCGCGCTGATCGGCCCCGCCGGCGAGGGCATGCCCTGGCTCGGCACCTTCCACGCCATCGGCACCAAGATCTTGCGCCGCCACGCCGAGCTGGTCGGGCTCAAATCCGACTTCACCATCCTCGGCACCGACGACCAGCTCCGGCTGATGAAGCAGGTGATCGCCGACCAGAACGTCGACGAGAAGCGCTGGCCGGCCCGCGCCTTGTCCCACGCCATCGACGGCTGGAAGAACCGCGGCCTCGGGCCGGAGCAGGTGCCTCCGGGCGAGGCCGCCTCCTTCGCGTTCGGCAAGGGCGGCACGCTCTACACCGCCTACCAGGCACGCCTCGCGACGCTGAACGCCGTCGATTTCGGCGATCTCCTGCTCCTGTGCCTCAAGCTCTGGCGGGAAAATCCCGACGTACTCGCCAACTACCAAGACCGCTTCCGCTACATCCTGGTGGACGAGTACCAGGACACCAACGTCGCCCAGTACCTCTGGCTGCGCCTGCTCGCGCAATCCCGCAAGAACATCGCCTGCGTGGGCGACGACGATCAGTCGATCTACGGCTGGCGCGGCGCCGAGGTCGACAACATCCTGCGCTTCGAGCACGACTTCCCCGGCGCCGTGGTGGTGCGGCTGGAGCGCAATTATCGCTCCACCGGCCATATCCTGGCCGCCGCCTCGGGCCTCATCGCCAAGAACGAGAGCCGCCTCGGCAAGACCCTGCGCACCGACGACGAGCCGGGCGAGCGCGTCACCGTGACCGGCGCCTGGGATTCCGAGGAGGAGGCGCGGATGCTGGCCGAGTCGATCGAATCCCTCCAGGCGAAGCAGCACCCCCTGTCGGAGATCGTCGTGCTGGTGCGGATCTCCGCGCAGATGCGCGAGATCGAGGACCGCTTCGTCCAGCTCGGCCTGCCCTACCGGGTGATCGGCGGCCCCCGCTTCTACGAGCGCGCCGAGATCCGCGACGCCCTGGCCTATCTGCGCGCCACCATGAACGTCAGCGACGACCTCGCCTTCGAGCGGATCGTCAACACGCCCAAGCGCGGCCTCGGCGACGCGACCCTGCAGCAGCTCCACACCTATGGCCGGGCCAACCGGCTGCCGCTGCGGATCGCCGCGGAGCGCCTGTGCGAGACAGACGAGCTGAAGCCCCGGGTTCGCTCCACCCTGCGCGCGCTGACCGAGAGCTTCTCCCGCTGGGCGCGGCTGGTGGAGTCGCAGCCGCACAGCGAGGTGGCGCAGATGATCCTGGAGGAATCTGGCTACACCGAGATGTGGCAGAAGGACCGCTCGGCGGATGCCGCCGGGCGTCTGGAGAACCTGAAGGAATTCGTCCGCTCGATGGAGGAGTTCCCCGACATGGCGGCCTTCCTCGAGCACGTCTCCCTGGTGATGGAAGCCTCCGAGACCGAGGGCGCCGAGCGCGTCTCCCTGATGACGCTCCATGCCGCCAAGGGGCTCGAATTCGACACCGTGTTCCTGCCCGGCTGGGAGGACGGCCTGTTCCCCAGCCAGCGGGCGCTCGACGAGAGCGGCCGGGCCGGCCTCGAGGAGGAGCGGCGCCTCGCCCATGTCGGTCTCACCCGCGCGCGCAAGCGGGCGAAACTGTCCTTCGCGGTGAACCGGCGCATCCACGGGCTGTGGTCCTCGACCATCCCGTCCCGGTTCATCGACGAATTGCCCGAGACGGCGGTCGACGTGGTCGAGGCGCCCGCCCATTTCTCGGCCGGAGCCTCGCGGTTCGACCGAAACCCGACGCCGTTCGGGTCGAGCTACGGCACGCCCGGCTGGCAGCGGGCGCAGGCCAACACGGCGCCGCAGGGCGGCCGCGGCTTCGGCTCGGCGCCGGGCGGCCGGTCCGGCGGCTTTTCGGGCGGTCCGCGCCAGATCGAGGGCGAGCTCATCGCCAAATCGACGGGCGCCCCGTCGGCGTTCGAGATGGGCCAGCGCGTGTTCCACACCAAGTTCGGCCCCGGAACGATCGCCGGCGTGGATGGCAATAAGCTGACCGTTGACTTCGACAAGGCCGGCCGGAAGATGGTCCTCGACAGCTTCATCCAGGCTGGATCGAGCTAGTCCCGCCGACCAAGCCCGGACGTTTCAGGGCGGCAGGGTCGGCCGGCTTCGCCCCTGCGGGCGGGGAGAATCCGCGATCGTGCCGGATGCCACTCCACTCCGTCCCGTACGGCATCCGGTCGAGGCTTCCCGTTCCCGCAATCTATCTAGTCATCGCGCGCGCCGCACAGCGACCCAGGGCGGCGGGAGATGCGCGAGCGTGGCACCGCTGGCTTGCTCCGCTCTGCTCGCGCGGCCAACGCGCGGAGGCCGCATCGCTCCGACCCGCCCTGATGCATCCGCGCCAGCCGCGCGGCATTTTCGAAGCCCCGCCCCGCACCGTCACCCCTTGGTCACACCCGGCGCGCAATCGTCGGACGCGAAGCACGCTGGTGCGGCAGTTGCATCGCGTATTCGGCCGCGTACGGCATGTCGTGACGCTCTCCACAGGCTGACGAACGCGGGGCGGAACCTTCGGTCTAGGGCCGGTATTAAGCCCGCAAACGAGTAGAACCGGGAGCAAGCAGGTAAACGGCAGTTCAGAAACAGATCCAGGTTGGCAAGTCCCGTTGGAGTGTACATCCATGAAGAGACGCCGCGCACGACTTGAACTGGTTGAAGACCGCACGTCCCGCATTCATCGCACACGCTTCGACGAAGAACGCAACCTCGCTCCGATCCAACCGCTCACCGAGCGGCAAGCCGAGTATCTCGACGCCCTCGCCCGCTCCCCGCAGGTCATCGTCCTGGGGCCGGCCGGCACCGGCAAGACCTTCATCGCCGGCACCCGCGCCGCGGATCAGCTCCGCCAGCGCCGCATCGCCAAGGTGGTGATCACCCGCCCGAACGTGCCCTCGGGCCGCTCGCTCGGCTACTTCCCCGGCACCCTCGAGGAGAAGATCGCCCCCTGGGTCGCCCCGCTGACCGAGGCCATGAAGGAGCGCATGGGCGCCGCCGCCTTCGACATTGCCCTCAAGACCGGCGACATCGAGATCGTCCCCTTCGAGGTGATGCGCGGACGGACCTTCAAGAACTGCCTCGTGATCCTCGGCGAGGCGCAGAACACCACGGTCAACGAGATCAAGATGTTCCTGACCCGCATCGGCGACGATTGCCAGGTCATCATCAACGGCGACGTCTCGCAGACCGACCTGCGCGAGACCTCGGGCCTGCGCACCGTGATGCATCTGATCAAGAGCCGGATGATGCCGATCCCGGTGGTGGAGTTCACCCGCAACGACATCGTCCGCTCGGGCATCTGCGCCGAATGGGTGAAGGCGTTCGAGGAAACGAATCTGTAACCTGGAAGTTGATGGCGGCGGGTCCTCGCAGACCCGCCGTGCCGCCCCGCGGCACGAGACGACTCTCCGTACCTCCCATCCGGGAGGATGAACCGGGCGCCAAGCCCGGCCATCAGAGAACTGGAGTCTCCCCGTGAGGAAATTCACCTTCGCCTTCGCCGTGCTCGCCTCGCTCGGCGGCGTCGCCCTGGTCCAGCCCGCCTCCGCGGCCCCCGCCATGCCCGGCGCCGTCGCCGCCCCCGATGCGGTGACCCATGTCCGCATAACTCCCATGGAGCGCCGGATGATGCACCGCCGGATGGAGCGGCGCATGATGCATCGTCGCATGCACCGCCGGATGATGCGCCACATGTGATCGCGCAGGCGGGGCGGCGGCCCACCGGCCCCGCTCTGCCCCGCGGGGGGCTCGCCCCGATCGGGCGTTGCCCCCCATCGCGAAGATTCCTATCTCGTCACCTCGAATCGCGCAGTCAGGCGGCCGTTGCGGCAGCCGGCCGATCCGGGAGACCAGGATGCCCCCCTCCAACCGACTGTTCGACGATCTCGCCCGCCTGATGACCGATGCGGCCGGCGCCGCGCAGGGCGTGCGCCGCGAGGCCGAGACCGTGGTCAAGGCGCAGCTCGAACGCGTGATCCGCGACCTCGACGTCGCCTCGCGCGAGGAGCTCGACGTGCTGCGCGATCTCGTCACCAACCTGCAGGCGCAGAACGCGGCGCTCACGGCCCGCGTCGCGGCCCTGGAGGCGAAATCCGGGGGCGCCGGAGCGGGCGCGGCGGGCCTCAGCGAGGTGGTCTGAGTCTCCGTGGCAACGCCTGGGGCTTTTACACAGGAAGCGGCAGCGACGATCCGGTTTCCTGTTCACTGAACGTGGCCTGCACTTTGTGTCGCGAGTCACGGCCGGTCTATAGTCGGGCATAGGGTGATTCGGGGGGCTGCGGCGCGATGTCCGCGGAGCTTCGACAGTCGATCGTTTCACCGCCGGCCTAGATCTGCCGGTCGTTCCAGTTCTCGGAGTGTTCTCGCGCTCCGGTTTCGCGTCACCGTCACGTCAGGCCTGGACTCGTCTGGGTCGTCCTTTTGGATCGTCATGCCGCTTCTCAACGTCGACTTCCACGACCCGGACCGGAACGAGCATCCGCTCGACGTCGTCGAGCGGCTGGCGTCCCTGCGCGACTGGATCTTCGACCGGGCCGAGACCGACGAGATGTCGGTCACGAGCCCCGGCCGGTGGACCGACTACAACGTCGCCTTCACGTGGATCGAGGACGTGGAGGCGCTGCACGTCGCCTGCGCGTTCGACCTGAAGGTGCCGGAGCGGCAGCGGACCGAGGTGATGCGCCTCGTGGCGCTGATCAACGAGCAGCTCTGGGTTGGACATTTCGACCTGTGGTCGAGCGACAGCGTGGTCATGTTCCGGCACGCCCTGCTGCTGACGGGCGGGGCGGTCCCGACCCATCCGCAATGCGCCACCATGATGAAGACCGCGGTCGACGCCTGCGAGCGCTACTTCCAGGCGTTCCAGTTCGTGCTCTGGGCCGGCAAGAGCGCCCGCGAGGCGTTGGACGCCGTCCTGTTCGAGACCGAAGGCGAGGCGTGACGGCCTCGGGCGCCGCCGCGGCGCGGATGCCGGCCTCCCTGGTCCTGGCCGGGGCCGGCAAGATGGGCGGCGCGATGCTGACGGGCTGGCTCGACGCCGGCCTCGACCCGCGCCGCACGACGATCATCGACCCGGTGCCCGCCCGCACGATCGTGGATCTCTGCGCCGCGCGGGGCATCGCCCTGAACCCTCCCGATCCCGAGCCCGGCGCGGTGCTGGTTCTCGGGATCAAGCCGCAGGGCCTGGAGACGGCCGCCCCCGGGCTGGACCGGCTGATCGGCCGCGACACGCTCCTCGTCTCGATCCTGGCGGGCAAGACCATCGCCGACCTGCGCGCCCGGCTGCCGCGGGCGCGCGCCGTCGTCCGGGCGATGCCCAACCTGCCGGCGAGCATCGGCCGGGGCGCCACCGGCGCCTGCGCGAGTCCCGAGGTCTCGCCCGAGCAGCGCGCGGCCGCCGAGGCGCTGCTCGCGGCGAGCGGCACGGTGGCGTGGCTCGCCGACGAGGCGCAGATCGACGCCGTGACGGCGGTCTCGGGCTCCGGCCCGGCCTACGTCTTCCTGCTCGCCGAGACGCTGGCCGAGGCCGGCATCGCGGCCGGCCTGGACCCCGACGTGGCCCGCGATCTCGCCCGGGCGACGGTGGCGGGCGCCGGCGCGCTCCTGGATGCGAGCCCCGCCGACGCGGCGGAACTGCGCCGCAACGTCACCTCGCCCGGCGGCACCACCGCGGCGGCGCTCGAGGTTCTGATGCGCCCGGACGGCCTCGGCGCCCTGATGCGGGAGGCTGTGGCGGCGGCCCGTCGGCGGGCCGGGGAACTTTCCGGCTGACAGCGGGCCGGCCTCTGTGCGGCATGGCCGCGCGACGGCCCTGCCCTTCGCCGCCGGCCCACCTACATGAGGCGACACGACCGACAGATGCGGGCGACCGACCCATGACCGACAGCAAAGCCTCCCCGAAGCGCCCCCGCAAGGTCGCGAGCCCCGCCAAGGCGAGCGGCACCGACGAGAACGTCACGCAGGTGGGCGGTGCGGCCGAGGCCTCTGGGCAGGCGGGCGCGGCGACGAGCGACAGCCCGCCGAAGCTGCCGCCCCGGGAGGCCGCCGTCGAGGCCCTGATGCGCCTCGCCGCCGAGCAGCCCTGGAACGACATCGAGGTCAGCGACATCGCCCGGGAGGCGGGCCTGACCCTGGCCGAGCTGCGCGACCTGTTCCCGTCGAAGGGCGCGGTGCTCGGCGGGCTCACCCGGATCATCGACCGCAAGGTCCTGGAGGGCGACCTCGCGGGCCTTGAGGAGGAGCCGACCCGCGAGCGCCTGTTCGACGTGCTGATGCGCCGCCTCGACGCCATGGAGCCGTACAAGCCGGCGCTGCGCCGGATCGCCTACGCGCTCCGCGGCGAGCCGCTGTCGATGTTGGCTCTGAACGGCGTCATGCTGAACTCGCACCGCTACATGCTGGCGGCGGCCGGGATCGACACCGAGGGGCCGCTGGGCCAGCTCAAGCTGCAGGGCGTGGTGATCGCTTTCGCCCGCGTGACCCAGGTCTGGCTCGGCGACGACGATCCGGCGCTCGCCCGGACCATGGCGCGGCTCGACAAGGAGATCCGCAACGGCGAGCGCTTCATGGAGCGGGCCGAGGATGTCCGCCGGCTGACGGCGCCGCTGCGTGCCCTTGGCCGCTCGTTCCTGGAGCGCCGCCCGCGCGAGCGCCGCGGACAGGACGGCGACGAGTCGGATCCTGCCGCCGCGATCTAGCGCCGTTCTCGATGGGGTCGCGCCAGGCAGCAGAACGTTTCGGAGAACGGTTGTCCAAACCATTCCCCTCCTCCTGAGGTGCGGCGTGAGCCGCCTTGAAGGAGGGCTCCAGCCAGCCGCGCGATCCCTGGAGTCCTTTTTCGAGGCCCTCGCTGCGCTCCGGCCCCTCAGGACGAGCGGGCGGGATGGGTCACGGGAGCCCAGGACGCGGTCGTCTCCTGTGACCCAACGCCATCGGGAGCGGTGCTAGGCGACGAATCCAGTGGACGTGGGGATCCCGGGCCGACCGACGCCTCTGCCTCACGCGGCCTGGATGTCGCTGAGGAAACGGTCGACGTCGCGTTTGACGGTGAGCGACTGCGCCGCCAGCTCGGCGGCCGCGCTCTGCACCTGCGCGGCCGCGCTGCCGGTCTGGCGGGCGGCCGCCAGAACCCGCGTCACATTGGCCGAGACGTCCTCCGTGCCCCGCGCCGCCTCGCCGGCATTGCGCGAGATCTCGCTCGTCGCCGCCGTCTGCTCCACGACAGTCGCGGCGATGGCGCCGCTGATCTCGTTCACGGCGGCAATCGTGCGGCCGATCTGCTGCATCGCCTCCGCGGCCTGGCCTGAGGCCGCCTGAATCGCGGCGATCTGAGCGCCGACTTCCTCGGTGGCCCGCGCCGTCTGTCCCGCGAGCTCCTTCACCTCGGCGGCTACGACGGCAAAGCCCCGACCCGCCTCGCCGGCGCGGGCCGCCTCGATCGTGGCGTTCAGCGCCAGCAGGTTGGTCTGGCTGGCAATGCCCGAGATCAGGGTCACGGCCGCGCCGATCTGCTCGGCCGCCGCGCGCAGGCTCGCCATGGCGGCGTTGGTCGCCTCGGCCTCGTGGGCGGCATGACCGGCGACCTCGTTGGAGCGGACCACCTGCCGCTCGATCTCCTGGAGCGAGGAGACCATCTCCTCGGCCGCCGCCGCCACGGTCTGGACGTTGGACGAGGTCTGCTCGGCCGCCGTACTCGAGGTCACGGCCTGGCTGTTGGTATCGTCGGCCACCCGGGTCATCGCCCGCGCGGTGGCGTCGAGTTCAGTGGTCGCCGTCGTGACGATGTTGAGCGAGGCGGCGATCTTCCGCTCGAACGCCTGCACGAGGTCATCGACCCGCTCGGCCCGGCGCAGGCGGGCGGCCTGCTCGGCGGCCTGCGCGGCCTCCAGCTCGGCGCGGGCGACGGCGTTCTGGCGGAAGATGTCGACGGCGCGGGCCATCGCCCCCATCTCGTCGGTCGCGTCGCGGTAGGGCACCACGACCGCCAGGTCGCCGCCGGCCAGCTTCGTCATCGCCTCCGTCATGCCGTCGATCGGCCGGATGATGCTGCGGGCGAGCACGAAGGCCAGGATACCCCCGAGAACCAGTGCCGACCCGACCAGGCCGATCAGGATGGACCGAGCCCGTGCCGCAGTCTCCGCGGTGTCCCGGGCAATCTTCTCGCCGGCCGCCAGGATCCGGTCGCGCAGCGCTTGGCCGATTCGGTCGATCGCCTCGACGTGGGGCTTGATCCCGGTCTCGAACGTCGCCTGCGCGGCGTCTGTGGCCCGGTCGTAGGCGCGCAGGCCCGTCGCGCTGGCCGTCAGCGCGTCGCGGACGGCCCTGACCTGCTGCGCGAAGGCTGTCCCCTGCGGCTCCTTGAACCCCTCGATGACCGCCAGAGCTTGTTCCACCCGTTCCTCGAAGGCTTTGCGGTCCCGTGGATCCAGGCTGATCACGAAGCGCGCGGAGGCGAGGCGGGAGCGCAGCACGGCAGTCTCGATATGCTCGGCGCGCGCGAGCATCGACTCGCCGGCGCGTGCACGCGCCGGCACGAGCAGGGTGTTCAGCAAAGCAGTGAGCGTATTGCCGACCTCGAACAACTTCGCTTTGGCATCACGCAAGCTTGCGCCTGTCGCCGCGAGCCGGTCCAGCTCCGGTTTCATCGTGCGGGCGCTGGCGCGCATGTCGTCGTAAAGTTTCCGACCCCCATCCGTCATGGCCAGCGAGACGTGCTTGTCGCACGTCTGCTCGATCGCCTGCCGAGCCTGCTCCATCGCACTGATCAGCGCAGGATCCGGATGCAGCCGGTATCGCTCGGCATGTCCGATCAGACGCGCGGCATAACCGTCGATCGTGAGGACCGATTGCCTTCCCCGCTCCACGCGCTCCTGCAGCGCGTGTTCTTGGTCCATCACACCCTGCTGATAGATCGCATACGCACCGATAAGGCCCGTCAACATGACGAGCATCGCAAATCCCGCGTAAAGGCGCGTACGGATCCCAAATCTCACGGATCGTTCTTCCAAGAAACAGGCCCATCATTCGGCCGCATGATAGATGATACTATCATGACAACATCATGTCGTCGGATCAAGTTCAACTTGTACTACAGAACTTCTTCGGACAGACTTCGATCGAATATCCGCTTTCGCGGCCCCGACACCATCCCCGAGCTTCTACCGCGTCGGCAATCCAAATTTGCCGCATTCTCGCTACGATGGACCAATGCTGGGCTTTCGCTCTCGTCGCATGACAGCGTCACCTTGTACGTGTCCGCTGCCGGATCGGCGCGAAACCCGCGCGCCCGCGCTGTCCGCTCGATCATGTCGGTGACTGCATTTGAACAGTCCCGCCGTTTACATCGCGTGATTCGGGATCAAAGCGGAACCATCAACTCCGACGGCTCGACGCTCCGCAGACGCCGTCGACGCAGCGTCCCTGCGGCGGGGCGACCCCCGATTCGCCGATGCGTCGGTTCGGGTTTGCGCGCGCCGGCTCGGCCGGGAGGCGCTCCAAGTTCGGCGGGATGCTCTCAGCGTCGCGCCCGCCCGCCGGCCGAGCCGGGGAGAAGTTGAAGCGGCGCCTCAGGCGGCGCGGCTCGCCAGCGCCTCACGCATCGTCGTCGCGACCATCCCGTTCTGGAGCTGGTCGCGCGGGACGAGCAGCGCGTCGGGCACCCGGGCCGAGACCTCCGGGCCCATGGCGTCGACCGGATCGCGGGCGAGAATGATGCGCAGGCCCGGCCGCAGGGTCCGCGCCTCGACGGCGAGCTGCGCGCAGCACAATCCGCCATGGAGCGCGGTATCCACCACCATCACGTCGACCGGCAGGCCGAGGGCCAGCACCGTCATGGCATCGACGCCGCGGTCGCAGGCGGTGACTTGGTAACCCAGCATCCGGACCTGCGCCGAGACCTCGTCGCGCCAGCGCTTGTGGCGGCCGACAACCAGCACCTGAATACGGTAGCAGCTGCCTTGGGGAAGGCTGTCAGAGGCAGTCTCGACGTCGGCTGGGGGCATTCCGCACTCGACTTCGCGCTGGCTTTGCGATGCAGCATGCTAAGCTGGGAAGCAATCCACACGCAAGCCCGTCGCCGTGAAGGCGCCGCATTCGGCGCCGCCGTTGCACAATGACGATGCAGCCCGAAGCGTGACCAGACACTGGGCACGCAGTTGACGGCGCGGCGGTCCCGTGGGCAACACCGGCCGGCCGCGGCCCCTCACGCCGCGCGCTGCCGGAGCCCGAGCCGATGTCGTCCGCGAAATCACCGCCCGTCTCCCCACTGGCGCCCGCCGCGAGCCCCGATCTGCCGCCCGTGCCCGGGGTGCGAATCGCCACCGCCCAGGCTGGAATCCGCTACAGCGGCCGCACCGACGTGCTCTACGTCGCCCTCGAGCCCGGGACCCGGGCAGCCGGCGTGTTCACCCGCTCGAAATGCCCCTCGGCCCCGGTGGATTGGTGCCGGGAGGCGCTCGCCGACGGCGCGGCGCGGGCGCTGGTGGTCAATTCCGGCAATGCCAACGCCTTCACCGGCCGGCTCGGCCGCGAGGCGGTGGCGCGCACCGTCGCGATCGCCTCGCAGGCAGCGGGCTGCGGCGCGCGCGAGGTCTATGTCGCTTCCACCGGCGTGATCGGCGAGCCGCTCCCGGCGGAACGCTTCGAGGGCGTGCTGGCGGAGTGCGCGGCCCGAGCCGAGGACGGGCCTGCCGCCTGGGACGCGGCCGCCCGCGCGATCATGACCACCGACACCTTCCCGAAGCTCGCCACGCGCACGGCCGAGATCGACGGCGTCAGCGTGACGATCAACGGCATCGCCAAGGGCGCCGGCATGATCGCCCCCGACATGGCGACGATGCTGTCCTTCGTCTTCACCGACGCCGCCCTGCCGCAGGACGTGCTGCAGGCCCTCCTGTCCGCGGGGACGAAGACCAGCTTCAACTGCGTGACGGTGGACGGCGACACCTCCACCTCCGATACGCTGATGCTGTTCGCCACCGGCAGGGCCGGAAACGCGGCCGTGTCCGATCCCGCAGACCCGCGCCTCTCGGCCTTCCGCGTGGCGCTGGAGAGCCTGCTGGTCGAGCTGGCCCAGCTGGTCGCCAAGGATGGCGAGGGCGCGCGCAAGTTCGTCACCGTGCGGGTCACCGGCGCCGAGAGCGACGCCTCCGCGCACCGGATCGCGATGGCGATCGCCAACTCGCCGCTGGTGAAGACTGCGGTGGCGGGCGAGGACGCCAATTGGGGCCGGGTGGTGATGGCCGTGGGCAAGGCCGGCGAGCCCGCCGACCGGGACCGGCTGGCGATCTGGTTCGGCGACGTGCGCGTGGCCGTCGAGGGCGCCCGCGATCCCGCGTACAGCGAGGCGGCGGCGAGTGCCGTGATGCGCGCGCCGGAGATCGGCATCCGGGTCGATCTCGGCCTCGGCGACGGCGCGGCCCGCGTCTGGACCTGCGACCTGACCAAGGCCTATGTCGAGATCAACGGGGATTACCGCTCGTGAGGGCGGCCCTCGCCGGCACCCTCCTGACGGCGTTTCTGGTCGCGCCGGTCCACGCCGACGATTCGGCCTGCAAGCGCCACATCAGCGTGGTCGGACGCGCCGTCGAGACGCGGGCGCCCGACTTCGCCGAGATCACGATCGGGGTCGAGGCGCGCGGCGCCACCGCGGCGGCAGCCCTCGACGCTGCCTCGAAGGCGGTGGCGGGGATCTCCGCGCAGGCCCGCACGCTCGGCGTGCCGCCGGCGGATATCGGGACGGCCGCGGTGACGCTCCAGGCCGCAACCCGCGCGGTGGTCCGGCCGGGCGGCGGCAGCACCGAGGAGCCCGACGGGTATCGCGCGAGCAATCTCGTGACCGTTCGGCTCGCCGACATGGACCGTCTCGGGGATCTGCTGCGCCAAGCCCTCCAGTCGGGTGCGAACCGGATCGATTCCGTGAGCTTCGGGCTGCGCGATCCCGACACGGCCGAATCGGCCCTCCAGGTCGCAGCGGCGCGCGACGCCCGCGCCCGGGCCGAGGCGCTCGCCGAGGCGCTCGGCACCAAGCTCGGCCCGCTCTGCACCCTCTCGACCCAGGGCGGAGCGCCGTTCCCGATGGCCAATCGCGCCCTGGCGGCACCCATGCCCGCCAAGGGCCGGCGCGTCCCGATCGAGGCCGGCACGATCCAGTTGTCCTCCGAGGTCTCGGCCAGCTTCGCGGTGGTCCCGTGAGCGCGCCCGGACAGCCCGCGCTCCGCCTCCTGCTGGTCGTCGCGGTGGCGCTCGTCGATGTCGACGGGCGCGTGCTCGTCAGCGAGCGTCCGGCGGGCAAGCAGCTCGCCGGCCTGTGGGAGTTCCCTGGCGGCAAGGTCGAGCCCGGCGAGCGCCCCGAGCAGACGCTGATCCGGGAACTCGCCGAGGAACTCGGCATCCGCGTCGAGGAGCCGTGTCTCGCGCCGCTCACCTTCGCCAGCCACGCCTATCCGGACTTCCACCTTCTGATGCCGCTCTACGTCTGCCGGCGCTGGACCGGCACGCCGCGCCCGATGGAGGGGCAGGCGCTCAAATGGGTCCGGCCGAAGGCGCTGCGCGATCTCGCCATGCCGCCCGCCGACGCGCCGCTGATCCCGTTCCTGGTCGATCTCCTCGAGGTCTGAGGCGGTATCCGGCTGAAGCCCTCGGGTGACGGACCCGCTCCGTCATCGCGAGCGCAGCGACCCAGGGTGCGATCCGAACCAAGGCATTGTTCAGTCTATGGCTTGATGATTCAGGGCTGCCATCGGCAGCAGCTACGTGCGAGCGCACCGCTCCGCGTACAGCGGAAGAGGTGGCGACGGCACAGGCCATTGGCCCGTCGCGCGGCGGCCAGACGACCAAGGTCCACGCGCCCACTGATGGCCCCGGCCGAGGCACCCGGCCGGATCCGCCGCCTGAGCACGGACAAGGGCTACGACGCCGATTGGCTGCACGCTGACTTCCGCAAGAGCGGCATCATGCCGGTCATTTCGAGCAAGCGCGGCTGCAAGAGAAGGCTCCGCCACGACACACGGCGCTACTGGGAACGCTGGCGCATCCAGGCAACCTTCAACCACCTCTAGGACTTCCGCCGCATAGCCACCCGAGACGACAAGCGCGCCCGCAACTACGCCTCGGCCGTCGCCCTAGCTGCCGACATCGCCTTCTGGTGATAAACGATTCCAAACCCTAATCCGTCGGATCCAAGTTCTTTCTTATCCAAGCTCCGGCCGCACCATCAAGTCGGAGAGCATAAGCTCCATTTCCACACAGAATTTTATTATAGTATCCATTTGGCTGCCCTCTAATTAAAATACCCACAAGATACTTTACATCGTTCTTTCGTGCAAATACCGGTGACCCTGACTGGCCCTGACATATCAAATCCGATCGGTTGACGATCATGCTCTCATTCATGTTGATCGAAAACGCCATCGATCCGGCGCTCTTCGGATCAGGAAGACTGATATGACTTTGCTTGTCTAGATACAGAAGAGCAACATCATCGTATCCCTTGGAATAATTCATAGAAAAAGATTCAAAGACCTTGGGACTCGCGTCATTTCTATCTGTGTCGAATGTTTTTAACTCTATAGAGAAATTCTGCTTCTCGCCGAAATTTTCGATCGGCTCAGCATCCCCGATGGCGACAACGCCATCGACTTCGGCCGCGAGCGGAGAGTCCGTCTGAAATATTGCGATATCAATGATCGGCGAGCGCGAATATAAAGTTCTTATTCGTGAAACTGCGGCCGATTTGACCTGGCCGTTGATAAAATATTTAACACCAAGCTCCTTTTTTCCTCGGAAACAATGGGCGGCTGTTACGATATCGTTGCCGATCTTCAACCCTCTACAAACAAATCGATTGTCTTCATATATACCTACGTGTGAATATTCAGATATTTTGCTCGCCGATGACGTCGCAACCGAGCACAACATGCTCATGATGAAAAAAAGCGAACCGCTTGTCTGACAGAAATACTTCATATGATGGATTTAATGAGGGGCAGGCACCCCAAGGAGCACCTGCCAAGAATCTTCTCTCAATTTCAGTTTTCGCCGCCCGGGTACCCCGGACCATACGGCGGGGGATCATAGGGAGGCGTCGGAGTTGGTTCCGGGTATTCCGGAGGATTCGGAATGATTTCCGGCGGGTTGTCGACTGGATTATTCGGAGGAAGGCCGTCACCCGGATTTTGAGGGAAGTTTGCAGTTCGGAATATTGCTTCCCTGCTTGCTGGGGACAGGGCCAGGGCCGATCGCGGATCGGCCGACTACTTCAGATGTGATGCTTTGACATCGTCCAGAGAAGGCGTTGCCGAGCGATCAGTCCGCAGGGGCACAATCCCAAGGCTAGACGTAGTGAGAGAGGAATTAACAGCACTCATTCAACGTCTCCAACAAAGAGGTGAAATGACTGATGTTTCCTTTGACAACAGCTATGTTCGCCGCAGCTGAGCGCGCTTCACGATCTTCCGATTGCATCCGCTCGCCAATTACCGATCCGGCCCGATTTCAGATAACGGGCCTGCATGGATTGGCCGGGCTGTGTTGCTCGATAGACTATCGCCGTTGCTTCATCCGCGACCACAGCAACGTTGCGGGAGACTGGGCTAGGACAATCGTCTTAGATCGTCAAGCGCCTTGCTGCCCGACGGTGCGGATCATTGCTGCTGGCTTGCAGCAGCTCTCAAGCATTCACCGCCTAAACTAGTCGAGAGCGAACTTCGACTGTGCAATGTCGCCTCTGTGAGATGTAGCGAAGCGCAATCATCGGGCGATGCGATCGCAATGCTCGGTCAGCCGAGCCTGAGATCATTGCACGGGGTTTAAGGGGTCTGCCCCACACTCCGAGCACCCGGGCGCATAGACACTGCCGCTGGCATCGCGATCGTTGTGATCGTGCCCAAGCGGATTGCACGGATGGCGGAGGACCCTCAGGGCGGCGCGCGCCCTTCAAGGATTGCGCCCCTGGATTGCTTTGCTCCGCTTGCAAGAACGGTGAGGCCGAAGCAATCACCCGGCCAGGGCCTGAGGGCCCCTGGCCTCACAGCGCCAGGATGGCCTCGACCGCCTCCTGCACGGCCAGCGCCTCCGCGAAGGTGGCGAGGTGGTGGGGCTCACCGCGCGCCATCCGCACCACGCCCTCGATCTGGCGTCGGAGGGTGATCGGGCGCAGCCGCTCGTTGGGGATCGCGTCGGGTTCCGGCTCGAAGCGCCCGTCCGGACCGCGGCGCTCGGCGATGGCCCAGTCGCGCAGCCGCACGGCGCCCGTGTCACCCTCCAGGGTCCAGGTGTTGTGATCGTCCGCGGCGGTGGCGCCGACCCGGCCGGTGAGCGTGACCGGAAGGCCGCCCGCCGTGAGCGTGACGTCGATCGCCCGCTCGGACCGGCCGGCCTCCGGGAAATCGACGCGTCCGCGGACGTCCTGCAGGGGGCCGAGCAGGCGACGGGCCAGGAACAGGAAATGCGAGACCACCTCGCGGGTGAAGCCGCCCTCGTCCCGCGCGTCGAGCCAGCGCGCCGCATCCTGCTGCCAGGGCCGCGGCCAGCGGGCGAATGCGACCGCGATGGCGAGCCGCCGCGGGGTCCCGATCGCGCCCGCTTCGATCCAGCGCGCGATCGCCGCCACGCCCGGCGACGAGGCGAACGGGAAGTTCACCCCGCCGGCCGTCCCGGCCTCCGCCACGAAGGCCCGCGCCTCGCTGAGATCGATGGCGAGCGGCTTCTCGCAGAACACGCTGCGCCCCGCGGTGAGGGCCGCGCGGGCGTAGCCGAGATGCGAGGCCGGCGGCGAGGCGACGTAGACGCAGCCGCTCGTCGCGACGACCGCAGCGGCATCGGCGACGCGGGGCACCGCCGGGAAGGCCGCGGCGATGCGGTCGAGGGCGTCCGGGGCCGGGTCCCAGATCGCCGAGACCCGGACGGGCGAGTCCGGCGCCCCGTGGATGGCGTTGAGCAGGCGCTCGCCCATGATCCCCGCGCCGATGATCCCGAGGGCGAGAGGAGCGTCGGTGGTCGGCATCCGCGGTTCCGTCAGCTGTCAGGCCCCGGTCCGAGGCTCCGACAGGCTTTAGGGGCACCGACCGGCGCGGGAAAGGCCACTGCCCCGCTCAACTCTGGATGAAGGCCGGCGGCCGGGTCCGAGAAGGCGACCGGTCAGACCCGGCCCTGCCGCGCATCGAGGCTGAGCGGGCCGGCCCCGAACGCCGCGACCTGCAGCAGGCCGCCCGCCACCGCGAGGTTCTTCAGGAAGTGGAACATCTGGTTCTGATCCGCGAGAGCGCTGTGGAATGTCAGCGCCGTGGCGACCGCGAAGGCCGCCAGGACCAGGGCGACGATCCGGGCACGATAGCCCGCGATCAGTAGCAGGCCGCCGCCGACCTCCACCAGGGCGGCGGCCGCGAAGGAGACCTCCGGCAGCGGCAAGCCGGCGGCGCGGATGATGGCGAGGGTCGCGGCGGGCGCGGCGAGCTTGCCGACGCCGCTCACCAGGAAGAGCGCGCTCATCAGGACGCGGCCGGTGACCGGCAGCAGGGTCGCCGGCATGGCGCCGGCGACGAGCGGGAGGGGAGAGATCGAGGAGGCCATAGCGGATGTCGTCCTGTGTGCGTAGGGCGCGAAGATCAGGCGGCGCTCGGAAGCGCGCGGCCGCGGGTCCAGTCGACGGCGAGGTTGATGTCGGCTTGCGACAGGCCGTGGCCGGTGGGCAGGATCCGGTGCTCGACGGCCGCGCCCGCGGCGGCGAGCTGGTCGGCGAGGCGGCTCGCGTTCTCGACCGGCACGATCGGATCCATCGCCCCGGAGAGGATCAGGACCGGCTTGCCGGCGAGGTCGGCGGCGGGCGCCTCGGCGAAGGGCACCATCGGGCGGATGAGCACGGCGCCGGCCAGCGCCTCCGGCCGCAGCATCAGCAGCGACGCGGCGATGTTGGCGCCGTTGGAGAAGCCGAGCGCCAGGGGCGCTCCGATCCCGTAGCGGTTGCGCGCCGCCGCCACGAAGCCCGCGAGATCCGCGGTGCGGCGGCGCAGATCGGCCTCGTCGAACACGCCCTCCGCCAGGCGCCGGAAGAAGCGCGGCATGCCGTTCTCCGACACCGCGCCGCGCGGCGACAGCAGGGCGGCGCCCGGAGCGACGATCCGGCCCAGCGGCAGGAGGTCCAGCTCGTTGCCGCCGGTCCCGTGGAGAAGAAGGAGCGGCCGCGCGGCATCGGGGCCGGGCTCGAAATGATGGATGAAGCCGAGGGTATCCTGGGTCATGGCGACCTCGCTGGTGATGGGTGTGGGCGCCCGCCCCGCGGATGGCGGGGCGGGCGTGCGGCGTCAGGCGACCTTGGGCAGCACGGCCTCGATCCGGGCCCGGTGCGGCTCGAGGCCGGCGGGCAGCTTCAGGGCCTGGCCGAGGGCCTCCACCGGCTCGTCGACCGCGAAGCCGGGCGCGTCGGTGGCGATCTCGAACAGCACGCCCCCCGGCTCGCGGAAGTAGATCGAGCGGAAGTACTGGCGGTCGCGCTGCTCGGTGACGTGCAGCCCCCGTGCGGCGAGCTGCTCGCCCATCGCGGCCTGGGCGGCATCGTCCTCGGCCCGGAACGCGATGTGGTGGACCGAGCCGGCGCCCGGCCGCCCCGGGAGGAAGCCGCCCACCGCCCGCAGGGTCACGAGGCTGCCGAGCGCGGCGCTGCCCGCGAAGCGGACCAGGCCGCCCTCGCGGCCGACCTCGTGCAGGCCCAGCACCTCCGTGAGGATCGCCGCCGTGGGCTCCGCCTTGTCGAGGAGGAGCGTCACGCCGTGAAAGCCGCGGATCGCGTGCTCGGCCGGCACTTCGGCCGAGGCCCAGGCCGCCTCGTCCCCGGCATCGACGCCGACCAGGGCCAGCATCATGCCGTCGGGATCGCGGAAGCGCAGCGTCGACTCGCCGAAGACCTGGACCAGCGGCTCGTGGGCGACGCCCTTCTCGATCAGCCTGTGGGTCCACCAGCCGATGGAGGCGCGGGGCACCCGGAACGCGGTCTCCTGGGTCTCGCCGATCCCGACGCGGCCCGGCGCCGCGTGCTCGATGGGGAAGAAGGTCAGGATCGTGCCGGGCTGGCCGGCCGCGTCGCCGTAATACAGGTGATAGGTGCCCGGATCGTCGAAGTTGACGGTCTTCTTCACCAGCCGCAGCCCGAGGATCCGGGTGTGGAAGTCGAGGTTGCGCAGGGCCGGGCCGGAGAAGGCCGTGACGTGGTGGAGGCCGGTCTGAACCATAGCGATATCTCCCTAAGGATCGCCGCGAAGGACGCGGCGCCTGTTCCGATGACCGCAATGTGCCCCTTGCCATGCCGCCCGAAAATAGAAACGATGGAAACCTATCGTTTCCGGATTTGAACCATGCGGCTGCCCGATTTCGAGGCCTGGGCGGTGTTCGCCAAGGTGGTGGAGACCGGCTCCTTCGGCCGGGCCGCGGCCGATCTCGGGCTGTCGAAGGGCACCGTCTCGAAGGCCGTGGGCAGGCTGGAGACCCGGATCGGGGCGCGGCTGTTCAACCGCACCTCGCGCAAGCTGGCGCTCACCGAGGCGGGACAGGCCGCCAAGGCGAGCGCCGCGCGCATCCTCGCCGAGGGCGAGGCGGCCGAGGCCCTCGCCACCGCCGGGGCCGCGGAACCGCGGGGCTTGGTGCGCCTCGCCGCGCCCATGACCTTCGGGGTGATGCACGTGGCGCCGCTCCTGCCCGCCTTCCTCGGCGAGCATCCGGCCGTGTCGGTGGACCTGCACCTCTCCGACGCGGTGGTCGACCTCGTGGGCGGCGGCTTCGATATCGGCCTGCGCATCGCGGCCCTGCCGGACTCGTCCTTGCGGGCGCGCCGCCTCTGCGCGATCCGGCGATCGCTCGTGGCCACCCCGGCCTATCTCGACCGGGAGGGCCGCCCCGCGCATCCGGACGACCTCGCTCGGCACGCCTGTCTCGGCTACGCCTACCTGCCGACCCCCGATCGCTGGCGCTTCGTGGACGGGGCTGGGACCGAGGCCGTCATCGTGCACGGCGGCCAGCTGCGGGCGAACAACGCCGAGGCGCTTGCGCCGGCGCTCCGGGCCGGCCTCGGTCTCGCGCTGCAGCCGGATTTCATGATCTGGGACGACCTGGAGGCGGGCCGCCTGGAACGGGTCCTGCCCGGCTGGTCGCCGCCGCCGATCGCCCTTCACCTCGTCACGCCACCGGGCGACCCGCGCCCGGCCCGTGTGACCGCCCTGATCGGCTACCTCGTGCAGCGGCTCGCCCAGGCCCCCTGGGCGGATCCGCACGGCCGTGCCGAGCCGCGCCTGTTGAAAAACTAATGTACTTGAGGGCCACCCGGCGGGCCTTGGAATATGTTCCCCTCCCCTTCCGCGCTCGCCCGGCACGGGGCGTGCGCTTCCTGTGGAATGCGCCTTGGGATGGGAGTGAGTGGTTTGCGACCATTCGGTGCCGGCACAAGCCTCACGTCCTTAGCTCTGTGGGCGGTCCGGCTGCCCATCCGTGTACACTCTAGCGAGTGCCGGCCGCCCCCGAGCCCGCTTTTTCGGCAACCTGACGTAATTATCAGCAGCGACGCTTATGTCCCCGACAGGGTTTGATCGCCGCGGATCGTTCTGTATAAATGCGTACACATATTCCGAGGCGTTGATGTCCCCAGCGGTTCCGGCCCGACCCGCATCCGACCGGTTGCGGCACAAGACCGTGTCGGCCGCCGTGGCCGACTCGATTCGGCAGCGGATCCTGAACGGGGAACTGCCGCCCGGCGTCCAGCTTCGTCAGGATGCGCTGGCCGAGGAGTTCGGGATCAGCCGCATCCCGGTGCGGGAAGCGCTCCTGCAGCTCGAGGCCAGCAACCTGGTCAAAATCATGCCGCACCGTGGTGCCGTGGTCTCGGGGCTGTCCCTCGAGGAGTTGGAAGACATCTTCCAACTGCGCTGCCAGCTGGAGCCGCAACTCCTGGCACTCTCCGCGCCCCATCTCACGAAAGCTGACCTGCAGGATCTGCACGCGCTCTCGCGCGAGTACAGCCGCGCGCTCGAAGCCGGCGAAGTCCAAAGGTGGGGCGAGCTGAACAGCCGGTTCCACCTCGATCTCCTGCGGCACGCAGGCCGTCCGCGTGCACTGACCATCGTGTCCGGCCTGTTGCAGGATTGCGATCGCCCGACCCGCATCCAGCTCTCGACGCCGTCCGACATCGCCCGTGCCGAGCTGGAGCACACGCAGATCCTGGACCTGTGCGAGGCGCGCAAGGTCGACGCCGCGGCCGAACTCCTGCGCGTCCATATCGAGCATGTCGGCGGCTCGCTGATCGCGATCTACCGCGGCGCTCTCGCGGTCGCCTGACCGGGCACGGGGCGTTGACGCTGAAACGTCCACCCCGTCATCCCGGGTCCGCGCAGCGGAGCCCAGGATCCAGACACGCGGGTGGTTCTCGTTCTGCACCGACGGCGGTTCTAGATTCCGGGCTAGCCTCCGGCGCCCCGGAATGACGAAGTGGTCGACCAGCCTGTTGGCCGGATCTCTGCCAGCATCAGCCTGTGATGCCGCCCTCGGTCTTGGAGACATAGTCTCCGAAGCGATTGCCCCGGGTCCCGCCTTCGCGGGCCTGGACGGATGGGCCCGAACGCGTCAGGGTCCGGCCGATCACCCCTCTGCCGGGATCCTTGCAGGCGCGCTGGCCGCCATCGGCCTGCTGCGTCGCGCGGGCACCGCGCGTCCCGGCGCACGGAGAGCCGTCGCGAATCATGGCCGCATCCCTCGCCCCCGCCGCGCCCGCCGATCTCGTGGACGCCCTCTCGGCGCGCATCCAGGGGATCGGTACGAGCCAGATCGGCCTCGTGGCGGATCGCGGGCGCGACGATCCGGAGGTCGTGAAGCTCTGGATCGGCGAGGGCGACCTGCCGACCCCGCCCTTCATCGTCGAGGCGGCGCATCGGGCCATGCTGGCGGGTCATACCCGCTACACCACGTCCCTCGGCCTGCCGGCCCTGCGGGCGGCGCTCGGCGCCTATCACGCGCGCCACTGGGGCGTGGAAATCCCGCCCGATCGGTTTGCCGTGACGGCCGGCGGCATGAACGCGATCATGCAGGCCGCCCAGGTGCTGCTGGAGCCCGGCGACGAGATCATCATTCCGTCTCCCGCCTGGCCGAACCTGCGCGAGGCGGTGCGCATCGCCGGGGGCGTGCCCGTGACGGTTCCGTATCGGAGGCTGCCCGACGGGCGCTTCGCCCTGCCTCTCGCCGATATCGAGGCGGCGCTGACGCCCCGCACCCGCGTGATCATGATCAACTCGCCCTCGAACCCGACCGGCTGGACCATGCCGCTCGCGGAGATGACGGCATTGCGCGACCTCGCCCGCGACCGCGGCCTGTGGATCCTCTCGGACGAGGTCTACGCGCACTTCACCTACGGCAACCGCATCGCGCCGTCCTTCCTGCAGATCTGCACGGAGGACGACCGGCTGATCGTGACCAACACCTTCTCCAAGAACTGGGCGATGACCGGCTGGCGTGCCGGCTGGGTGATCTACCCCCGCGGTCTGGCGCCCACCTTCGCGAAGCTCGGTCAGTACAGCACAACCTCGATCTCGACCTTCGTGCAGCACGCCTGCATCGCGGCTCTCGAAGAGGGCGACGGCTTCATCCGCACCATGGTCGATCGCTGCGCCGAGGCGCGGTCGATCCTGGTGGACGGACTGTCCCGGCTGCCGGGCGTCACCGTCGCGCCGCCGGACGGGGCGTTCTACCTGATGGCCCGGATGGGCGGCGACGAGCCGAGCCTCGACCTGGCGCTCCGTCTGCTGCGCGAGGCGAAGGTCGGGGTCGCGCCCGGCACCGCCTTCGGGCCGGAGGGTGAAGGCTTGGTGCGGATCTGCTTCGCCATCAGCCCGGCCCTGGCGCGGGAGGCGGTGGCGCGCCTGTCGTCGGTGCTCGGACGGGCGGGCTGAGGCGGCCCCTGTGCTCTGAGACGATTGCCTTCCCGTCGTGCGAACGGCTCAGCGCCCCCAGCGCAGCACCAGCGCGTCGTTCCGGCGGGCGAGCTCGATCAGGCCGGCGCGTGTGTCGGGGTGCAGCGGCTGGATCGGCAGCCGCGCGGTCTCGTGGGCGATGACACCGCCCTCCTTCATCAGCGCCTTGCAGGTCAGAAGGCCGCATTGCCGGTTCTCGTAATTGATCAGCGGCAGCCAGCGCGCGTAGGCGTCCATGGCCGCCTCCCGCCGGCCGGCCGCGTAGGCGTCGGTGATCTGCCGGATCCCGTCCGGATAGCCGCCGCCGGTCATCGCCCCCGTGGCGCCGGCATCGAGGTCGGCCATCAGGGTGATCGCCTCCTCGCCGTCCCAGGGGCCGACCACCGCGTCGCCGCCCAGCGCGATCAGTTCGCGAAGCTTGGCCGCGGCGCCCGCGGTCTCGATCTTGAAATACGCGACGTTCTCGATCTCCCGGGCCATGCGCGCGAGGAACGCCGCCGAGAGCGGCGTGCCCGCCACCGGCGCGTCCTGGATCATGATCGGGATGGAGATCGCGTCCGACACCGCGCGGAAGAACTCGTAGACGCCGAGTTCCGGCACCCGGATCGTGGCGCCGTGATAGGGCGGCATGATCATCACCATCGCGGCTCCGGCGGCCTGCGCCCGGCGCGAGCGCTCGGCGCAGACCTGCGTGGCGAAGTGGGTCGTCGTCACGATCACCGGCACGCGCCCCGCGACGTGCTCCAGCACGGCGTGCATCACGGTCTCACGCTCGTCGTCGGTGAGGACGAACTGCTCCGAGAAGTTGGCGAGGATGCACAGACCTTCGCTGCCGGCCGCGATCATGAAGTCGATCGCCCGGCGCTGACCGTCGAGATCGAGGGCGCCGGAAGCGTCAAACACCGTGGGGGCAACCGGGAAGACGCCGCGATAGGTCTGGGTGGGCGAGGTCATGGGCGATCCTTCCGTCGGTCGGGTCGCGCCCCGGCGCCGGACTCGGTCGGAAATCGGGACACGCCCCCATCTAGCACGAACCCGCCGCGCGCAGTCGTGCCGCGGTCCGGTCGGCGGATACAGTGCAGCTCGCCCGTCGGGGGCCGGTCGTCCGGTGGGTTCCGGGTACCGGTTGATAAAGAACGCGGGTCGCGGAGTAGAGCGTCGCGACGGGACAGAAATCCACCTCCGTCGATCCGGTCTCTTGCCAGCGCCACCCGACTCCATTCATTGCTGCGATGCACGTGCGGAGCCGGGATCGACTTCAGCGACGGCGAGAGAACATTGTTATCGAGCAGGAGCAATTGGGGATGCGACTTTTCTCGACGGGCGTGGCCGCGATGCTGGCCGTCTCGGCGTTTCTCCTGGGCGCACCCGCCCGGGCCGACGACCTCGACGCGATCCGCGCCGCCAAGACCCTGCGCATCGGCACCGAGGGGACCTACGCGCCCTTCACGTTCCACGACGCCTCCGGGGCCCTCGTCGGCTTCGACGTGGAGATCGGCCGCAAGGTCGCCGAGCAGCTCGGCGTCACGCCGCAACTCCTCGAGGGCAAGTGGGACGGCCTGATCGCCGGGCTCGACGGCAAGCGCTACGACGTGGTGATCAATCAGGTCGGCATCACCAAGGAGCGGCAGGCAAAGTTCGACTTCTCCGAACCCTATATCCGCGCCCGCGCCGTGCTGATCACCCGCGCCGACCGGGCGGAAATCAAGTCCTTCGCCGACCTGAAGGGCAAGAAGGCCGCGCAGAGCCTGACCAGCAACTTCGCGCGCCTCGCCGAGCAGTCCGGGGCCGAGCTCGTGGGCACGGACGGGTTCGACCAGTCGGTCCAGCTGGTCATCACCGGGCGCGCCGACGCGACCGTCAACGACAGCCTGTCGTTCCTCGACTTCCACAAGCAGAAGCCGAACGCCCCGGTGAAGATCGCCGCCGAGCAGCAGGACGCGGACGCGTCCGGGATCATCCTGCGCAAGAACAATCCCGCGCTGAAGGCCGCGATCGACAAGGCGCTGGAGGCGATCAAGGCCGATGGCAGCTACGCGGCGATCGCGCAGAAGTATTTCGGCGCGGACGTCTCGAAATAGGCCGGGGCCGCAGCGGGACCTGCTTGCCTGAGGGCCCCCAGACCCGAGCAAGCCGCCGATACCGGAGCGCGATGCGCTCCCGGCGGTCGGTCAGGCCGGGGTTCGCTGCGGAGAGACCTGTCCCGCCATACTTACCGTGATGGGCCGCCGCGTCCTCACCGTCCTTGCGAGCGAAGCGAAGCGATCCAGTCGGCGCCACCTTCATCGCGGTCGCGCTGCCCTGGGTCACGTCGCTTCGCTCGTGATGACGGAGCGGGTCCATCACCCGAAAGCTGGCCCTCTCCCGCACGGGAGACGCGTTTCGCACCGCATCCTGCGCGAAGAAGCGCGCGTCTCGGTGCCAAACCTGTATAGCCCGTGACTTTCAGCCCGGAAGGAAACGCCACCCCGTGCCGCACTGGCTCGACCTCATGCTCCAGTCGCTCGGGCCGCTGCTCGCGGCCGGCCTGCGCTTCACCGTTCCGCTGACGCTCATCGCCTTCGTTCTGGGCCTGGGGCTCGGCCTCGGGATTGCCCTCGTGCGCCTGTTCGCGCCCCGACCGCTTGCGGCGCTGGCATGGCTCTACGTGTGGATCTTCCGGGGCACCCCGCTCCTCGTGCAGCTCTTCGTGATCTTCTACGGCCTGCCGAGCGCCGGGATCCTGATCGACGCCTTCCCCGCCGCGGTGATCGGCTTCACGCTCAATGTCGGCGCCTACACGTCGGAGATCATCCGGGCCGCCATCGCGTCCCTCCCGCGCGGCCAGTGGGAGGCGTCCTACGCGATCGGCATGACGCCGAGCCAGACCCTGCGCCGCACGATCCTGCCACAGGCGGCGCGGGTGGCGGTGCCGCCGCTCGGCAATTCCTTCATCGCCCTCGTGAAAGACACCTCGCTTGCCGCCGCCATCACGGTGCCGGAGCTGTTCCAGGCGGCGCAGCGCATCGTCGCCGTCACCTACGAGCCGCTGATCCTCTATAGCGAGGCCGCCCTGATCTACCTGGTCCTGTCCTCGCTGCTGTCGTGGCTCCAGACGCTCCTGGAGCGGCGCCTCGGCCGCTACGGCGGCTACCTGGAGGCCCGCGCGTGATCGCCCTGTCGGCCATCGAGAAACGCTTCGGCAGCACCACGGTCCTGCACGGCGTCGACCTCGCCATCCCCGAGGGCCGGGTCACGGCGCTGATCGGCCCGTCGGGCTCGGGCAAGTCGACGCTCCTGCGCTGCGTCAACCTGCTGGAAGTCCCGCAGGCGGGGACGCTCACCCTCGGCGATCTTCGCCTCACCTTCCGGCCGGACAACCCGCCGGCGCGGCGCGCGGTGCTCGCCGTACGCCGGCAGACCGGCATGGTGTTCCAGAACTTCCAGCTCTTCCCCCACCGCACCGTGCTGGAGAACGTCACGGAGGGGCTCGTCACCGTCGCCCGGTGGCCGCAGGCCAGGGCGCGGGCGCGCGCTCTGGAACTGCTGGAGCGCGTCGACCTCGCCCACAAGGCCTCGGACTGGCCCGCCAGCCTGTCGGGCGGCCAGCAGCAGCGGGTGGCGATCGCCCGGGCGCTGGCCCCCTCCCCGCGCCTGCTGCTCTGCGACGAGCCGACCTCGGCGCTGGATCCGGGACTCGCCGCCGAGGTGGTCGACGTGCTGGCCGGCCTCGCGGGCGAAGGCATGACCATGCTGATGGCGACCCACGACCTGCGACTCGCGCGGCGGGTCGCCGACCGGGTGGTGTTCCTCGAAGGCGGTACGATCGTCGAGCAGGGACCGGCCGCCGACCTGTTCGGACGCCCGGGCGATCCGCGCACCCGCCGCTTCATCCGGACCTTGCTCGGCGAGCCGGCGGACCAGCCCTGATCCGCGGCTCCGCGTCGTTCAGCGGGGCAGGCAGCGCAGGCTGAGCAGGTCGTCGAGGGTCAGCACGGTCCCGAAGATCAGGGGCCGCCAAGCCGGCAGGGTGGCGAGGATCAGGCCGGCCGCCAGGACGAGCCAGGGAAGGACCGGCCGGAGGCCCGAACCAGCGCCCCTCATGCGGCGGCCCGCGACGCCGAGGTCTCCTCCGCCCGGCCGACCTGCACGAGGCCAAGGCCCGCGGCCAGCATGGCGCCGCCCCAGAGCAGGAATCCGAGATCCCAGTAGAGCCACTGCGCCTGCGGCATCCGTTCGTTGACGTGATGGACGCCGAGGATCTCGTGGTCGATCACGCCCTCGGCGAGATTGAACAGGCCCCAGCCGATCAGGAGCGACCCGGCGAGCAGCTTGCTGGACCAGTAGAGGTGCGTGCGGTGCGCGGCGCGCCAGAGGATGAACAGTCCGAGGACCACGAAGACGTAGGTCGCGCTGTGGAAGATGCCGTCCCACAGGGTATTCAACTCGAGATTCGGGATCGTATCGATCGGATACCAGGAGCTCAGCATGTGATGCCATTGCAGGACTTGGTGCAGCACGATCCCGTCGAAGAAGCCGCCAAGACCGAGCCCGAACAGGATCCCGGCGCTCAGCGGGAAGACGCGCTCCCGGGGTTCAGCCGCTGCCATCTCCAACTCCCGTTTCGGGGTCGAGGCCCCCGCGACCGGTTCAGGCCTGGACGACGGCGGTCGGCATCAGGAGGCCCTCCGCTCACCGGTTGACGGCTCGGCGGCAGATACCATCCGTAGGTAGACGGCCAGACCCGCCAGAAAGACCGCGAGGCCGAGCCCGGTGGCGTAGGGCGCGAAGCCCTTGCCGGCGATCGCGATCGCCGAACTTTGCCCCGCCAGGAGATCGGTGCCGGCGAGCAGCACGCCGACGCAGCTCTCCCCGACGAGGAACCCGGAGGCGAGGAGCACGCCGCGGCGGCGGGCGGCCCCCACCGCCTTGTCGGCCTTCTTGTCCCCTTTGCCGCCGACCCGAGCGCGCAGCCGGCGCTCGGCGACCCAGCCGAGGATGCCGCCGATGGCGATTGTCATCTCCACCGAGAGCGGCAGGTACATGCCGATCCCGACCGTCAGGGCCGGAAAGGTGAGGTTTCGCCGCTTCAGCCACGTCTCCGCGGCGACCAGGACCACGCCGAGCCCGGCGCCGATCAGCACCATGCGCCAGGGCAGCTCGCTGTGCGTGATGCCGTTCGCGATCTGGGTCATCAGGGCGGCCTGGGGCGCCGCCATGGCACTGCCCGCATCCTGTCCGTCACGCGCGGGGGCGCCGACAAAGCCGTAGGCCTCGTAGAGCAGCGACAGGAGCGGCGCGATCACCACGGCGCCGACGCCGACGCCGATGATCAGCGCGACCTGCTGGTGCCAGGGCGTGGCGCCCAGCACCTGTCCGGTCTTCAGGTCCTGCAGGTTGTCGTTGGCGATCGAGGAGGTGGTAATGATGACCGACGTCAGCAGCAGCGCCATCCCGGTGACGAAGCGGTCGCCCTCCGGTCCGCCGGAATGCCCGAGGATGAAGGGCAGGAGCAGCGCGGTGGCCATCGTGGTCAGGATGCCGATCCCCGAGATCGGGCTCGGCGAGGAGCCGAGCAGCCCCGCAAGGTAGCCGCAGGCCGCCGCCATCAGGAAACCGAACAGAACGGTGAACAGGGTCGCGGCGACCGCCAGCACGATCATCAGGCTGCCGAGATCGGCGGGTGTGGCGAAAGAGCCGAACAGGATCGCGAGCGGCACGCACAGGCCCAGCGTCGCGGCGGCGACCCAGGTGATCGGCAGGTCGCGCTCCTCGCGCGGATGATCCTTGCCGAGGCCGCCGCTGCCCGACAGGGCCGAGCGGATGCTCGCCAGGATCGGGCGCGCCAGCGACCCCACGGTCCACAGCCCGCCCACTGCGATGATGCCGGCGCCCATCAGGCGTACCTGGCCCGACCAGACCGCCTCGGCGGCCTCCCCGGCGGACTTGGCGGGATCACCCGACAGGGCGGTCAGCACCGGCACCGCGATGCCCCAGGCGATCACGACGCCGGTCAGCAGCGCCAGGCAGGCGCCTATGCCCACGAGGTAGCCGACCCCGACCAGCGCCAGCGAGAAGCCGGTTCCGGTGCGGAACACCGCCCCCCCGAGGCTGATCGCGCCGTTCCACCCGTCGCCCAGGACCTTCAGCCCGGTGGTGGCGAGTCCGATCGTCCCGGCGGCCGCGGCGGCCCCGAGCAGGTCGCGCAGGCCGTGGCCGCCCTCCTCCTCCTGACCGGTCCGCAGCACCTCCGCGGCGGCGATGCCCTCGGGATAGGGAAGGTCGCTGCCCGAGACCAGGGCCCGGCGGAGTGGGATCGAGAAGGCGACCCCGAGGAGGCCGCCCAGCATGCACACGGCCGTGGTCTGCCAGAACGGGAATCCGTGCCAGTGCCCGATCAGCACGAGTCCGGGCAGGGCGAGGATGACGTTGCACAGGGTGCCGGCGGCCGAGGCCTGCGTCTGCACGATGTTGTTCTCGAGGATGCCGGCGCCGCCCATCAGCCGAAACGCGCCCATCGAGATCATCGCGGCCGGGATGGAGGACGAGAACGTCATCCCGGTCTTCAGGCCCATATAGAGGTTGGCGGCCATGAAGATGACCGTGATGCCCGCGCCGAGCGCGATGCCACGCAAGGTCAGTTCGGCCTGACGATCCTGCGATTTCGGCGTGGTCGTCGGGCTGCGGGCGTCCATCATCCACTCGGGCTATCGTACGCAAACCACCCGAGGGGCGGAAACTTTCCCCGGGTCCGCCGTCATGAGCAGCCCGCATTCCAGCAGCCCGTCGCCTGAGGCGATCTGTCTCTGGGTCATGCCGACGAGGGGATGCAGTCACCCGGCGCGCTCCAGGGTTTCCCAGCAGACCAACGCCCGCTGCCCGCCCGGCGCGCCGGGCGCCCTCCCTCGGGACATCCCAGACAGCCCATGTGGTATCTCTACGGCTTCGCCCTGCTGGCGGGCGTCGCCAACGCCATCGAGCCCGGCCAGAACGCCACGCTGGCCAAGGTCACGGGGCAGCCGATGCTGGCGGGGGTCTTCTGCTTCGCCCTGGCGATCGTCTGCTTCCTCGGCGTCATCATCGTCGTCCGGCTCCGCGGCCAGAGCCCGACCGACGCGGCCACGCGCGTTCCGTGGTGGGCTTGGCCCGGCGGCATCCTCGGGGCCGCGGTCGTGCTCGCGCAGCTCTACATCTCGGAGCAGGTCGGCGCCGCGCCGTTCCTGTGCTGCGTGATCACGGCGGGCGTGATCGGCTCGATCGCCCTCGACCATTACGGCCTCATCGGCTTCGAGCGCCATTGCGCCAGCCGCTGGCGCATTCTCGGAGGCGTCCTGATGGTCGCGGGCGTCGCCCTCGTGGCGGTGTTCTGACCCGCCGCCCGACCCTCCGGCTCTCCGCTTCCTTCAGGATCCCAGCATGATCTTCCTCTACGGCTTCGCCCTGCTGGCGGGCATCGCCACCGCAATCGAACCGGGCCAGAACGCGGGCCTCGCCAAGTCCCTGGCGCGGCCGCTCCTGGCCGGCGTGGTCAGCCTCGTCGTCAGCATCCTCACCATCGGGGCAGCCATGCTGGTGACGGGGCAATACGGCGTGCCGGGGATGGACCGCCTCGCGCAGGTGCCCTGGTGGGCGTGGCTCGGCGGCCTGATGAGCGCGGGCCTGACGATGGCGCAGCTCTACATCTCCAAACGGATCGGCGCCGCCACCTTCCTCGGGCTGATCGTCACGGCGGGCGTGGTCACCTCGATCCTGCTCGACCATTTCGGACTGGTCGGCTTCAAGGTCCACGAAGCGGGCCTTTGGCGGATCCTGGGCGGCGCCTTGATGATCGGAGGCGTCGCGCTGGTCGCCCGGTTCTGAGACGCCTGTTCTGAGACGCTTGACGTCGGATCAGATCGTCCAGCCGCCGTCGATGACGACCGCCTGCCCAGTCGTGTAGGTCGCGCCCGCGAGATAGACGGCGAGATCGGCGATCTCCTCCGGCGTGCCGAGCCGCCCGATCGGCTGGCGCGCGACGAAGGCCGCGCGGGTCTGCTCGTAATCGCCCTGCTGGCGGATCCGCTCCTGCAGCGACGGGCTCTCCACCGTGCCGGGGCAGATCGCGTTGCAGCGGATGTTGTGGCCGACGTAATCGGCGGCGACGGACTTGGTCAGGCCGACAACCGCAGCCTTGGTCAGCCCGTAGGCGAAGCGGTTCGGGACGCCCTTCACCGAGGAGGCGACCGAGGCCATGTTGACGATGGCGCCGTCGCGGCGCTCCAGCATGCCCGGCAGCACGGCGCGAATCGTGCGGATCATCGCCTTGACGTTGAGGTCGATAGCGAAGTCGAGGTCGGCGTCAGGCATCTCCAGGATGCTGCCGGCATGGACGATTCCGGCGCAGTTGAACAGGACATCGACCGCGCCGATCCGCTCGACCAGGGCGGTGACGGCGCCCGCGTCGAGCACGTCGAGGATCGCGGTCTGAAGGCCGTCGGCCTGCAGGGCGGCGAGCGCGTCCGCGTTGATGTCGGTGGCGTGGACCCGCGCGCCGGCCCGCGCGAAGGCGAGCGCGCTGGCGCGCCCGATCCCCTGCGCCGCGGCCGTGACCAGGACGGTCTTTCCGGAGAGATCTGCCATCGCGTGCTCCCTGCAGGCTGCGTGCTGCGTGCCGGCATCGGGCCGAGCGGCCGCAGTGTAGGTCCCGCCGGGGTCCGGCTCCAGGCGCGTGTCGCGGCAATCTCCAACATAGGCTGTCGCCCGCGCCGAGCCGGCCCCCTATGGCAGACCCGGTCGGGGACGGGGACCCAAGCGTGAGCGGCATCGTGAGGCGTCTCTGGTCGAGCCAGGCCGGGATCAACTGGCGCGCCGCGGCCCTGCTCGGCCTGTTCAGCAGCACGTTCTCGACCCTGGTCAGCCAGTTCACCGCCACCCGCATCGGGCGCGACGCCGTGGTCGACTGGATGGTGGTCGCCGCCATCCCGATGCGCGACGCGGCCCTCCAGGTTGAGCCGTCCTGGCCGGTGATCCTCACCGGCATCCTGTTCCACCAATGGGCGGACTTCTCCTGGGCCTTGGTGTTCTTCGGCCTGTTCGCGCGCTGGACCGCCGGCCTCCGGCCCTGGACGATCCTGCTGATCGCGCCGGTCTGGGCCCTCTTCACCTCCGCGTCGGAATGGCTCTTCCTGGTGCCGCTCCTGCCGTTCTGGCAGCCGATCTTCCCGCTGGAGCAGCCCTACTGGATCGGCTTCCTGGTCCACCTCACCTCGGCCTCGCTCTATCCGCTGTTCCCGTATCTGCGGGACACGGTGGCGGGGCGGCGCCCCTCGGCGCACGGCCGGTTCGCGGCCGTCTGGAGCGGCGGGGCCATCCTCGGCGTGTTTGCCCTCGGCACACTGGCGCTCCTCGGCTGGCAGGGCCGCGAGATCCCCTGGACCGGGCACGATCCGGCTTACGACCAAGACTACATGCGGCGCATGATGGCCCACCACGCGCAGGGGATCGCGCTCGCGAAGCTCGGGGCCGAGCGCGCCCAGGACAGTCATCTCCGGTCGCTCGCCCGCCTGATCGCGGCCGCGCAGACCGGCGAGAACACGGTCTTCGACCAATGGTGGCGCAGCTGGTTCGGCGACGCGTCCCAGATCTGCGCGCTGGCCGAGCGGGATTCCATGCCGGGCATGCTGGATCCCGGCCAGATCGAGGCGCTCCGCGGCTTGGACGGCCCGGCCTTCGACGCGCGGTTCGTGGCGCTCATGACGTTCCACCATGCCGGCGCGATCGCCATGGCCGATGACGCGATGCGCCAGGCGGACGACCTCCGCCTGCGGATCATGGCGCAGGGCATCCGCCACGAGCAGCGCGGCGAGATCGCCCTGATGCACGGGCTCGAAGGCCTGGCTGCGGTACAGATGGCTCTGGGCGACCTCGTCCTCCCGGCCGGCCGTGCAGCGCCCGAGCAGGCGGCCGGACAGCGCCCGTCTCCCTAGCCGGAGGAACCCGGGATCCCGATCGGCCGGTACCGCGTTTTCACCGAACCGCATCACTGCCCGGAGGAATGCCGTGGGGCTCGCTGCCTTCGTCTTCTTCGTCGTTCCGTGGATGGCCTTTGCCGTCTGGATCTATCTCAAGCCGGGCAGCATTCGCCTCGGCGCCCCGGCGGCGCCCTGGCGGCCGCTGACGGATTATCCGCCTCCGCGGCGCGACCAGCAGCAGGCCGGCGAGACCCAGAGCATGGCCTCGGGCGCCGCCCATGACGGCAAGCACCAGCCCATCGCCTCGATCTGATCCACGGATCTCGGTGCCGGCGTCTTTGCGAGCGACGCGAAGCAAGCCGGCGGCGCGACGACGCCCCGTGTCGCGCTGCCCTGGGTCGCGTCGCTGCGCCCGCGATGACGGAGGGATCCGTCACCCGGGGACCGTGATCGGAACCCGGATCAGGCCTCCGCCTGCAGCAGGTGCAGGTTGAAGCTGCCACCGTCCGCCTGCCAGAGCGCGCGGGGCTGCCACCCGCTCGCTCGCGCCAGGGCCTGGAACGCGTCCGCCGTGTACTTGTGCGACGTATCCGTCCGGATGCTCTCGGAGGCGGCGAACGCGATGCTCCGGTCGCCCAGCCGGTAGATGGCCGGCCGGATCGCCACCAGATGCGCCTCCACGCGAAACGGCTCGGGCAGGAGCCGGACCTCGTGCCGGAAATTGTCGATGTCGAAATCGGCACCGCACTCGCGGTTGAGCCGGGTCAGGATGTTGCGGTGGAAGGCGGCCATCAGCCCGTCGGCGCCGCCATAGGCGCGCTCCAGGCGCGCGGGATCGGTCGTGCCGTCGGCACCGACCAGGAACAGGCTCGGGCCCAGTGTCGCGCGCGCCCGTTCCAGGAACAGACCGGCGTCGCGCGGGTCGAAGTTGCCGATGCTCGTCCCCGGGTAGAAGCCGAGGATCCCGCCCGGCCCCGCCGAGACCGGGAGCTGCACCGGCTTCGAGTAGTCGGCGCAGACCGGCACCATGGTGATGCCCGGGTAATCCGGCGCCAGCCGCCGGATCGCCGCTTCGAGATACGCGCCCGAGATGTCGATGGCCACGTAGCCGGACGGGCTGTCCAGGGCGTCGAGGAGCGTGCGGATCTTGCGGCTCGCGCCGCTGCCGAACTCGACCACCGTCACGCCCGGCGCCACCGCGCGCGCCACGTCGGCCGCGACCTGGGGCAGGAGCGCCGTCTCCTGCGCGGTCGGGTAGTAGTCGGCGTTGTGGCAGATCCGGTCGAACAGGTCGGAGCCGGTCTCGTCCCAGAGGAACTTCCCCGGCAGCGTCTTCGGCCCGGCCGTCAGGCCCACGAGGGCATCCCGGAGAAATTCGTCGTTCATCGCTGCATCACCGGCGCGTGACCGTAAGGATGACCAGCGCGAGCCGCTCGACCTCGTCGTAGACGGCATTCGCCAGTTCCTCACCATACTCGTCCGGGTCGAACTCGCGATAGCTCCAGTCGAGGCCAGCGCGGCCGCACAGCGCCTCAACGGCGTCGCGGAACGGATCCTCGCCCTCGACGATCGCCGCACCGGTGAACAGGACGAGGCTGCCGCCGGGGGCCAGCCGCTCGACCGCCTGCTCGGCCACCGCGAGCGACAGCCCAGCGCCGAGCGGACCGCCGCCATGCCGGTACGCGCGCGCCGCGGTGTCGATCATGAAGGGCGGGTTCGACACGATCAGGTCGAACTGCCCCTCGACGTCGCGGAGCATGTCGCTGTGGCGGACGTCGACGCCGTCCGTGCCGGCAAGCCGGGCGTTGACGCGCGCCGCCCGCATGGCGGCCGGGTTGATGTCGACCAGCACGACCTCGGCGCCCGGCGCGCGCTTGGCGACGCAGATTCCGGCGGCCCCAGAGCCGCAGCCGAGATCGACCGCGCGGCGCACCGGCCCCGAACGACCCTCGAGATGGGCGATCACCGCGCCGGCGAAGCGCATCGTGTCGGGCCCAAAGAACACCGCGTCGGCGGCGCTGGGCGGGTACGAGGAATGGGCGAACAGCTCGCCGTCGAGGCTGGAGAACCGGATCGTGGGCCGCAGGAGCGGGCCGTCCTCGACCACGGCGCCGGCCTCCCGCATCAGCCGCAGGATCGGCTCGGGCAGCAGGTCGGCGCGGAACGGACGGCTCCAGCCGAACACGTCGCGCAGGCTCTTCGCCTCGGCATTGCGCGGCCGGGCGTTGACGTGGGCGTGGGTCGCGGGGGTCACCGTCGTGAAGGTGTAGCCGGTGTCGCGCACGGCGCGCGCCAGAGCCAGCACAGCTTCCTCGTTCTGGGGAAACGGTTCGGATTGCGTCATCGGGCGGCCCTTCAGCTGTCCATCTGGCGCGCCACGAAGGCGCCGTTCGAGAGATCCTCGGCCACCTGCTGCGCGTCCCAGGGGGCCGCGGCGGCCCCGCGCCGGAACGGGCAGGCCCAGTCGTCGGGGACCGCGCGCCCGCTGAACTGCCGGGCCGCCGAGCGCTCGCCGTGATGGGCGAGCATGGGGTTGACCGAGCCGGTCCAGGCGGCGTCGCGATCGACAATCGAGGCGCGCAGGCGCTCGTAGCGCCCCTCCGCACGCAGGCGCTCGAACTGGTCGTGGAGGTTGAACACGAGGGCCGGCGTCTCGAAGCGCCGGGCGCGCCGGCTCGCCCCCGGATGCAGCCCGACCAGGAAGAAGCCCTCGCCGCCCAGGCTCAGCGAGAAATGCGGATCCTCCGGGTCCGAGGCGACCCGCGGGTCGTAGCCCTGGCCGAGGCACTGGTCCTTGTCGGAGAGCGACTGCACCCGCTCCCAGAGCGCCGCCTCGAACGCCTCCTCCGAGAGGGTTCGGGGGCCCTCGAACAGCACCACGAAGCTCTGGAACAGGTTCGGCTGCGCGCGGTAGCGGCAGATGAAGGCCAGGAGCGCCGGATAGATGCGGGTGTCGTCCCAGCCGGACGTGATGTCGCGGGCGACCACGATCTTCATCTGGCCCCGCGAGAGGGCGGATTTGGCACCCACGCAGGGGAACGGCACATGCTGGATGAAGTCCCGGAAGCGCTCGGCAACCGGATGATGGTCGTCATTCGTCGGAAGCTGCATGTGAGAGCTGGGTCAGACCACCGGTATCGCGCACGGTCGCACCCATCGCGGCCCGATCGGCCGAGATGTCGTCCCGAGTTCAATGCCCGGGAAACCGGACTTGGCAGGCATTGTTCCCCAGGCGACGAACCGCATTCCCAGATTGATTTATGTTAAGTCCGGTCGTCTAGTCCGATTACACGGCTAATACTTGTCAGCTTGACGTATGCTTTGATACGCGCGGCCGCGGAGCCCGCATCCCGGGCTCGCCTCCGGCGCCCCGGAAAGACCTGGCGTGAAGCCGGTTTCGCTCACGATTGCGGCGCGGCGGACACGCTCGCGTGACCATTCGGGCGGGGCGGGCTGGCGTTAACCAACTGATTACCATGCGAACCTAGCGCATCCGACAGAAACGGCGCCCCTGCGCCGGTTGGGCGCTGACAATGAACGCCGTCGATGTTCTGTATTCCTGGTACGCTTCGGCCGCAGCGCACCTCGATCTGTTCGGATCACTCGGTCTATCCCTCGGCTTCATCGCTGGCATCATGCCGCGCCGGGATCGAATCCTCCTGGCGTCGGCGGCCTGTGCCGCCTGCTTCGGCGCCCATTACTTGACGCTCGGCGCGCTGACCGGCACGGCGATGTGCGCCATCTCGGTGATGCAGAGCCTCGTCTCCCTGCGGTGCGTGGGCATGCCGGGCCGGAGTGGCTGGGTCCCGCCGCTCTTCGCGGCGAGCACCCTCGTGGCGGCCTGCCTGACGGTGGCCACGTGGAACGGCTGGCCGTCGGCCTGCGCGGCCGTCGGCACGCTGCTCGCGACGGCCGCGCGGCTCAACGCGGCGCCGCAGCCCATGCGCCTCCTTTTCCTCGGTGCCTCGCTGTGCTGGGGCGGCCACAACCTGCTGGTCGGCTCGGTCTTCGGCCTGACCTGCGACGTGCTGACGATCTTCGGTCTCGTGATCGCGCTGCTGCGCGCCGTCCAGACCCGCGCGATCGAGCCGGACGGCCTGCGGGCGTAGCCGGGATGCACCGCCGGCCTCGGTCGATCCATCAACATCGGCCGCTCAAACAGGCCGTGACTCCAGTATCCTGACCAAGATTCCTTAAGGGCTGACAGGCAGGATCCGGAGCATCGTCAGCACTTCGGAGCCGGCCGCATGTCCGAGCATCGCAAAGAGACGCGGCAGAGGGTCTTCCTCAAGGGCCGCATCGTCTTCAACAACGGGTCGTCGAGCTTCGACTGCCTCGTGCGGGACATGTCCTCCTCCGGCGCGCGCCTCGTCATGAGCGACGCGACGACGCTCCCGGAGGCGTTCGACCTCTACATTCCGCAGAAGGACCGCACATACCGGGCAACCCTGCGCTGGCGCCGCGAGGACGGCATCGGCGTCACGTTCGAGGAGCCGGCCCGGGCCGCCGGTTCGGCGCCCGCGCCCGATCCGGCGACGACCGAGGCGGCTCTGGCCATGCTGCTGAAGCGCGTCAGCGAGTTGGAGACCGAGAACGCCGCCCTGCGTCGCCTGCTCGCCAGCATGGCCCAATCCGGTGACTCGGTGAGCGCCGCCTGAGCGTCAGCCCTGCCCTTCGAGCGCCGCGCGGATCCGCGCGGCGTGCTCGGCCAGGATTGCGTTGTCGGCCATCCCGCCCTCGTGCCGCTTCAACGGCACGCCCTCGCGCCGCGGGATGATGTGGACGTGCAGGTGGAACACGGTCTGGCCGCCGGCCGGCTCGTTGAACTGGAACAGCGTCAGGCCCTCGGCCCGGAAGGCCGCCTTCACGGCGCGGGCGACCGTCTGGACGCTCGTCATCAGGGCGCTCAGCGACTCAGGCTCGGCGTCGAGCAGGCCGCGGGCCGGGGCCTTCGGGATTACCAGGGTGTGGCCCTCGCCCTGGGGCATCACGTCCATGAAGGCCAGCGTATGCGCGTCCTCATAGACGCGATGGCACGGGATCTCGCCCCGCAGGATCTTGGCGAAAATGTTGTCGGGATCGTAGCGGGCGTCGGCCATGCTGCCTCCGGGCATTCTTGAACGGGCGCAGGTTGCACGGGGTGTCGGTCCGCGTCCACACGGGAACCGGTCGCGCGCGGGAACGCTTGCACCGCCGCGGCTGCCGCCGCGCGTGATGGAGTGCAGGAGGGTACCGGATGGCGCATGAGAGCACGGGGGCGATCTACGCGGCGGCCGGCGCCAACCTCGCCATCGCGGCGGCGAAGTTCGTCGGCGGGGCGCTGACCGGCTCGACCGCGATGATCGCCGAGGGGGTGCATTCGGTGGTCGACACGGCCAATCAAGTGCTGCTGCTCGTCGGCATGAAGCGGGCCGAGCGGCCCGCCGACGAGCGCCACCCATTCGGCTACGGGCGTGAGATCTACTTCTACGCCTTCGTGGTCGCCCTGATGATCTTCCTCGGCGGCGGCCTGTTCGCGATCTACGAGGGCATCGCGCGGATCCGCCATCCGGAGCCCGACGTGGATGCCGAGATCCTCGGATACCGGCTGCCGGGGATCTGGGTGAACGTCGCGATCCTGGGCTTCTCCATCGCGGCCGAGGGCACGTCGTTCTTCGTGGCGATGCGCCAGTTCTGGGCCGAGAAGGGCAAGCACTCGGCCGTGCGGGCGATCCGGCGCAGCAAGGACCCGACCCTGTTCACGGTGCTGGCCGAGGACGCCGCCGCGCTGATCGGCCTCCTGATCGCGCTCGCCGGCGTCGGCCTGTCGCACATCCTGGAGATGCCAAGCCTCGACGGTTGGGCCTCGGTGGGGATCGGGCTCGTGCTCGTCGGCATGGCCGGGTTCCTGATGATCGAGACCCACGGCCTGCTGATCGGCGAGGCGGCCGATCCCGAGATCGTGGCCGCGATCGGCGATCTGGCGCGGGCCGAGCCGGGCGTGCTCCACGTCAACGAGGTGCTGACCCAGCACCTCGGCCCGTCCGACATCCTGGTCAATCTCAGCATCGACATGGCCGACGACCTGAGCGCCGGCGAGGTCGAGAGCCTCGTGACCCGCCTCGACCGGGCGCTGAAGCAGCGCAGCCCGGACGTCACCCGGGTGTTCATCGAGATCCAGCAGCAGGGCGAGCACGGGGTCCGGGCGGCGGCGTGACGGCGCCTTGCGCCGGTCAGCCGCTCCGGCCGATCTGTCGGAGGCTGAGTGCCCAGACCCTCTCCTGCACGGCCTCGTCGCGGCTCTCGGCCGAGGATGGCTTCGGCCGCCGATGCGAGAAGTAGCGGCCGGTGACGCCGTCGAGTTCGGGAGCGCTCGCGACATGGAGCGAGGTTTCGGCGCCCTTGTCGGGGCTCGACAGGAACGGGCGCATCAGCGACCACGCGGTGCCGAACAGGCCGCCGGTGTTCCGGGCGAAGCCGGTGTTGATCACGCCCGGATGCAGGGCGTTGACGGTGATGCCGCTGTCCTTCAGGCGCCGGGCCAGGGCATAGGTGAACAGGACGTTGCCGAGCTTCGCCTGGGCGTAGGCCCGCATCGCCCCGTAGCGCCGGGCGCCCTCGATGTCGCCGAAGTCGATATGGCCCCGGTAATGGGCCGCCGAGGCGACGTTGACGATCCGCGGCTTCCCGCCGGCCGCCGCCGAGGCCTTCAGGGTGTCGAGCAGTTCGAGGGTCAGCAGCACGTAGCCCAGGTGATCCAGGGCCCAGGTGCGCTCGATGCCGTCGATGGTGAGCGTGCGCCGGTCGAAGATCGCACCGGCATTGTTCACCAGCACGTCGAGGCGCGGATAAGCGTCGCGCAGTGCACCGGCGAGGCGCCGGATCTCGGCCTGAGCGGAGAGATCCGCGACATGCGCGTCGACCGCCGCGCCGGGCACGGCGGCGCGTATCCGCGCCGCGCAGGCCTGCGCCTTCTCCGCGTCCCGGCCGACGATCGCGACCCGCGCGCCGCGGCGCGCGAGCCCGAGGGCGGTCTCGTATCCGATGCCGTTGGTCGCCCCGGTGACGAGGCAGACCCGGTCCCGCATCGCGTCGGCCTCAGAACACCGCTTGGCCGACCGCGAAGGCGATCACGACGATCACGATGGCGATCAGCAGGAACAGCCCGAACAGGATCCGCGCCAGCGAGCCCGCGCCCGAGGCGATGCCGGTGAATCCGAGACCGCCCGCAATCAACGAGATCACGAAGCAGATGAGGGCCCACTTCAGAAGGGTCATGGCGTCACTCCGGCTTAGCCCGCAGGGCGGGCTGACAATTCCTGCCTCAACCGGCGCCAAGCGAGACCGTTCCGCCGAATCTGGCCCGGTCCGCTTTTATTCTCAAGGTCGGTCAGGCGGTCTTGGTCACCGGCTGCGCCGGGACGTCGGCGCGCTCCAGCATGATCTCCGCCAGGGTGTGGTAGAGCCCGCCGCGGCAGACCGCCTTGGAGGCGGCGTCGGCGATCAGCGCCGCCACCATCAGGGGGATCATCATTGAGTGGTTCTGGGTCATCTCGGTGACGATGACGAAGCTCGTGATCGGCGCCTGGAGCACTCCCGTCAGGTAGGCCACCATCCCGATCAGCACGAGCGCCCCCACCGGCATATCCGGAAGCAGGCCGTGGACCGTGCCGCCGATCCCGGCCCCGACCGCCAGGGACGGCGCGAACAGGCCGCCCGGGATGCCGCTGATCGAGCTGAGCACGGTGGCGGCGAATTTCAGCGGCGCGTAGCTCCAGCCGGCCGCGGCGTCGCCGTGGAGGATCGCCCGGGCCTCCTCGTAGCCGGTGCCGTAGGCGGCACCGCCCGAGGCGAGCCCGCACAGGGCGACGCACAGGCCGCATGCCGCCGCGAACAGGACCGGCCGGCCCCGGACCAGCCGCCCGGCGGCGCCGGGCAGCCCGCGGGCGAACAGGATCACGAGGCGGCTGAACACGCCGCCCGCGAGGCCGCCCAAGGCGGCGATCAGAGGCACGATCCAGCCCGCGGCTAGCGGCAGCTCCGCCTGGGTCGTTCCGAAATAGGTGTAGTTCCCGAGGAGCCAGAGGGAGGTCAGGCCCGCGGCCACGATCCCGGCGACGATCAGCCCGGACGAGCGCGCCTCGTAGGCCCGGCCCAGTTCCTCGATCCCGAACACGATCCCGGCGAGCGGCGTGTTGAAGGCCGCCGCCACGCCCGCGGCGCCGCCGGCGAGAAGCAGCCCTGGCAGCCGCTCCGGCGTCAGGCGCCCGAAGGCGGCCATGATCGCGGCGCCAACCTGCACGGTCGGCCCCTCGCGGCCGGCCGAGGCGCCGCAGAGCAGCCCCAGGAACAGGACCATCACCTTGCCGAAGGCGACACGCGGCGAGATCAGGGCGTAGCGGAAGCCCGCATCGCGGGCGTGGCGGGCGGCGATCACCTGCGGGATGCCCGAGCCCTGCGAGTTCGGGAAGACCGTGCGGGCGAGCAGCGCCGCGAGCGCGAACCCCGCCGGCGTGAGCACCAGGGCGATCAGCGGCGAGATCGCGATCAGACGCCGGAATCCGTCCTGCGCGAGATCCGCACCCTTGGCCATGAGGACGGCGGCGAGGCCGACGCCGATGCCGCCGGCCAGGAACAGCAGCCGGCCGCGCCAGAGCGGATAAGCCTCCATCGAGGCCGAGCGCAGCCGCATGATCGAGCGGCGGTAGCGCGAACGCTTCGGGAGCGGGGCGTCCATCGTCTCCTGCGCCTCGTCCCGCATCTCGATCCTGTCTGAGCTCTGCACCCGCACTGCCGGAGCGAACGCTATACCGCAATCGGCAAGGATTGGCCCCCGTCCGGATCCGAGGGGTCCAGCACGGACGGGCGCGCGACGGCGCATAGGCCGCGCGACACCGCACCGATCCGGGCTGCGCGCATGTTCAGATCGGCTGTGGCGCCGACCGCTGCAGCCTGACCCGGCGCGCCGAAAGTCGGAGCCTCGGGCCCGATCGGCGCCAGGGCCGCCCTACCCGTCCGCCTCCGCCGCGCAGAGCGCCTCGACCGCTTTCACATAGGCCTTGGCGTCGAACTTCTTGAGCGAGTTCTCGCTCTGATAGCGGACGGTGCCGAAGACCTTGCGCGTCTGCCACGGGCGATCGTGGAGGCCGAACACCCAGGCGACGTTGGTGAAAGAGTTCGGATCGCGTCCGTCGAGGAAGTAGCGGTTGTTGAGCCGGAGCGTGCGCGCGAAGGCCTCCTTGGGCGAGGGCGACCAGTCGAGGATCTTCTTGCCCCAGTACATCCGCAGCTGGTTGTGCATGTAGCCGGTCTCGCGCATCTCGCGCATCGCCGCGTTCCAGTACAGATCATGGGTCTCGCCGGCCGCGAGCTGGTCCTCCGCATAGGTGTGCGGGCGGGCATCCTCGGCGTGTTCCGCCAGGGTCTTGCGCGCCCAATCCGGCACCGCCCTGTCGTAATCGTCGTACCCCTCCGTGTAGAAGACGTGGTTCATGGCGAGTTCGCGCCGGACGATCAGCTCCTCCAGATAGGCGCTGTGGTCGTCGTCATCGCCGATCTTGGCCTCCCGCACCGCCAGGGCGATCTCCACCGGCGAGATCTGGCCGAAATGCAGGTACGGGCTCATGTGCGAGGCGGCGGCCTCCGGCATGTTGCGCCCGGCCCCGTAGCCCGCGAACCCGTCCTTCAGGAACGCGTTGAGCCGCTTGCGGGCCTGCGTCTCGCCGCCGGTGAAGCGCTTCACCGGCCCGACCACCCGGTCGAGGCTCATGCCGGCGAGCACCGCCTCCGGATCGGAGACGTCGATCTCGGTCTCGAGCTTGAGGCCCTCCGCCTTGCGCTTCAGCTTGCGCGGCGTCAGCTCCGCGATGAACGGGTCCCAGAGCCGGTTGAGCTTCGGCCGCAGCGTCCGCGCGGCGTATTCATGCTTCGTTGAGGCCGTTTCGACGGGCACGACCACGTCGCCCTCGACCTGAACGATCCGCGTCGTGACGGCCGCGGTGATCTCCCGGTACCAGCCCTTCTGGATGGCGAGATAGCCGCGGTCGAGAACGAGCAGCGCGGCGTCCGCGGACAGGTCGATCGCCACCTTCGCGGGTGAGGCCTTGCGCATCACGAAGCCGATCCCGCGCGTCTCGAGACCCGCCTTCGCGTCCGCGAGCCCCTGAAGCAGGAACGCGTAGTGCCGGGCATTGGCTTCGGGGAAGCCGCTCGCGCCATCGAGCAGGCCGAAGCAGGCGACGACCGGCAGGTTCAGCCGGTTCGCCTCCTCGATGGCAAATTCCAGGGCCGGGTTGAACTGGGCCCGATTGGCCTGCTGCAAGAGGTACAGGACGTAATCCCCGTCTCCGCGCGGCTCGACATCGTTGAGGACCCGGATCCGTTCACCCTGAATCGCCATGCGCACCCTGACCCTTGCTTCAGCCGTCCCACGGAAGACTTGGCCGGAGAGCTAGAGCGCATGGCGAATTCGTCTCTCGGCGGGTCCGAGATGAGAAGACGCAGTCGAACCGCGGGGCGTCGCGCCGCTTGATCCGACAAAACCGCGCCTGATCAGCAACTTATGGGGTGGTCCGCCACCCTGGCCCGCGAAAATTCAGATTTCGGCCACGCCGCACCGCCTGCGACATTTTCAACACAGCCGTCCGCGGACACGTGTGCAGACGCACAAAAGGACAGCCCTGCTGTCCTGATCCTCTTGTAATTTTCGCCCATCGGCGCAGATTGTGCAGCGCGGGAGAGCGATGGCGTCGCCCTTCCGCAGCCCTTCTTGGGCGTTTCCTCCCTAGACTTCGGGCCGCTCCTTCGGGAGTGGCCTTTTTTCTTTTTCGGCCCCTGATCCGGCGCCCTTTGTCATCGGAGCGCCCCCGTGTGGCTGGATCCCGCTTGCGCCGGGCGCCATGCTGGCCGCGAGCGCCGGGACAGGCGCGGTTGAGGATACGCCATGAGGATTTTCGCCGCGCTGCCGGCATTCGCCTGCCTGCTCGCCCTCGCCGGTCCGGCGCCTGCTGCGGACGCACCGCGCTTTCAGGTCGACCCGTCCTGGCCGAAGCCGCTGCCGAATGACTGGATCATGGGTCAGGCGGCCGGCGTCGCCGTGGACGCGCAGGATCATGTCTGGGTGGTCCAGCGGCCCCGGACGCTCACCGATGACGAGAAGGCCGCGAGCCTCGATCCGCCGCGCACCAAGTGCTGCAAGCCGGCTCCGTCGGTGCTGGAATTCGACCAGGCCGGCAACCTCCTGCGGAGCTGGGGCGGCCCGAGCGCGGGCTACGACTGGCCGACCAACGAGCACGGGATCCAGATCGACGGCCAGGGTTTCGTCTGGATCGCCGGCAACGGCGACCAGGATGGGCAGCTCCTGAAATTCACGCCCGACGGCAAGTTCGTCCTGCAGATCGGCAAATCCGGCCCGCAGACCGACAGCCGCGACACCAGCCGCCTGGGCAAGCCCGCCAATGTCGACTTCGACATGGCGGCGAACGAGGTCTACGTCGCGGACGGCTATTACAACCACCGCATCATCGTCTTCGACCGCGATACGGGCGCGTTCAAGCGGATGTGGGGCGCCTACGGGAAGCCGCCGACTGACGACAAGCTCGGCCCCTACGACCCGGCGGCGGCGCCATCCCAGCAATTCGCCAACCCGGTCCACTGCGTGCGGATCGCCCAGGATGGGCTGGTCTATGTCTGCGACCGGACGAACGACCGCATCCAGGTGTTCAAGAAGGACGGGACCTTCGTGAAGGAGTTCTTCGTCGAGAAGAACACCCGGGCGAACGGCTCGGTCTGGGAGCTGGCCCTGTGGCCGGACGCCGACGAGACTTACCTGCTCAACGCCGACGGCGCCAACAACGAGGTCCGCACCCTGTCGCGGGCCACTGGCGAGGTGGTCGGAGCCTTCGGCCGGAACGGGCGCATGGCGGGCCAGTTCCACTGGGTCCACAACCTCGCGGTCGATTCGAAGGGCAACGTGTTCACCACCGAGGTCGACACAGGAAAGCGGGCCCAGAAGTTCCTGGCGCTCGGGGACTTCGTGCTGCGCAAGCGCACGCCGTGAGCGCGCGGCGGGTCGCCGTGAGAGCGGGGCGCCGTGCCTGAGCCTCGCGGCGCTCCCGCCGGCCCGTATCGGTGGAGTCTTCGCCTCGGGTGGATGCTATCGTAGGCGGACACACATGACGCAGCGGCGGGATCATGGGTCTACTTGACGGATTGCTGGGCCACGGCAGCGCGGTCGATGCCGCCTCCCTCGAGCGCAGACTCGAGGGAATCCTGATCGAGGGCGAGACGGCCCGCCTCGCCTTCAAGATCATCCGGGACGTGTTCGTGTTCACCGAGCGCCGCGTCATCCTGATCAACGTGCAGGGTGTCACGGGCAGCAAGGTCGAGTTCCTGTCCGTGCCCTACCGGGCCATCGTGCGCTTCTCGGTCGAGACGGCCGGCACGTTCGATCTCGATGCTGAACTCAAGATCTGGGTGTCAGGTACGCCGCAGCCGATCGAGCGTACCCTGAAGAAGGGTACCGACGTGCGCGGCATCCAGCGCGCCTTGGCGGAGGGGGTGTTGCGCTGACGGCGCGACGACGCAGTCGGCGTCCCCTTCAGCGCGTCGCGCTCGTCCCGCCGCGGCTCGCCGCCAGCGCCGCGGCCTTGCCGGCCGCCGTGTAGAGGTCGAGGCGGGAATAGACGCCGAACTCCGAGCCGTCGTCGAGGAAGCCGCCGCCCGGTCCCTGGGTCTCGGTGAGGATGGCGTTGGCCTCGTCGAGCGTCAGCGACGGGAAGGCCGCGGTGAGCAGGTGGCCCGCCTCCGGGGCGACCTTGGCCACGTCTTCCCGGCGGCCGGCGATCTCCGGATGCACCACGGGCAAGCCGTAGGTCTGGGTCGCCGCGTAGAACGCCGCATTGGCGGCCGGGTCCTTGAACCGGCCGTCATCCTTCGCGGCACAGGCCGCCACCGTGTCGCCGCAGCCGGCCTTCAGCGCCGCGGTCATGGCCGCCCGGGCCTCCGTCAGGAGCGCCCGGTAATCGGTCACGCCCACCGTCTTGTCGGCCTCGGCACTGGCCTTGTCGAGCACGGCCGGGTTCTTCCGGATCTGGCCGACATAGGCCGGATCGTTGGCCAGCAGGTGAGCCAGGGCGTGGAGCGAAGTCGCCCGCCCGCCGAGCACGTCCATCGCGTAATGGGCGCCGACGATGATCCGGTCGTTGCCGTACTCGGCCGCGCGCGCGACCATCTGCTGGTAGCGCTCCGGCACGAGGAGCGCGAGCAGCATGGACTCGGTATAGCCGTAGGTGGTGTGGCCGCTCGGGTAGGACGGGCTGTCGGCGAGATCCTGCGAGGGGCCGCGCAGCCAGTCGAGGCTGTGGGAGGGATCGCCGAAATAGTCCTGGCCGCGATAGGCCCGGAGGCGCGGCAGGGTCTGGAACGGCCGCGAATTGCCGTAGCGGTCGGCACCGGGGCTGCCGGCGGGCCGGTCGTAGGCCTTTCCGAACACGTCGGTCACGGCGCCGTCCGCAAGGATCGCGGCGGCCTCGGCCGAGACCGGATGCTTGCCGTTGGTGGTGGCGTTGGCGAAGAAGTACTTGCCGGAATTCGAATCCGACTTGCTCACGTTGTTGGTGTAGCCGATCAGGTTGGCGACCGCCGGGGCGATGCTCGTGAAGGTCTTGTAGTCGCTGTAGGTCGCCTTGGCGTGGTAGGCCTGGGCGAGCGTCGTGCCGAGGCCGTCGGCGAGGTTCGCGGCGTTGCCGTCGGTGATGAAGCAGTCCCGCAGGGCGAGCTGCTGCTGCTCGGGGAACGGCAGGAGAATCGGCTGCTTGAGATCGCCGGTCTGAATGTCGCCGGTGACGCGTAGATTCGCGTCGAGCGCCGCCCGGCCATCCGGCGAGGTCTGCAGCCGCGCCACCGGGACGAGCCCGCGCAGGGCCGTCAGGTTGGCGGAGGATTGCGCCTGCGCCTGGAGGGGCAGCGCAGCCCCGAGCAGCACCAAACCGACCTTCAGCGCTCCGGCCATCCAGCCCTCCCCGCCCGCCATTGCCCGGCCGGACGCTATCCCCGCGCCCGGGCCCGGATCATGAAATTGTCGTAGGTATACTCCGCCACCTGGAACCAGAGGTACTCCTCGTTGCGGAAGGTGCGCATCGCCTCGTAGACCCGGCGGAAATCGGGGTTCTTGGCGGCGATCTCGCCGTAGACGTCGTTGGCGTTCTTGAGGGCCGCTTCCATCACCTCCTGGGGGAAGGGGCGCAGCTGCGCCCCCGCGGCGACGAGCCGGCGCAAAGCCTGGGGGTTGCGCGCGTCGTATTTGGCCTGAACATCGGCGCCGACCTCGGCGGCGGCCATCCGGAGGACAGCCTGATAGGCCTTCGGCAGCGCCTTCCACTTCTCGGCGTTGAACCAGAAGTGCAGCATCGCGCCGCCCTCCCAGAAGCCGGGATAGTGATAGACCGGTGCGACCTTCTGCAGGCCGAGCCGCTCGTCGTCGTAAGGGCCGATCCACTCGGCGGCATCGAGCTTCTTACTCTCCAGGGCGGCGTAGATCTCGGGACCCGGCACCGCCTGCGGCTGGACCCCGAACTTGGCCAGCACCTGCCCGCCCATGCCGCCGATCCGGAACTTGAGGCCCTGGAGGTCGGCGAGGCTCTTGATCTCGCGCCGGAACCAGCCGCCCATCTGGGCACCGGTATTGCCGCCGGGCAGACAGACCAAACCAGCCTTCGCGAAGACCTCGCCGAAGAGTTCGGCGGCGCCTCCCGCCTGCCACCAGGCGGCGGCGCCCCGCGCGTTGAGGCCGAACGGGATCGCGGTGGCGAGCGCGAAGGTCGGGTCCTTGGCCATGCCCAGCGTCGCGGGGCCGTGGCCCATCTCGACAGTGCCCGCCGCCACGGCGTCCAGCAATCCGTCCGCGGGCACAGGCTCGCCCGGGCCCTGCACCTGGATCTGGAAGCGCCCATCCGTGGCCTCGGCCACGATCCGACTGAGCGCCTCGGGCGCGCCGAACAGGATGTCGAGACTCTTCGCGTAAGCCGAGGACAGACGCCAGCGCAGTTCGGGTGCGCCCTCCGCGCGAGCGGGAGCCGCCAACGGCCCGGCGATCGCGGCGGCCGCGCCGAGGCCGGCGGTCAACACCGTCCGGCGCCGCGTCCCGGCCGTGGGAGGGTGCGCGATGTAAGTCTCGTCCAACGGCATCTCGTTCGAGCAACTCCGATCCGGCCGGCGCGGGATCGGCGGCCGCAGGTAGCACGTCCGCGCCGGTTCTCGAAAGTCGCGGGCGCCGGGGCCAGTTCCGTCCCGCCTCGAAACGGGCATCCCCTCGTGCTACGCGCCGCGGATGCGATCAGAGCCCGCCGTCACCCTGCACACCGTCTGCGGCCTGGAGGAGCTGGCGGGCCACGGCGCGCGCGGCGTCAGCCATGTCCTGTCCCTGCTCGATCCCGGCACGCCGGAACCCGAGGCGTTCGCGGGCTACGGCCTCCATGCCCGCACGACCCTGCGCTTCCACGATTGCCTCGGCCCCGGCGAGGGCCTCGTGCCGCCGCAGCCCGAGCACGTCGCGGCCATCCTCGACTTCGGACGGCAGCTCGACGGTGCCGCCCATCTCCTGGTGCATTGCCATTACGGCCTGTCGCGCTCGACGGCGGCGCTGCTGATTGTGTTCGCGCAGACCGAGGCCGAGACATCCGCCGAGGCGCTGGTGGCGCGCCTGCACGCCCTGCGCGAGCCCGCCTGGCCCAATGCCCGGATGATCGGCTTCGCCGACGCGATGCTGAACCGGGGCGGTCAGCTCAGCGAAGCGGTCCGGCAGCTTCACGCCCTGCAGCTGCGGGTCCGGCCGCACCTCGCCGACCTGCTGCGCGGCCTGGGCCGCGGCGCGGAGGTCGATGCTGCGGGCGGCTAGGGCGCGAAAAGAGCCTCTCGCGGGCCGTCACTTCCCGGCCGGCGTGAAGCTCCCGTCCTTCCAGACGTAGAGCACGTAGCCCTGCGCGGTGACGTCGCCCTTGGCGTCGAAGCCTACGGTCCCGAGCACGAGGTCGAAGCGCTCCGTGTGGAGGGCCTGGGCGACGGCCCGCGGCGCGGCGGAATGGGCGAAGTTGCCGGCCGCGACCAGCGCCTGCATGGCCGCGTAGCCGTAGATCGTCGAACCGGTCGGATCGACGCCCTCGGCCTTGAACGCCTTCACCACGCTCGCCGCGGCGGGCTGCCGGCTCGGGTCGAGGTAGAAGGTCATCAGCACGCCGTTGCTGGCCGGCCCGGCGATCTTGGCGAAATCCGGCGTGGCGATCGCCGAGGTGCCGAACCATTGCGGGCGAAAGCCTCGGTCGGCGGCAACCTTCACCAAGCGGCCCATCTCGGTGGCATCGCCGCCGTAATAGACCACCTCGATCCCCGCAGCCTTGAGGCGATCCGCCAAGGCGGCATCGTCGGCGTCGCTGGGGGAGAAGGACAGCGACAGCGCCTCGTTGACGCCGATGCGGTTGAGATTGTCCTTGGTGGCGGCCGCGAGGGTGCGGGATGCCGGGGTCGGGTCCTGGATCAGCGCGATCTTCCGGTCCCGGAAGCGCTCGGCCAGGACGGCCGCCGACAGCCGGGCCTGGTCGTCATCGCGCCCGCAGACGCGGAAGACGGTCGGCAATCCCCGGTCGGTGAGCCGCGCCGCCACCGAGGCGGCGGTGATCATCACGACGCCGTTCTGGGCGTAGATGTCGGAGGCCGCGATCGAGGCGTTGGAGCAGACATGGCCCACGACGAGGCGCACGTCGGAGCGCACGAAATGGTTGGCCACCGCCGTCGCGGTGTTCGAGTCGCAGGCGTCGTCCTGGACGTCGAGGGTCACGGGCTGGCCGTCGAGGCCGCCCATGGCGTTCGCGTCCCGGGCCGCGGCCTCGACCCCGCGCAGCACCTGCTCTCCGACCGCCACGTAGGGCCCCGAGCGTGGAACCGCCACGCCGATCACGATGTCGGCCGCCGCCGGGGCGGCGGACAGGAGCGCAACACACAGGCTCAGGGAGATCAGCGCGGGCCGGAACGGCCCACCTGCGGGGACGACGCGTCCGATCTTCATCGGCCTCTTCTAGGCATCCTTGCGTGCGGCAGCCACGGGCGAAGCGGAGTGCAATGGCCACACCTTTCCCGCACCGCACCCGAAGCCCATACGCGAGGATAGCGGGAAACGCGATTTTTTTCCGTCGCGCCCCGAGGGCGGGCCGCGTGTTACTTCGCGTAGAAGTACGCGGTCGATAGCGACGAGATCGGCCCGGTGACGCCGCTGAAGGCGGTGAGCACTTTGGAGACCTCGGTGAACGGCGCGTTCGAGACGTAGATGAGGTCGCGGTTGCGCATCCGGAACGCCTGGGAGACGAACAGGCTGTTGGGGTCGCGCATGTCGATCCGATAGACCACTGGCACGAGCGGCGTGCCGAGCAGCTTCGAGCCCGGGTTGAGCCGGCGCACGACGCTGGCCGGCTCGAAGCGGAAGATGAACGTGCCGGCCGGGTCGGCGGCGAAGTCCGACAGGCCGCGCGCCTTGGCGAGCGCCTGCGCCAGGGTGATGCCATCGGCCTGGAACGGCAGCTCGGTGCTGTTGCCGAGGGCGCCGACCGCGATGAAGGTCTGCGGATCGCGCACCAGCGTGAGCACGTCGTTGGGCCGCAGGTAGATGTTCTCCTTGGGGTTGGACACCACCGTGGTCAGCGGCACCGTGGCGGTGACCGGCCCGCGCGACAGCCGCACGAAGGTCTCGTTGACCGGCGCGCGGTTGCCGCCGGCGGCGGCGATGACGTCGAGGATTCGGTCGCCGTGGCCCGAGAGCGGCAGGCGGGCGCCGGCCGCGCCCTCGCCGGTGACGGTCACGGCCTGGCTGATCGGCCGGGTGACCGAGACCAGCACCTGCGGCTGGATGGCTTTGCCGGCGAGTTCGGTCTCGATCAGCGCCTGGACGTCCTGGGTGCGGCGGCCGGCGACCTTGATGCGGCCGGCATAGGGCACCGAGATGGCGCCGTCGCGCCCGACCGGCTGCTCGGGGATGAGGGCGGACTTGGAGCCGGCCGAGAACCGGTCGGCGACCAGCGGGCCGGAGAACAGGCCGCCGGAGCCGGCTTCCCAGACCGAGACCGAGACCATGTCGCCGATGCCGATGACCGGCTCGGTCGAGGGGCGGTGATCGCCGAACGAGGCGAGCAGGCTGTCCAGCGGCCGGCCGCGCAGGGCCTCGACCACGCTCGGGGTGACGTCGATGATCTCGTAGCGCGCCAGCAGGCCGCCGTCGGCGGTCGCCACCTCCGACCCCGCCTGGATCGCGCTCGCCGTCGGACCCGCCGCGGGCAGGTACGTGCAGCCCGACATCGCCGTCGCGGCGAGCAGGGCGAGGGGAAGTGTGCGCATCCAGATGTTGCCCATCGGTATTGCCGAGCCCGTGCCTAGCCCAAGGCGGCCTGGGTGTCCGTAGCGGGTGGGCCACACTGCACCCGCGACGGTCGAGCCCGCGGATTCATCCTCGCTAAGCACAGCTTTTTCAGGGCAAGCAGGGGAAAACACCGCTTGCGGCGGCACGACAGCACTATCGGGTTCTGAAAATAGCCGCCCGCAAACCGGGCGGATCGGCGTCGCCCGGCTCGACCCGGCGCGCGGCAGCGCTCAGTTGCCCTGCGTGACGGCCGTGTTGATCCGGTCGTAGACCGTATTCAGTCGCGACACGTAGAATCGGATGCTTCCGACTGCGACCACAAACACCAGGAAGCCGATCAACGCATATTCCAGCGCCGTCGATCCGCGAGCGTCCCGCTTGAATCGTGTTCCTTCGACGATCGTCCGACCTGCGAGGCCGGCTAGGATCCGGACCAGCGGGGTGCCCGCCCCCGTCCTGCCGCAACTCGGCTCGTCCATGGTCGAAACGCCCTCTCGCCAAGCGGTGCCACGCGCGCGGCCGCTCAGCCCGGGATCATGTCTAGCGTTGCTGCACTTGCCGTCGGCTTAATGGAATGCGCGACACAGCGTTATCAAACAGGCTTAAAACAGGACTTGGCTTCCGCCAGGGCGCGCCCGTTCACGCGGACGCGCCCGCCGGCTGGTCAGGCGTGACCGGCCTTGTGGCGGAGATCATCGATCCGCTTGGAGGCCTCGGCCTTATCGAGCTCCGGGTCGAACGCCTCGGGCGCCTTGGCCTCCTCCGACAGCGTCTTGAGATAGGACGCCTGAGCGCCGGTCATCGGCTCGCCGCCGGTGGTCCACTGGTCCGGATCCTTGATCTGGTTCGAGCTGTCCTTGGGATCGGTCTTGGGGTTGTCCGAAGCCGCTGCGGACTTCTGATCGGTCTTCGACGCTGACTTCCCGGCGGTGCTGGCCATCGATCTATGTTCCTGAAATGTTCCGTCTTCGCAGATGAGAACGCACGGTCTGCGGGGTGGTTCCTAGCCCGCCGCATGATGCTCGGATCGATGCGACGATCTTTCCTTCCCCGGTCCTCGTCCTATTGATGAACCTCACGGTGCCCAGAGCGCCTCGGAGCCGCGGTGGTCCTGATGAATCCGCAGACGGGGACAACGCACGATGCGGCGATGGCGACCTCCGCCGCGCAGGTCCTCGTGGTCATGGGCGTCTCGGGTTCGGGCAAGAGCACCGTCGCCGCCCTGATCGCCGAGAAGCTCGGCTGGATCTTCGCCGACGGCGACAGCTTCCACACCCCCGAGCACGTGGCGAAGATGCACGCGGGGCACGCGCTGGACGACGAGGATCGCGCGCCCTGGCTCGCCCGGATCGCGGTCTGGATCCGGCATCGGCTGGAGGCAGGGGAATCGGGTGTGGTGGTCTGCTCCGCCCTGCGGCGGGCCTACCGGGACGTCCTCACCGGTGGGAATCCCCGGGTGCGCGTCGTCTTCCTCGACGGCAACCAGGCCCTGATCGCCGAACGCCTGGTCGCGCGCCAGGGGCACTTCATGTCGCCCCGCCTTCTGGACAGCCAGTTCGCCACGCTCGAGCCTCCGGGTCCGGACGAGCACCCGATCACGGTCGGGATCACCGAGCCGCCCGAGCGGATCGCGGACCGCGTCGTGGCACAGCTCGCGGCCGAAGCGTGCGCGGAGACCGGAGCAGAGTGAATCGATGGAATCGGAGCACGCCAAAGCCGCCGGGATCGCCCTGGTGATCTCGGACGTCGACGGCACGCTGGTGACCGGCGACAAGCGCCTGACCGCCGCCACGGTCGCGGCCGTGAGCCGGCTGCGCGCGGCCGGGATCGGCTTCAGCATCGCCTCGGCGCGGCCACCGATCGGGCTCCGGAATCTGGTCGCCCAGCTCGGCCTCGATCTGCCGATGGGGGCGTTCAACGGCGCCAGCGTGGTGCGGCCCGACCTGTCGCCGATCGAGGAGCGCCTCATTCCGGAACCCGCTGCCCGGGCCGCGCTCGATCAGCTCCTGGCCGCCGGGCTCGATATCTGGGTCTTCGCCGAAGGCGCCTGGTGCCTGCGCGATCCGGACGGCCCCTACACGGATCTGGAACGCCGCACGATCGGCGCGGAGCCGCGCGTCGTGGCCGACCTCGGCACGCTCATGGGCGCCGCCTCCAAGATCGTCGGCGTGAGCCGCGACCACGCCCACCTCGCCGCCTGCGAGGCGCAGATCGGGGCGGCCCTGGCCGACCGGGCCACGGTGCATCGCTCGCAGGCTTATTATCTCGACGTCACGCCGCCCCACCTCGACAAGGGCCGGTTCGTGACCTGGATGAGCGCGCATCTCGGCATTCCGCCCGAACGGATCGCCACCTTCGGGGACGCCGGCAACGATCGGCCGATGTTCGCCCGCAGCGGCTTCTCGGTGGCGATGGGCAATGCCGAGGCGGCCGTGCAGGCGGCCGCGCAGGCCGTCACGGACAGCAACGACGCGGACGGCTTCGCCCACGGCGTCGCGCGTTTCATCCTGCCCTGACGCGCGCCGGCTTCGTCGGCGCCCGAACCCGTCCGCACCAATCTGTGGATAACGCCGCCGGCAGCCGGAAGGCCGTGCGGCTGTTGCCGGCGAAGCACAGATCCGGGCGCGACCGCGCCCGACGCAGCCGTCGCCCACAGGCTGTCGAACCGAGGCCGCTTTCCGGCCTCATTTGCCCGCGACCTAGCTTAGCCACAGAACAAGCAGCTCCGGGTCTCGGCATGCATCGCCTTCTCTTGGCCGCCGCCATCGCGGTCGTGCCCGCCGTCGCCTTCGGGCAGGGCGCGCGCGACAACATCGACGCGCTGATCGAGCAGCAGGCCAAGGCGAACGGGGTTCCGGCGAGCTTCGTCCACGCGGTGGTGAAGCGCGAGAGCAACTACAACCCGAAAGCCAAGGGCGGCAGCGCGCTCGGGCTCATGCAGATCAAGCACGCGACCGCGCGCAGCCTCGGCTACACGGGCGACGCCGCGGGGCTCTTCGATCCGGAGACCAACCTGCGCTACGGCGTGGCCTATCTGGCGGGTGCCTACCGCACCGCCCAGGGGAACGTCAGCCAAGCCTACCAGTACTACAACCGCGGCTATTACTACGCCGCCAAGCGCCAGGGCATCTCCACCGAGGTCGCCTCGGTGGTCGCCCCCGTGGCGGCTTCGGCCAGCGCCCTGGCGAGCCTGTTCGGCGGCGGCGCGGCCGACCGCACCGCCGGCCCGGCCGCGTCCGCCCTGGCCTACGCGCCGAGCGCCGCCATGGTGGCGGAGGTGCCGAGCGAGCGGGTCGAGGTGCCCCTGCCGCCGCGCCGCCCGGCCGGTCTCGACGGGGCGACGGTCCAGCTCGCGAGCCTGTCCGTCGAGCCGTCGGCGGCCGCCGCGGCCCCGGCAACGGCGGACCAGAGCGGCGCGGTCCAGGCCGTGGAGGTCCCGCTCCCGCCGCGCCGGCCCGCGGGCCTCGCCAGTGCCGTCGCCGTGGCGGATGCGCGTTCCGCCGAGATCGCGGAGCTGCGCCTGTCTCCGCAGCCGCAGGCGGAGGCCGCTGCGACCGCCCCGGCCACCGAGGCGGTCGAGGTGCCGCTGCCGCCGCGTCGTCCGTCGCTTCAGATGCTGGCCGCCGCCACGCCGCGGCGCGCACCCGCCAGCGTGGCCGTGCGCGAGGCCGTGGCCCTGCCGGTCGAGTGACAGAGGCGCGGAGCCGCCTTCGACCGGCCGCAGACAGCCCTGACCGGACGTCTGCCCACACAAGGATCATGCCCAAGGCTTGACCATCGGGGCGTTCCGCAACACATAGGCGGCACGCCAGCAGCGTGGTTGGACCGGCCCGGTATGCATCGGCGCCCGGTTGCAGCGGCCGGACACAGGCGGCGCAACACAGACCTCAGGGCAGGATACGTCAGTCTCCGCGCAGATGCTCGGGCAGCTTGCTGCCCTGCGGGATCGTGGAAAGCGGTGGATCGCGAAGCGGCAGGTATGCAGGGCACGGACTCTGCTTTCGAGCTGGCAGGAAAGCGGACTGCGCCATGAGCGGCGTGTTGGAACAGGAATCTCTCTTTCTCACGGACCTCGGGCGCCGCGTTCGGCACGCGCGCACCGTGCGCGGGCTGTCGCGCAAGGTCCTGTCGCAGACCTCGGGCCTGTCCGAGCGCTACATCGCGCAGCTGGAAGGCGGCCAGGGCAACGTCTCGATCATCCTGCTGCGGCGGGTGGCGAACGCCATGGGCGTGCGCCTGGACGACCTGATCACCGGCAACGACGCCCTGCCCGACTGGCCTCTGGTGCGCGACCTTCTCAGCCGGCCAGCCCGGCCCAGATCGCCGCCGCCAAGGAGGCGCTGTCCGGCGGCAACCGGCCCGAGGCGAGCAATCGCCCGCGGGTGGCGCTGATCGGCCTGCGCGGCGCAGGCAAGTCGACCCTCGGCAAGCTCGCGGCCGAGCGCCTCGGCTGGACCTTCGTGGAGCTGAACGCCGAGATCGAGCGCGAGAACGCCCTCTCGGTGCAGGAGATCTTCGCGATCTACGGCCAGGAGGGCTACCGGCGCCTGGAGCAGGCGGCCCTGCGCCGGCTGACCGAGCACCCCGGGCCGCTGATCCTGGCGACCAGCGGCGGCATCGTCGCCGAGCCGCTGACCTACGACCTGCTGCTCCAGGCCTTCTACACGATCTGGCTGCGCGCCCGGCCCGAGGAGCACATGAGCCGCGTCCGCGAGCAGGGCCATCTCGCGACGACGGGCGACCATGCCTCGGCGATGCAGGAACTGCGTGCCGTGCTGGCGAGCCGGGAGCCGCTCTACGCGCGGGCGCCGGCCACGGTCGACACCTCCAACATTCCGGTCCAGACGATGCTGGACCGGCTGACTGCGGCGATCGAGGCCCGGTTCAAGCACCCGGTGCCGACTGCGGACTGAGCCGCTCCCGCCCGGTCCGGTGACAGCCATGCCGCCGACGCAGCCCTTCCGGCGCGGCGGCCCTTGATCACTGCGGCGCAACACACCACGCTAGGGCCAGATCATCGACCCTGCGGAGCGGGGTCCATCACCCTGCCCTGACCCGGCGCTGCACGGCAGAGCGGCGGCGAGCAAGCCCGGAGTCTCGGACATGAGCATCCGACCATGAGCGCCAGCCCAGCCCTCAACCGCGAATCCCACGATCCCGCGGGCCATGATCTCGCGGTCTTGGACCCGGTCTGGTCGCGGCTTCGCGCCGAGGCCGAGGACGTGCTGCGCAGCGAGCCGCAGCTCGCATCCTTCATCGTCGCGACGATCCTGAACCACGCCACCCTGGAGGGGCGGTGTCTCACCGGGTCGCCGCCCGGCTCGGCCATCCGTCCCTGACGGCCGACCTCGTCGCGCACGCATTCCACGAGGCGATCACCGCCGATCCGAGCATCGGGCAGGCGTTCCGCGCCGATATCGGTGCGGTGATCGACCGCGATCCGGCGACGCTCAGGGCCCTCGAACCGGTGCTCTACTTCAAGGGCTTCCACGCCCTCCAGGCCTACCGGCTCGCCCATCACGTCTGGAACCGGGGCCGGCGCGATCTCGCCCTCTACCTCCAGAGCCGGGTCTCGGAGGTGTTCCAGTGCGACATCCATCCGGCCGCGCGGATCGGACGGGGCGTGTTCCTCGATCATGCCACGGGGCTCGTGGTCGGCTCGACCGCGGTGATCGAGGATGACGTGTCGATCCTCCACGCCGTGACCCTGGGTGGAACCGGCAAGCAGCGCGGCGACCGTCACCCGAAGATCCGCCGCGGCGTGATGATCGGGGCCGGCGCCAAGATCCTCGGCAACATCGAGGTCGGGGCCTGCGCCCGGGTGGCGGCCGGCTCCGTGGTGCTGCGCCCGGTGCCGCCCAACACCACGGTGGTCGGCGTGCCGGCCCGGGTGGTCGGCACCGCGGGTTGCGACGATCCGGCCCGGGCGATGGATCAGCTCGTCGCCCTCGATCAGTTCATCCATCTCGGCGACGGCATCTGAGGCGGCCGCGCGGCGCGAATGGCCGCGCTTGCCGCTCCGTCGCAGGCGTGGCAAGCCCACCGCCCATCAGCGGCGCCGGCGCCGCCAGGGAGATCAGACAGCGTGACCAAAGCCGAAACCGCGAAGCTCCAGGACTACCTGCGCCGCAAGTTCGCGAACAACAACATCCGCCTGACCGCGATGAAGACCGGCGATTCCGCCGAGGTGTTCATCGGCGAGGAGTCGATCGGCGTGATCGCCGACGACAAGGAGGATGGCGACGATTCCTTCGTGTTCCGGATGGCGATCCTCGACATCGACCTCGAGGAAGACGCCTGAGGCACGAGGCCCGGTCCGTCCGATCCCCACGCGGATTCTACCCCGGGGATCGCTTCGGAGGCTCTCAGCCTCCCCTAGGGGCGTGGGCGTCGCCATGGCGCCGAAGCATCCGCGCCGTCATCCCGGGGCCGCGCAGCGGAACCCGGGATCCAGAACCGCCGTCAGGGCAAGATCTTGGCGCACCAGCGTCTTGGAATTCCGGGCTCGCCTCCGGCGCCCCGGAATCACCGCGCGTTCGATCGGTCTGCCGGCACGATCTCCGGCGGCAGCACAATCGGCGATCGCGCGCTCCGTACCGGAAACGCCCGCTTCGAAGCGAATGCTCCGGGTTCCACCCCTGGTGGCCTGTGCACGGGTTAACGCTAACGCGGGGCCGTGCTTAACAACCGGTAAATGGCGGGGCTACACTGCGCGCAACCTGTACAGGAGCGCGAATAATGGTCTTCACGCCCGCCGCCCTCGAATCGATCCGGACGCTCTGCATCGGTCTCGCGCTCTCGGGCCTGATCGCCAGCGCCTTCGAGCTGTTCGCGGCGCGGCGGGCGAGCTTCAGCCTGCTGGAACGCGGCGGCCTGCCGGCTGTGGCGGCCCTGCCGATGCTGGCTTTCTCGGCCCCGTTCATCATCCTGCGCAACACCGTGCGCGGCCGGCGGATCGAGAGACGCCCGATGCCGTTCGTCATGCTGGCCACGGTGATCGCCTGCGGCTGGAGCCTGCTCTCGGGGCGCGTCGCCCTCGATCTCGCGGCGATGCTGGTCGGCGCCTGAGCGTCGCCGCGGTCAGGGCTCGGCGGTCGCGACCTGTGCGGTACCGTCCTTGCCTTCCAGGGAGACCCAGGCCGGTCCATCCTGGCCAGCCCGCTTGATGAAGCTGTATCCGGTGCGCCGCCAAGAGCGGATGGCGTCGGTCTTGTTGTCGAGGATGAAGTCGCCGCGATCGGTGCGGATGGTGAGCACCGCGTGCCCCTCGTTGGTTTCGTCGATCACCACGGTCATCAACAGGGCGCGCCGCGGCAGGCCGCGCTCCACCAGCATGCGCCGCTTCAGAAGCTGGTAATCCTCGCAATCCCCGAACCCGTCATCCGGGAAGTCCCAGCGGTCGGCGACCCCCCAATGGGCCTGATCGGTGATCGGCCGGATGCGCGCATTCACCCGCCGGTTGACGCTCTGCAGCGTCCGCCACACCGCGACGGTGAGGGGAATCGCGGCCGGCTCGGCGGTGTCGATCGTGCATTCCTGGGGCGTGCGCACGCAGAAATCGGCCCAGCCCGCAATGGCACGCACCGGTCCGGTCGGCTCGGCGACCGCGACTTCATCGGGCAGGACGAGGCGCGCATGGGCATGGGTCGCGGCGCCGCCCATCGTGAGGATTGTGCCGACCAGAGCGAAGCTCAGAACCTGGCGCACCCGGCGCACCGGATCCGTCCAGCCGCGCCACCGCAGCCCGCCGAACGTCTGACACGAGAACCCGCCATCCGCGTGCCGCATGGTCCAAGCCCCCGCCGCCCGATGATGACGGAAAGGTGACATGCTCGCACGCAGCGCACAATGGTCGGAAGCGGCGTAGATAACGCGTCAAACGACGGGCGGTTCCGTTTTCGGCGGGTGTTGCATCCGCAGAACTCAGGCCACACGCATGCAATGGGCGAATGGCCGGTCTGCGCGACCACCGAAGGCCTTGATTCACGTCAGCTTTGCCGGCTTTTCAGAGCCGCACGCGCAGGTTTGGGCCTGCGCGCGAATGGATCGCAAGAAAGTGGCCAGCCCGGTGCTGGGCTGAGCCGAACCACAAAGGAATTTCGAGATGCAGCCCGCCATCCAGCAGGTGATCAGAGCGCTCGCCGAGGATGGTCGGGCCGGCGCGATCAATATCGCCAAGCACGCGGTCGATTCGTATCTGGCCGGCGCGACGAGCGAGGGCGATCGCGTGCTGTCGCGGGACATCCTAGTCCGGGACCTTGCGAGCCTCCGGGGGGTCGCCCCCCACCTCGCGGCCTTCATCGGGCGAGTCGAGTCCTACGTGGCGAGCCTCACGCAGCCGTCGCTGAGCCGGGCGGCCTGAGACTCCTCAGCGATTGGCGGTTGTGACGGGGGAGGTGACGCCGCCGAGCGACACCCAGGAAACGGCGTCCTGGCTCTCGCGCTTGATGAACACGTAGCCGGTCCGGTGCCAGGGCAGGATCGCGTTGGTCTTGTTGTCCAAGACGAGGTCGCCCCGGTCGGTGACCAGCGTCAGCACCGCGTGGCCCTCGCCCTTCTCGTCGATCACCACAGTCATGCGCATCGCCCGCCGCGGCAGGCCCGCCTCGGCCAGGAGGTGGCGCTTGAGCAGCTGGAAGTCCTCGCAATCGCCGATGCCGTCCTCGGCCAGGTCCCAGCGGTCGGCCACGTGCAGGTGGTCCTGGTCGGTCATCGGCTCGACCACCTTGTTCACCCGACGGTTCACCGACACGATCGTCGCCCAGGTCGCCGCCGTCAGGCTGATCCGCGACGGCTCCGTCCGGTCCACCGCGCATTCAGCGGCGTAAGACTGGCAGAACGTCACCCACGCGGCGATCGGCTTGGCATCGCCGAGGATCTTGGCGCCCACCTCGGACGGAAGGCTTGCCAGCGTCTGCGCCTGCGCGGTGGCGGCAAGGCCGAGCAGCGTCGCCGCACCGACCAGCATCCCTCGAACCGTCCTGAGAAGCCCCGCGCCCATCGAACCCGTCCCCGTTGTTGAGGACAGAATTGCGCCGCAGAGCCTCCGCGGCGCTGAAGCCGATGCGCGCAATTTTATCGATTCGCCCGCCGGAGCTGGGTGACGCAGGACAGCGTCGACGGGTCGCTTGATCAGCCCGGCAAATCCGTGGCTTCGGCTTCGGGAAACGGAAACCTTGAGCGTTCGTCACCCGCGTCCCTGAAGCATCGGGGACGTCGCAACCGTCTTCGCGAGCCGCGCGATCACGCCGCAATGGTCACCCCGCGGTCTGGTCGAGCTTGCGCTCCGCCTCGCTCTTCAGCTCGGGAAAATCCGCCTGCGTGTAGGCCTTGCCCCGGTGCGGATCGTCGGTGACGCCGTCGTGCTCGAGGCGACGCAGCTGCACGCGACGGATCTTGCCCGAGATGGTCTTGGGCAGGTCGGTGACGAATTCCAGCCCGCGCAGGCGCTTGAAGGTCGCGAGCCGGGCATTGGTGAAGCGGAAGATGTCGAGCGCGGTCTCCGGCCCGGCCGTCGCGCCCACCACCAGGGACACGTAGGCCTTCGGGATCGTGTGGCGCATCGGGTCGGGGACAGGGACCACAGCGGCCTCGGCCACCGCCGGATGCTCGATCAGCACGCTCTCCAGCTCGAACGGGCTGATACGGTAGCCCGAGGACTTGAACACGTCGTCGGCCCGGCCGACGAAGGTGTAGCAGCCCTGGTCGTCCACGAAGGCGACGTCGCCGGTGCGATAGAGGTCGCCCTCGGCACCCGACAGGTTGCCCTGGCCGTCGTCGTAGCCCTGCATCAGGCCGGCGGGCCGGTGCGCCCCGAGTTCGAGGCAGACCTCCCCCTCGGAGGCCGGCTGGCCGTCGATGTCGAGGACGCGGACCCGGTAGCCCGGCAGGGGCCGGCCGAGGGCACCGGGCACGACCGGCTGGCCCGGCGTGTTGGCCATCAGCGCCGTGGTCTCGGTCTGGCCGTAGCCGTCGCGGATCGTGAGGCCCCAGGCGTTCTTCACCCGCTCGATCACCTCCGGGTTGAGGGGCTCGCCCGCGGCGCAGACCTCGCGCAGGGCGAGGCGCTTCCCGGTCAGGTCTTCCTGGATGATCATCCGCCAGACGGTCGGCGGCGCGCAGAGCGTGGTGGCGCCGGTGCGCTCCAGCTGCGCCAGCAGCGCGGCCGCGTTGAACGGCGCCTGGTTGATCACCAGGATCGTCGCCCCGGCGTTCCAGGGCGCGAAGAACGAGGACCACGCGTGCTTGGCCCAGCCCGGCGAGGAGACGTTGCAATGCACGTCCCCGGGCTGGAGCCCGAGCCAGTACATGGTCGAGAGCGCCCCCACCGGGTAGGAGCGGTGGCTGTGGCGCACGAGCTTCGGCTTCGCCGTGGTGCCCGAGGTGAAGTAGAGGAGCAGCGGGTCGTCGGCCCCGGTCGGAGCGTCCGGCGCGAAACGCTCCGGCGCCTCGACCGCGTCGTCGTAGGCGGCCCAGCCCTCCGTCGCGGACCCGGTGACGAGGCGGATGGCGCCGCCGGTGTCGAGGCCCGCGAACCGCGCGATCTGCTCCGGCCCGGCCACGATCGCCCGCGGGCGTCCGCGGGCGAGGCGGTCGGCGAGTTCGTCGGCGGTGAGCAGCGTGGTCGCCGGGATCACCACCGCGCCGAGCTTCATCGCCGCCAGCATGGTCTCCCAGAGGGCCGGGACGTTGCCGAGCAACAGGAGCAGGTGGTCGCCGCGCTTCAGGCCGAGTTGCCGCAGATGGTTAGCGACGCGGTTGGAGCGTGCGGCGAGCTCGCCGAAGGTGAAGCTCTGCTCGGCGCCGCTGCCTACCTCGACGATGCGGAGCGCGGCGCGGTCGCGGCTCTCGGGACCGGCGAGGACCGCGTCGAACCAGTCGAGCGCCCAGTTGAACGGCACCGGATCCGGCCACGCGAAGGCCGCGACGGCGGCGGCGTAATCGGTGCGATGGGCCAGCAGACAGTCGCGGGCCTCCCGGAAGCTCGGCATGGTCGTTCCCCCTCGTTCTTTGGCCACGTCCCTCCCCCAGAAAGACGGGTTCCGCTCAGGTGTTCTCGAACCGCGGCGGCCGCTTCTCCACGAAGGCGGCCATGCCCTCCTTCTGGTCCTTGGTGGCGAACATGGCATGGAACACCCGCCGCTCGAAGCGGATGCCCTCGGTCAGCGTGGTCTCGTAGGACCGGTTGACCGCCTCCTTGGTCATCATGACGATCGGCAGCGACATCGACGCGATCGTCTCGGCCGCCTTCAACGCCTCGTCGAGAAGTCGGTCGGCGGCGATCACCCGCGAGACGAGGCCCGACCGCTCCGCCTCGGCGGCGTCCATCATCCGGCCGGTAAGGCACATCTCCATGGCCTTGGCCTTGCCGACGAAGCGGGTGAGCCGCTGGCTGCCGCCGATCCCCGGCATCACCCCGAGCTTGATCTCGGGCTGGCCGAACTGCGCCGTGTCGGCCGCCAGGATGATGTCGCACATCATGGCGAGCTCGCAGCCGCCGCCGAGCGCGTAGCCCGCCACGGCGGCGATGATCGGCTTGCGCACGGCGACGAACCGATCCCAGTCGGCGAACCGGTCGCCGGCGTACATCTCCGCGTAGGTGGCGTGCTGCATCTCCTTGATGTCGGCGCCGGCCGCGAAGGCCTTGGCCGAGCCGGTGACGACGATGCAGCCGATGCCCGGATCGGCATCCGCCTCGGTGGCCGCCCGGATCACCTCCCGGGTGAGCTGCGCGTTGATGGCGTTCAACGCCTTCGGCCGGTTGAGGGTGATCAGCAGGACGCGCCCGCGCGTCTCCGTCAGGATCGTCTCGTACGCCTCGCTCACGACTCGCCTCCCTGCCCGCGGAGCATACGGATGATCGCGGAAAAGTCCTCTCCCCCGTGGCCTGCGCTCTCGAACAGACCGTAGATCTGCGCGGCCTCGGCGCCGAGCGGTGTCGCGGCGCCGGAGGCGAGCGCTGCGGCCTGCGCAAGCCGGAGGTCCTTGAGCATCAGCGCGGCGGCGAAGCCCGGCTTGTAGCTATTGTTAGCCGGCGAGGTCGGCACCGGGCCGGGCACCGGGCAGTAGGTGGTCAGCGACCAGCACTGGCCCGAGGAGACCGAGGCCACGTCGTAGAGCGCCTGGTGCGACAGGCCGAGCTTCTCGCCGAGCGCGAAGGCCTCGCTGACGCCGATCATCGAGATGCCGAGGATCATGTTGTTGCAGATCTTGGCCGCCTGCCCGGCACCGACATCGCCGCAATGGAACACGTTCTTGCCCATTGCCTTGAGCAACGGCTCGGCCCGCGAGAACGCCGCCGCAGCGCCGCCGGCCATGAAGGTCAGCGTCCCGGCCCTGGCGCCGCCGGTCCCGCCGGAGACCGGCGCGTCGACCGACAGGCAGCCCCGCGCCTCCGCGAGGGCGTGGGCCCTGCGGGCGCTCTCCACGTCGACCGTGGAGGAATCGATCAGCAGCGTGCCGGCGGGCAGCGCTTCGGCGAGCTGCGTCCAGACCTCGACCACGTGCCGGCCGGCGGGCAGCATGGTGATCACGACCTCCGCGCCTTCGGCCGCTTCGAGGGCCGAGCCCGCGACCGCGATCCCCTCGGCGCGCGCCGCCTCCAGCGAGGCCGGCACCAGATCGAAGCCCTGTACGGTATGGCCCGCCTTCACGAGGTTGGCCGCCATGGGCCCGCCCATGTTGCCGAGACCGATGAACCCGATGGTCTGCGCCATCCTGCTTCTCCCTTGATTGTTGTCGTTCGCGTCGCCCAACCGCGCCCTCATCCTGAGGTGACCGCGAAGCGGGCCTCGAAGGAGGGCTCCAGGGATCACGATGGCTCCTGGAGCCCTCCTTCGAGGCCTACGTTCCGCTTCGGCACCTCAGGATGAGGGTGTGGGTGGGAAGAACGAAACCTCCTCAGACCGCCCCCGTCCGCGCGTCCGAAAAAACCGGCTCCGCCCGCTTCTCCAGCCAGCGGGCGATCCGGGCCGGATCGACCGCGTCGAGGGTCGGCGGGTTCCAGCGCGGGTGCTTGTCCTTGTCGATCACCGCGGCGCGGATCCCCTCGCGGAAATCGCCCTCCGCCAGCAGAGCCAGCGACGCGTGGTACTCGCGCTCCAGACAGGCCTCCAGATTCGGGGCACCGCGACCGAGCCGCAGCAGGCACAGCGTCAGGACGAGGCTCGACGGCGCCTTGGTCAGCAGGGTCTTCCGGGTCGCGGCCGCGAAGTCCGAACCGTCCGCGTCGAGGGCGGACAGGATCTCGTCGACCATGTCGAAGGCGAAGCAGCGGTCGATCAGGGCGCGGTGCGCCGCCAGCGGCGGCGGGCCGGGGTCCTGAGTGAACCGGGCGATCACGTTCCGCACGCCCTCGTGCCCGGCATCCGGATCGAGCGCCACGAGGGCGTCGATCAGGTCAGGCAGCCCCGCGGACGGCACCAGGGCGTCGGCCAGCCGGCAGAACATCGCGTCGGCGGCGCCGACCGGCTCGCCGGTCAGGCCGAGATAGGTGCCGATCTCGCCGGGAGCCCGGGGCAGCAGCCACGTGCCGCCGACATCCGGCAGGTAACCGATGCCGGTCTCCGGCATGGCGACGCGGGAGCGCTCGGTGACGATGCGGTGGGCGGCATGGCCGGCGAGCCCGACGCCGCCGCCCATGGTGATGCGGTCCATCACCGCCACGAACGGCTTCTCGTAATCGGCGATCCGGGCATCGAGCCGGTACTCGTCGCGCCAGAAGGCTTCGGCGAAGGCGGTGCCCTGGCTGTCGTACAGGCCGCGCAGATCGCCGCCCGCGCACAGGCCACGGTCCCCCTCACCGGTGAGCAGCACCGCGGCGATGCCGGGATCGGCGGAGAAATGGTCGAGGGCCTGGTCGATAGCCAGGACCATGCCGTGGGTCAGGGCGTTCAGGGCCTTCGGCCGGTCGAGGCGCAGGCGCCCGAGGGCGCCGACCCGCTCGGCGATCACGTCGGTCATCGGCGACCCCCGGTCAGCCCGCGGGCGATGATCACCCGCATGATCTCGTTCGTGCCTTCGAGGATCTGGTGCACGCGCAGGTCCCGGACGATTTTTTCCACGCCGTACTCGGCGAGGTAGCCGTAGCCGCCGTGCAGCTGGAGCGCCTGGTTGGCCACGTCGAAGGCCGCATCGGTGACGTGGCGCTTGGCCATGGCGCAGAGCTGCGTCGCGGCCGGGTCCTTGGCATCGAGGGCAGAGGCGGCGTGGCGCAGAAAAGTGCGCGACACCTCCAGGCTGGTCGCCATGTCGGCGAGCCGGAATTGCAGCGCCTGGAAGTCGGTGAGCTTCGCCCCGAAGGCTCGCCGGTCTCCCATATAGGCCAGCGCCTTGTCGAGGGCCGCCTGCGCGCCCCCCAGCGAGCAGGCCGCGATGTTGAGCCGGCCGCCGTCGAGGCCGCTCATGGCGATGCGGAAGCCCTGCCCCTCCGCACCGAGGCGGTTCGCCGCCGGCACGCGGCAGCCGTCGAAGCGCACCGCGCGGGTCGGCTGGGCGTTCCAGCCCATCTTGCGCTCGTCGGCGCCGAAGGACAGGCCGGGCGTGCCCTTCTCGGCGACGATCGCCGAGATGCCCGAAGGCCCGGCCTCGCCGGTGCGAACCATGCAGACGTAGAGGTCGCTGGCGCCGGCGCCGGAGATGAACTGCTTCTCGCCGGTGAGCACGTAATGGTCGCCGTCGCGCTCGGCGCGGGTGCGGAGCGCCGCGGCGTCGGAGCCGGAGCCCGGCTCGGTCAGGCAGTAGCTGGCGATCCGCTCCATGCCCATGAGCGACGGCAGCCAGCGCTGGCGCTGATCGGCGTCGCCGTAGGCGTCAATCATCCAGGCGCACATGTTGTGGATCGACAGGAACGCCGCCACGGTCGGGCAGCCAGTGCTGAGCGCCTCGAAGATCAGCGTCGCGTCGAGGCGTGAGAGCCCCGAACCGCCGACATCCTCGCGGACGTAGATGCCCGCCATGCCGAGGGCGGCCGCTTCCCGCAGGGTCTCGACCGGGAGGGTCTTGTCCCGGTCCCAGTCGAGGGCGTGCGGCGCGATGTGCTCGGCCGCGAAGCCGAGGGCCATCTCGCGGATCGCGGTCCGGTCCTCGTCGAGCCCGAAACTCATTGGGCGGTACTCCGAAGGTCAGACGGGTCGCTCGGTTTCGCCCGCGGAACGCGGATCAACCGCGAGCGCAAGAACGCGGCACCGGCGTTCTTGCATCAAGTCCGTCATCCCGGGGCCGCGAAGCGCAGCCCGGGATCCAGATCCGTCGAGACCTCAAGACAAGGCTCCGATGGCGGTTCTGGATTCCGGGCTCGCCTGCGGCGCCCCGGAATGACGCGGTGCCTGCTCAGGAAGCGTCGGCGTCAGCGCATCGTCGGGATGGAGAACTCCGCCCCGCTCTTGATGCCGCTCGGCCAGCGCTGCGTCACGGTCTTGGTCTTGGTGTAGAAGCGGATCGAGTCCGGCCCGTGCTGGTTCAGATCGCCGAAGCCCGAGCGCTTCCAGCCGCCGAAGGTGTGATAGGCGATCGGGACCGGGATCGGCACGTTCACGCCGACCATGCCGACGTTCACCCGGGCGGTGAAGTCGCGGGCCGCGTCGCCGTCCTGGGTGAAGATCGCGACGCCGTTGCCGTACTGGTGGGTCGAGGGCAGCGCCAGCGCCTCCTCGTAATCCTTGGCCCGCACCACCGAGAGCACGGGGCCGAAGATCTCCTCCTTGTAGATCGTCATGTCGGGCGTCACGCGGTCGAACAGCGAGCCGCCCATGTAGAAGCCGTTCTCGTAGCCCTGGAGCTTGAAGCCGCGGCCGTCGACGGCGAGCTCGGCGCCCTCGGCCACGCCCTTGTCGATGTAGCTCTTCACGCGCTCCACCGCCTCGGCGGTGACGAGCGGCCCGTAATCAGCCGAGCCGTCATGCGACGGGCCGATCTTCAAAGACTCGACCCGCGGGATCAGCCGCTCCATCAGCCGGTCGGCGGTCTTCTCGCCCACCGGCACGGCCACCGAGATTGCCATGCAGCGCTCGCCGGCCGAGCCGTAGCCGGCGCCGATCAGCGCGTCGACCGCCTGGCCCATATCGGCGTCCGGCATGATGATCATGTGGTTCTTGGCGCCGCCGAAGCACTGGGCGCGCTTGCCCGTCTCGGCGGCGCGCACGTAGATGTACTCGGCGATGTGCGAGGAGCCGACGAAGCCCACCGCCTTGATGTCCTCGTCGTCGAGGATGGCATCCACGGCTTCCTTGTCGCCGTTGACGACGTTGAGGATCCCCGGCGGCAGCCCCGCCTCCAGGAAGATCTCGGCGATGCGGATCGGCACGCTCGGGTCGCGCTCGGACGGCTTCAGGATGAAGGCGTTGCCGCAGGCGATGGCCGGGGCGCATTTCCACAGCGGGATCATAGCCGGGAAGTTGAACGGCGTGATGCCGGCGACGACGCCGAGCGGCTGGCGCAGGGAGTAGACGTCGATCCCCGGCCCCGCCCCTTCCGTGTACTCGCCCTTGAGCAGGTGCGGGATGCCGCAGGCGAACTCCACGACCTCGACGCCGCGCTGGATGTCGCCCTTGGCATCCGGCACGGTCTTGCCGTGCTCGGAGGCGAGGAGTTCGGCCAGCGAATCGTTCTCGGCGCGGATCAGCTCCAGGAAGCGCATCATCACACGGGCGCGCTTCTGCGGGTTGGTCGCCGCCCAAGCCGGCTGGGCCTCCCTGGCGTTCTCCACGGCGGCGCGGAGTTCCGCCTTGCTGGCGAGCGCGACCTTGGCCTGGACCTCGCCGGTCGAGGGGTGAAACACGTCGGCGAACCGACCGCTCTCGCCGCCGACGTTCCGGCCGCCGATGTAATGCCCGATCGTGCGCATGCGCGCCTCCCTGTGATGTGGCGTTCGATTTTGGCGCACCCTAACAGGATCCCTTGAACGATAAAGCCGGATGCGCTTACAGCCGTCGTGCATCGATGCACAGCCGGAGTGCGGTCATGGCCAGGGCGGGGCCCAACTGGGACGACCTGCGCTTCTTCCTCGCAGTGGCCCGGACCGGGACCCTGAGCGCCGCCGGCGCCCGCACCGGCACCGAGCACACCACGGTGGGCCGTCGGATCCGGGCCCTGGAAGAGGGCCTCGGCGCCCGCCTGTTCCACCGCAGCAACCTCGGCTACGCGCTCACCGAGGACGGCGCGAACCTGCTGGGCGTTGCCGAGACGATGGAGAGCGCGTTCCTGTCAGCGAGCGCCGCCACGGAGGCGGCCCAGGCGGTCTCCGGCACGGTGCGGATCGGCGCGCCGGACGGGTTCGGCAGCGTCTTCCTCGCGCCCCGCATGCACCGGCTGACCGCCCGCCACCCGGGCCTGGAGGTGGAGATCATGGCAACCGCCCGGATCTTCAGCCTATCGAAGCGCGAGGCCGACATCGTGATCAGCCTGTCCGGCCCGCAGCAGGCGCGGGTGGTGGCGCGCCGGCTCACCGATTACCGGCTGTTCGTCTACGCGGCCGAATCCTACCTCGCGGGAGCCGCCAATCGCGGAGGTCGCGGACCTCTCGGGGCATCCCTTTGTCGGCTACATCGAGGACATGCTGTTCACGCGCGAGCTGAACTATCTCGGCGCCCTGGGCCCGCCGGTCTCCGCGCGGCTGCGCTCCACCAACCTCCTGGCCCAGGTCCACGCGACGCTCGGCGGCGCCGGCTTGTGCGTGCTGCCGGCCTTCATCGCGGCCGCCCATCCGGGGCTCGTGCCGGTGCTGCCCGAGGCGGTGTCCCTGACCCGCTCGTTCCACATGCATATTCACGAGGATCACCGGAAGGCGGCCCATATCCGCGCGGTGGCGGGCTTCATCGCCGGCGAGGTCGAGGCGGCAGGCGCGCTGTTCGCCGGGCCGGGCACTTACGAAGGATCGCTGACCCGGAGGTGATGGCCTCCCTGACGAAGATGCCCCCGGTCAAGCATCGCGTGGCGTCCTTCCAGGGCGCCGCAGGCGAGCCCGGAAACCAGAACCGCTGTCGGCGCCATGCCGGATGCGCTGAGGTTCTGGATTCCGGGCCCTGCTGCGCAGTCCCGGAACGACGGAGTGAGATGTGCAGCCCGCTGATGGCCGGAAACGAACCGCTACCTTGCCCCGGGTTGTCAGCGGTAGCCGTTTCGCCCCGCGGCCACAGGGCCTAAGATCAGTCGTCCCGGCGGGCCAGCCCAGGCGCCGGGTGGGAGACGCAAGACAATGGTCGCCTCGATCGCCCTGCCCCGGCTGATGCGCGTCGGCCCCGGCGCCTCGCGGCTCCTGCCGGAGGTGCTCGGCCAACTCGGCCTGTCGCGCCCCTTCGTGGTCACCGACCCCTATCTCGCCGGCAGCGGTCGCACCGACACGCTGCTCGAGCGCCTGACTGCTGCGGGTGCGCAGGCGACGATCTTCTCCGAGACCGTTCCGGACCCGACCGTCGCCTCCGTGGAGGCGGCGCTGGCCGCCCTCCAGGCCGGTGATTTCGACTGCGTGGTCGGCTTCGGCGGCGGCAGCCCGATGGACACCGCCAAGGCGGTGGCGGTGCTCGCCCGCCACGGCGGCCACATGCGCGACTACAAGGCGCCGCGCCAGCAGGACGAGCCGGGCCTGCCGATCGTGGCGATTCCGACCACCGCGGGCACCGGCTCCGAGGCGACCCGCTTCACCATCGTCACCGACGAGACCTCGGACGAGAAGATGCTGTGCATCGGTCTCGCCTACCTGCCGGTGGCGGCTCTGGTCGATTACGAGCTGACGCTCTCGAAACCCAAGCGGCTCACCGCCGATACCGGCATCGACGCGCTCACCCACGCGATCGAGGCCTACGTGTCGCGCAAGTCGAACCTGTTCTCGGACGGGCTGGCGCTGCAGGCGATGAAGCTGATCGCCCCGAACCTGCGCCGGGTCTGGACCGATCCCGGCGACCGGGCGGCCCGGGAGGCGATGATGCTCGGCGCCACCCAGGCCGGCATCGCCTTCTCGAACGCCTCCGTCGCGCTGGTGCATGGTATGAGCCGGCCGATCGGCGCGCATTTCCACGTGGCCCACGGGCTCTCGAACGCGATGCTGCTGCCGGCGGTCACGGCCTTCTCGGCGCCGGCCGCCATCGATCGCTACGCGGCCTGCGCCCGCGCCATGGGGATCGCCAAGCCCGACACCGACGACAGGAGTGCGGTCTCGGCGCTCGTGGCGGAACTCGAGGCGCTGAACGACGACCTCGACGTGCCGGGCCCCCGGGAATACGGGATCGACCCGGCCCGCTGGGAGGCGCTGCTCCCCACCATGGCGGCCCAGGCCCTCGCCTCCGGCTCCCCGGCCAACAACCCGCTGGAGCCCAGTGCCGACGAGATCGTCGCGCTGTACCGGCGCGTGTGGGCGGGGTGATCTGCGTCTTCGGTCCGAGGATCCGCCGCACCGCCGTCTTTGCGAGCGTCAGCGAAGCAATCCAGCGGCGCCACGCTCACCGAGGTGGCGCTGCCCTGGGTCGCTTCGCTGCGCGCGCGATGATGGGGTGAGCCCTACTTCGCAGCCGCCGTCAGCGGGCAGCCGCTCTCAGCCGGAGAGGCGTAGGCCTCCTTGCCGGGGATGGTGGCGAGCTGCCGGTAGAGGTCCCACGGGTCCTTCGACTCGGCCGGCTTCTTCACCTCAAACAGGTACATGTCGTGGACCATGCGGCCGTTCGGCTGCACGACCCCGCCATGGGCGAAGACGTCGTCGACCGGCAGCGCCTTGAGCTTGGCGTTGACCGCGTCGGTCTCGTCGGTGCCGGCGGCCTTCACGGCCTTCAGGTAGGACAGGACCGCCGAGTAGGTGCCGGCCTGGATCATGTTGGGCATCCGGCCGGTGCGCTTCATATAGCGCTGGCCGAAGGCGCGGGTCTCGTCGTTGGCGTCCCAGTACCAGCCCTCGGTCAGCGTGAGGCCCTGCGCGACCTTCAGGCCGAGCCCGTGCACCTCCGAGAGGGTGAACAGCAGGGCCGCGAGCTTCTGGCCGCCCTCGGCGATGCCGTACTCGGCCGCCTGCTTGATCGAGTTCGAGGTGTCGAGCCCGGCATTGGCGAGCCCGATCACCTTGGCCTTCGATCCCTGCGCCTGGAGCAGGAACGACGAGAAGTCCTGGTTGGAGAGCGGGTGCCGCACGCTCCCCAGCACCTTGCCGCCGTTGGCGGTCACCACCCGGCTGGTATCGGCCTCCAGCGCCGAGCCGAACGCGTAGTCGGCGGTGAGGAAGAACCACGTGTCGCCGCCCGCCCGGGTCAGCGCGCCGCCCGTGCCCACCGCCAGCGCCCGCGTGTCGTAGGCCCAATGGTAGCCGTAGGGCGTGCAGGCCTTGCCGGTGAGGTCGCTGGTCGCCGCCCCGGTGGTGATGGTGATCTTCTTCTTCTCCTTGGACAGGCCCTGGACCGCCAGGGCCACCGAGGAGGTGGTCAGCTCCATGATCGCGTCGACGCCGTCACGGTCGTACCATTGCCGGGCGATGGCCGAAGCGATGTCGGGCTTGTTCTGGTGGTCGGCCGTCAAAATCTCGATCGGGACGCCGCCGATCGTGCCGCCGATATCCTCGACCGCCATCCGGGCGGCCTCGACCGAGCCCTGGCCGCCGAATTCGGCGTAGAGGCCCGACTGGTCGTTGAGGATGCCGATGCGCACGGCGTTGCCCGAGAAGCCGCCGCCTTGCGCGGCGGCCGGGATCGAGCCGAGCGCCGTCCCCGCGAGGGCGGCCGCCAGCACCGCGCCGCCGATTGTCCTGATCATGTCTCCCCCCGGGTTGGTCCGAGTGTCCGCTTCTGAGGCGGTTGCGGCGGAAGAATAGGTCACGAACGCGTGACGCGCCACGGCCACGCTCGGCCGGATGCTGAAGGATCGTGCGGATTGTGATGCAGGCTCGGGAGGCGCCCCTTTTCCGGACCGGCCGCAAGTCGCGAAGTTATAATAGCTTAACCATGTTTACACGATTCCCCGCGCAGGTTCCGGTCATGGGCGGCAATTCGGCCGTCTCCGGCGCGTGGTCATGCGATGAAACCAGCCCGTTTGGCCGTCCTCGGCATCGCCCTCGCGGCGGGCGGTGGTGCGGCCTTCCTGATGAGCGGCGGCGATCCGCCTCCGCCGCCCCCGCCGGCGCCGAAGGCCGAGGCGCCGCCGGCGCCGATGACCGACGTCCTCGTGGCCGCCGCCGACATGCCTATGGGTCAGGTGCTGCGGGCCGCCGACCTGCGCTGGCAGGCCTGGCCGGACGGCGCCGTGACCGTCGGCTATCTCACGCGCACGAACAATCCGAAGGCCCTGGATGAAACCGTAGGGGCTTCCGTCCGCTCGGGATTCCTCGCCGGCGAGCCGATTCGTGCGCAGAAGCTGGTGCGCCCGGAGAGCGGCTTCATGGCCGCCATCCTGCCGTCCGGGATGCGGGCGGTCGCCATCGTCACCGACAGCCGCGGGACCAACTCGGCCGGCGGCTTCATCCTGCCCAACGACCGGGTCGACGTGATCCGGACCTTCCGTGACGAGACGAACGCCCGGGGCAACAACAGCGACGCGCAGCTGTCCCAGACGCTCCTGACCGACATCCGTGTCCTGGCGATCGGTCAGCTGATCCAAGAGAAGAACGGCACCAACGTCGTGACCGGCGAGACCGCGACCCTCGCGGTCACGCCCGCGCAGGCCGAAACCCTGGCGCTCGCTCAGAAGGTGGGCGCCCTGTCGCTGTCGCTGCGCAGCCTCGCCGATGCGGGCCGGGTGTCCGACGCCTCGCTGGCCGACGCGCCCCCGTCGCAGACGCCCGAACCCGCCCTGACCGTGGTGCGCTTCGGCGTCGCGCGGCAGCAAACGCCGTGACCGCCGTGAGCGCCATGTATCCCCCGCTGCCCCGTCCCCGCCCGGCCCGCCCTGCGGCCTGCGTCCTCGCCCTCATCGCCGCGCTGAACGGGCCGGCCGCCGCGCTGGATCGCCCGGCCCTCGGTCCCGCGCCGGTGCTCACGGTCGGCTCCGCGGAGGCTGCCTCGACCCGCCGGGTCGAGCTGACCGCCGGCCGCTCCGTGATCATCGACCTGCCGCGGGACGCCAAGGAGGTCTTCGTTGCCAACCCGGCGGTGGCCAACGCCGTCGTCCGCTCGACCCGCAAGGTGTTCGTGATCGGCATGGCCGACGGCGCCACCTCGATCTTCATGATGGATGCCGAGGGGCGCCAGATCGCCGCCCTCGACGTGACGGTGGCCCGGGACCTCAACCTCGGGACCCTGCGCGAACTGCTCAACCAGAGCATCCCGGGCGGGCGCTTCGACGTGCGCTCCTCGGGCGCCTCGGTGCTCCTGTCGGGCTCCGTCAATTCCTCCGCGGATGCCCAGCAGGCGATCGACATCGCCAATGCCTTCGTGGGGCTCGGCAGCGCGGGCGCCGGCTCGGGGGCGCCGAGCGGCGGCGTCTCGGCGGGCGCACGGGGTGCGGTGATCAACAACCTCACCATCCGCAACAAGGATCAGGTGATGCTGCGCGTCACCGTCGTCGAGGTGTCGCGCAGCGTCCTGAAGCAGTTCGGCATCAACATGACCGGGAACTGGGCGGCGTTGAACCCGCTCAGCACGGCCATCGACTCGACGACCGGGCTCGCCACGTCGCAGGCCCTGGTCAACAGCCTTCCGTTCCCGATCACCGGGGGCAGCACGCCGGGGGCCAACCAGATCCAGGCCTCCGTCAAGGCCGGCGGCTTCTCGCTCCAGGCGACCCTGAAGGCCTTCGAGCAGGCCGGCGTCTCGCGGATCCTGGCCGAGCCGACACTGACCGCGATCTCCGGCGAGGCCGCGAAGTTCCTGGCCGGCGGAGAGTTCCCGGTGCCGAGTTCGGCCTCCTGCGCGATCGGCGGCCTCTGCACCCCCGGCATCACCTTCAAGCCCTACGGCGTCTCCCTATCGTTCACCCCGGTGGTGCTCGCCGACAACCGCATCTCCATCCGTGTGGCCACGGACGTCACCGAGATCGATTCACAACAAAGCTTCAACTTCACGGTCGGTGACTCGACCGTGGCGGTGCCGGGCACCAGGGTGCGCCGCTCCGAGACGACGGTCGAGCTGCCCTCGGGCGGCGTGATGATGACCGCCGGCCTGATTCAGCAGGTGAGCAAGCAGGCGATCTCCGGCCTGCCCGGCCTGATCAACCTGCCGGTCCTCGGCGCGCTGTTTCGCTCCCGCGACTACCAGCGCCAGGAGACCGAGCTGATGATCATGTGCACCCCCTACATCGCCCGGGCGATGGAGCCGAAGCAGGTCAGCCGGCCCGACGACAACTTCGTCGACGCCACCGACGGCCAGGCCGTGCTGCTCGGCCAGATCAACCGCCTCTACGGCACGGTCGGCCCATCCGCCGCGGCGCCGCTCGGGCGCACGTATCGCGGCCGCGTCGGCTTCATCGTCGAGTAAGGCTGGGGACCGCACGCCATGACCCGACCCACAACCGGACCCGCCACCCGACCCATGTCCGGACGCCCTTCGACCGCCCAGTCCCGCCGCGCCGCGAGCCTGCTCGCCGCCTGCGCGCTCGGGGCCCTCGCGGCCGCCTGCAAGAGCGATCCCGCGACCACCGGCGGGATCGACCTGTCGGATTACCGCGCACGCCACCCGATCGTCCTGGCCGACGGGACCCGCAGTCTCGACGTCTTCCCGACAGGGATCGGCCATCTCGATCCGCGCCAAGCCGCCGATGTCGACGCCTTCATGCTGGAATACCGCCGCTTCGGCCGCGGCGTCCTGCTGATGGAGGTGCCCCAGGGCGTTCCGCCGGCCCAGGCGGTCGCCATCGAGCGGACGGCCGCGGCGCTGAGCCGGTTCGGGGGCCAGAACGGCGTCGGCGCCCGCGCGATCACGGTGAGCGGCTACGCGGTGGCGGCGCCAAGCCTCGCCGCGCCGATCCGGCTGAGCTTCCAGCGCATGCAGGCCAAGGTGGCGGACCAGTGCGGGCTGTGGCCCCAGGATGTCGGGACCAGCAGCTTCGCGTTCGACTACAGCAACCGGCCAACCTGGAACCTGGGCTGCGCCATGCAGGCGAACGTAGCCGCGCAGGTCGCGGATCCGGTCGACCTAGTGCGCGGACGCCCCGAGGGCCGGATCGACTCAGTGAAGCGGGTGCGGGACATCGGCCAGTTGCGGGACGGCAAGGATCCGTCAACCGCATGGCGTCAGGATGGGCAGACCGCCGTCAAGTCTCAGGTCGGCGGCAACTGACGCCGACCGCGAAACCCACCGCGTCCCCTTCCGACACCGCGATCCGCACGCGAACCTGAGAGCGCCGTCATGGCAGACCTGTCCGAGACAACCGAGCGCACGATCGCCCCGGTGCCCCGGATCACCATCCAGGCGTTCTGCGAGACCAGCGAGACGGCCGCCATGATCGAGGGCGCGGCCCTCGACCGGCGGATGCAGAAGGCCCAGGTCAAGGTCCGGATGGGCGGTGGCGCCGCCGCGATCGAGGCGTATCGGCACGCCCCGACACCCAACGTCATCGTCATCGAGACGCAGGGCGTGCGCTCCAAGCCGGTCGAGTGCCTCGATGCCCTGGCCGAGGTCTGCGACGAGGGCACCCGCGTCCTCGTGATCGGCCACCTCAACGACGTCACGCTCTACCGGCAGCTGATCCAGCGCGGGGTGTCCGACTACCTGATGGCCCCAGTCGAGCCGCTGACCCTGATCGCGGCGATCTCGGACCTGTTCACGGCCCCGGGCGTCAAGCCGGTGGGCCGCACAGTGGCAGTCGTCGGCGTGAAGGGCGGCATCGGCGCCTCGACGGTGGCACATAATTTCGCGTGGTCGGTGGCCCGCAGCCAGGGTGTCCAGACGGTGATCGCCGATCTCGACATCGCCTTCGGGACGGCCTCGCTCAACTTCAACCAGGACCCGCCGCAGGGAATCGCCGAGGCGGTGTTCGCCCCGGAGCGCCTGGATTCGGCGCTGGTCGAGCGGCTGCTGTCCAAGTGCAGCGACAACCTGAGCCTGCTCTCGGCCCCCGCGAGCCTCGACCGGACCATCGACCTGTCCGAGCCGGCGTTCGATGCCCTGATCGAGTACATGCGGGCGAGCGTGCCCTGCGTGGTCCTCGACGTGCCGCACCAGTGGAGCGCGTGGTCGCGGCGCGTCCTCACGGCGGCCGACGAGATCCTGATCGTGGCCGGTCCCGACCTCGCCTGCCTGCGCAACACCAAGAATCTGCTCGGCGCGCTGAAGCACGGCCGCCCGAACGACCAGGCGCCGCGCATCGTGCTCAACGGCGTTGGCGTGCCGAAGCGTCCGGAGATCGGGGCCGCCGAGTTCGCCAAGGCCCTGGAGGCCCCCGTCGCGCTGACGATCCCGTTCGAGCCGGCCCTGTTCGGGACCGCCGCCAACAACGGCCAGATGATCGCCGAGATTCAGGCCGGCTCGAAGGTGGCCGAGCTGTTCAACGACCTCGCGGCCATGACCCTCGGCCGCCCGGAGAACCGGCGCGGGCGTTCGAGCCTTCTCGAGCCGCTGCTCGCCAAGTTCGCCAGCGCCAAGTTCGCCAGCGCCGTGCTGCCCGGCCGCAAGGCTTCGTGATGCGGCCGCTCCCCCGACAGGTCCCTCAGGACAGCGCCGAGGCTCTGGCCCATGTTCGGTAGGCGACAGACGGGCGGCGCGCCGGCAGCGGCCCCGCCGATCCCGCAGGCGCGGACCGCGGCGCCGGCCATGGCCGTTCCGCGCGAGGCCGCGGCACCGGTCAAGCCGGCGGCGCCGACGAACCCGGTGGTCGCCGAGAACGCTCGGTCCGAGGATTACTACCGCACCAAGAGCCTGATCTTCGGCGCCCTGATCGAGGCGATCGACCTGACGCAGCTCTCGCGCCTCGACGCCGAGACCGCGCGGGAGGAGATCCGCGACATCGTCACGGAGATCATCGGGCTCAAGAACATCGTCCTGTCGATCGCCGAGCAGGAGGAACTGCTCGGCGACATCTGCAACGACGTGCTCGGCTACGGCCCGCTGGAGCCGCTGCTCGCCCGCGACGACATCGCCGACATCATGGTCAACGGCGCCAACCGGACCTTCATCGAAGTCAACGGCAAGATCCAGCTGACCAGCGTCCGGTTCCGCGACAACCAGCAGCTGATGAACATCTGCCAGCGGATCGTCAGCGAGGTCGGCCGCCGGGTCGGCGACGCCTCGCCGATCTGCGACGCCCGCCTGCCGGACGGGTCCCGCGTCAATGTCATCGCGCCGCCGCTCGCCATCGACGGCCCGGCGCTCACCATCCGTAAGTTCAAGAAGGACAAGCTCACCCTGGAGCAGCTCGTCCGCTTCGGGGCGATCTCGCCCGAGGGCGCCGAGGTCCTGAAGATCATCGGCCAGTCGCGCTGCAACGTGGTGATCTCGGGCGGCACCGGCTCGGGCAAGACCACGCTGCTCAATTGCCTGACCGCCTTCATCGAGCACGACGAGCGGGTGATCACCTGTGAGGACGCGGCCGAGCTCCAGCTCCAGCAGCCCCATGTCGTGCGCCTGGAGACGCGGCCGCCCAACATGGAGGGCCAGGGCGAGGTCACCATGCGCGACCTCGTCAAGAACTGCCTGCGCATGCGCCCCGAGCGGATCATCGTCGGCGAGGTGCGCGGACCGGAGGCCTTCGACCTGCTCCAGGCGATGAACACCGGCCACGACGGCTCGATGGGCACGCTCCACGCCAACAGCCCGCGCGAGTGCCTGTCGCGTATCGAGTCGATGATCTCGATGGGCGGGTTCAGCCTGCCGTCCCGGACCCTACGCGAGATGATCTGCGGCTCGATCGACGTGGTAATCCAGGCCACGCGCCTGCGCGACGGCTCCCGGCGCATCACCCACATCACCGAGGTTCTCGGCATGGAGGGCGACGTCATCACCACGCAGGACGTGTTCCTCTACGACATCGTCGGTGAGGACGCGAACGGCAAGCTGGTCGGGCGTCACCGGTCCACCGGCATCGGCCGGCCGAAATTCTGGGAGCGGGCCCGCTACTACGGCCTGGAACGCCGGCTCGGCGAGGCGCTCGACGCCGCCGAGGTCGTCGATCGGAACTGAGCACATGCCCGATCTGTCCATCGCCGCTGCGGGCGGGTCCAACCTGCCGATCGCCGCCGGCCTGATCGGCATCGCCGTGGCGGCGGTGGCCTACGTGGCGATCCTGCCCCTGTTCGGCGACGAGCGCCGGGCGAGCAAGCGCCTGAAGTCGATCGGCGTCTCCGCCTCCGGAGCCGCGATCCGGGGGGTCACGGTCAACCGCCGCGAGCAGGTGGCCAAGACGCTGAGCGAGATCGAGGCGAAGGCCAAGGGCGCCTCGAAGGCCACTTTGGAACTGAAGCTCGCCCGCGCCGGCCTCGCCTGGACCAAGCAGACCTTCTACATGATCTCGGCCGGCAGCGCGGGGTTCCTCGGGTTCCTGCTCTACATCATCACCGACAGCCCGATCGCCGCGGCCGGGGCCGCCTTCGCGGGGGGCTTCGGATTGCCAGCCTTCCTGCTGCGCCACATGCGGCTCAAGCGCATCGCGCGGTTCAACAAGGAATTGCCCAACGCCGTCGACGTGGTCGTGCGCGGCATCCGCACCGGCATCCCGGTCGGCGACTGCTTCCGCATGGTCTCGCGCGAGGCCGAGGAACCGGTCCGCAGCGAGTTCAGGACCGTCGTGGAGACCCAGGCGCTCGGTCTGTCGCTCGGCGACGCGGTCACCCGCCTGGTCGAGCGCGTGCCCACGGCCGAGGTGAACTTCTTCGCGATCGTGATCAACATCCAGCAGCAATCCGGCGGCAACCTGTCGGAGGCGCTGAACAACCTCTCCACGGTGCTGCGCGACCGCGCCAAGATGCGCGGCAAGATCCAGGCGATGAGCATGGAGGCCAAGGCCTCCGCCTCGATCATCGCCTGCCTGCCCTTCGGCGTCGCGGGCATCACGTCCCTGACGAGCCCGGACTACATCTCGCTGCTCTGGACGACCGATACCGGCAAGATCGCCCTGGTGGCCGCGGCCATCTGGATGTCGATCGGCATCTTCACGATCAAGAAGATGATTGCCTTCGAGTTCTGAGGCGCTCGTGCTCCCGCTCCCGGATTTCGCTCCATGATCGACGCCATCGCGGAGAAGCTGTTCGATCCTCGCTTCATGGGCACGGTGCTGACCTCGGTCGCGGCCGCCGCGACCGCCTTCGCGGTGGCGCAGCCCTTCTTAGAGACCGACAAGCTCGCCAAGCGGATGAAGCTCGTCAGCGACGAGCGCGAGCAGATCCGGCGGCGCGAGCGGCTGATGGGCGACCGCACGCAGAACCGGGCCACGCTGCGCGTGGAGCCGAAAGCCTACATGAAGTCCATCGTCGAGCGGTACCAGCTCCACCGCTGGCTCGGCACCGACACGGCCAAGCGGAAGCTGATGCAGGCCGGCTACCGCGGCCAGGGGGCGGAGACGGCGTTCCTGTTCTTCCGGCTGGTGGTCCCGTGCGCCAGCGTGGTCGGCGCCCTGTTCTACCTGTTCGTCCTGGAGGCGATCGACACCTCCTACCTCGTCCGGTTCGGGCTGGTGATCGGGGCGGCCTACGGCGGCATCAAGGCGCCGGAGCTGTTCCTGGTCAACGCCGCCAAGAAGCGCCAGACCGAGATCCGGAAGGCCTGGCCCGACGCCCTCGACCTGACGCTGATCTGCGTCGAGTCCGGCATGGCGATCGAGCACGCGTTCCGGAAGGTGAGCACCGAGATCGCCGGCTCCTCGGTGGTGTTGGCCGAGGAATTGGCCCTGATGACGGCCGAGATGTCGTTCCTGCCGGACCGCCGGCAGGCCTACGAGAACCTGGTCATGCGCACCGGGCTCGACCCCGTGAAGGCCGTGGCGACCGCCCTGATCCAGGCCGAGCGCTACGGCACGCCGGTCGGCCAGGCGCTGCGGGTGCTGAGCCAGGAGAGCCGCGACCAGCGCATGACCGAAGCGGAGAAGAAGGCGGCCGGGCTGCCGCCCAAGCTCACGGTGCCGATGATCCTGTTCTTCCTGCCGGTGCTGTTCGTGGTCATCATCACGCCGGCCGTCATCCAGATCATGCGGACCCAGTGACGGACGGCGCCGCGCTTCAGCGGATACGGCCGGGGCGGGTCGGCTCGAATACGATCCGGCGGTGATAGGCACACCAGCTCTTGCCGTCGGCGACGGGCGCGCCGCAGCAGATCGCGCGGTCGTTCGGCTCGCCGATGATGTACTTGCACACGAAGGCGCCCGACTGCGCGAACGGCACGCGCAGGTCGGCGGACGGCTCCTTGACGGTCTCGGCATCGCCGATCTGGGACATGCGGACGAGTTGATTCATGGGATCGATCGGCTCAATAAGCATCCTGCGCGGTGGGTACGGGCGCCCCGGCAGTCAGGGAAGGTGGAACACCGTTCGCTCAGCCGTGCCCCGGCTCGCGTCCATCGGACCGGCCTGCGGGGCGATCGGCTCGATGCCGGCCGCGAGGACCGACGCGAACGGCGTCATCGTGCTGTCGTAACTGGGGTTTGGGCTTTTTAAAACAAGACCAGCCTGCATTGGCTGCATCGGACCACGGTGCAGGATGCGTAGCTCGTCATATCGCGGGCCGCTGAACTGCCATTCGTGGACCTGACGAAACCGCCTCACCGCCGCGGTTCGGCGAAGGCCCGGACGTGCAACCCGGTGCGACCTGTGATTTGGTGCGCGCTCTCGCGAACAGAGCCGGACCCGCCCCATGGCCCATGCGCCCCTCGTGTCCCCCGACTGGCTGCACGACCGTCTCGCCGCTCCCGATATCGTGGTCCTCGACGCCTCCTGGTACCTGCCGGCGGCCGGCCGTGACCCCGAGGCCGAGTTCCGCGCAGCGCATATCCCCGGCGCCCGGCGCTTCGACCTCGACGCGATGAGCGACACCGAGTCGAGCCTGCCGCACATGCTGCCCCGCCCCGAGATCTTCGCCGCGCGGATGCGCGCGCTCGGCGTCGGCGATGGCCAGCAGATCGTCATCTATGACGGCCAGGGCCTGTTCTCGGCCCCGCGGGTCTGGTGGATGCTGAAGACCTTCGGGGTGCGCGACGCCCTGGTGCTGGATGGCGGCCTCCCCGCCTGGATCGCCGCGGGCTACCCCACCGAGGACGGCGAGCCGCGCCAGGCCGAGCGCCGGCACTTCACCGCCCGCCTCGATCACGGCGCGGTGGCGGACGCGACCGACGTCGCCCGCGCCCTGGAGACCGGCTCGGCCCAGGTGGTGGATGCCCGCTCAGGCACACGCTTCCGTGGCGAGGAGCCGGAGCCGCGGCCCGGCGTCCGGCCCGGACACATGCCCGGCGCCTGCAACCTGCACTACGCGGCGCTCCAGCGCGACGGCCGCATGAAGAGCCCGGAGGAACTGGCGGCGGTCTTCGCCGAGAACGGCGTCGACCCGAGCCGGCCGATCGTGACCACCTGCGGCTCTGGCGTGACCGCGGCGATCATCGCTCTGGCCATGGAAACCATGGGCCGCCCGGCCCGGAGCCTCTATGACGGCTCCTGGTCGGAATGGGGCGCCGATCCGACCCGGCCGGTGGCGACGGGCGCCTGAGCTTCGGCCCAGGCGCCGAAATCCGGACGCTCGGATCCCGCAGCCACAGGATTGCGGGTATGCCGACGGCGTCTTGAACGCTCCGTATCAATTCCGATATATCGGAAGCGTCTGCGGTTGGGCGCTCTACGGAGAAAATCATGCCGCTTCACGACACCACCGCCCTCTCGGGCACCATCCGGCACGTCTTCGCCCATCGCTTCACCATCGAGGCGGATGGCCAGACGCATCTGGCCGACCTCGGCCCCAAAGGTGCGGACGCGTTCGCGCTCGCCAGCGGTCTGCACGTGACCCTCCAGGGCGAGCGTCGCCCCTCGGAGATCAAGGTCACGCGGATTTCGGCGGCCGGCCGGGATCCGGTGGAGATCCAACACAAGAAGCCCCATCACGCGCCCGGACCCAAGCGGGCGGACACGCGGTCCGACGGGCCAGCCGATCCCGCGCATGCCCTGGCGGCGGCCGCCGCGGCCGGTTGGACGGTGGTGGAGGCGCCGCGCCACAAGCCGAGGCACTTCGAGCTCCTGGCGCGCCGGGGCGAGGCGGCGGCAACGGAGCTGCACGTCGACTTCTGCGGGACGATCTACAAGGAGAAGCCGGCCGCACCGGCGAAATGGGCCACGCTGGCCTGAGGGCCGCTGCCGGAGACTGCCTTGGCACCGCGCTCCACGGTATGGGTCAGCGGTGCGGCGGGACCGGTCAGGGAATTCCTTGAGACATGGACCCGGGCCGCGTGTCGGCGGCCCGGGATCCCCGCGCCCTAGGCCGTCCGCACGGCGCGGCGCTTGTCGGCGGCGCTCCACTGCATCAGGCCGACCATGACCACGATCGTGGCGACGTAGACGAGCCCCTGCAGGGCGGTCGGCCGGTCGGTGTAGCCCACGAGGGCGTGCAGGACGCGGCCCGGCCAGGAATTTTCGGCGATCAGCCCGGAGCTGTTCCACAGGGTGTGGCCGAGGACGTCGACCACGCCCGCGTTGGACAGGAACTGGGCGGCCTGCGCGGCGAGCCCGGCAGCCAGGAAGATGATCAGCACGCTCGTCACCGAGAACACGTAGCGGCTCGGGATCGAGGCGAGGCCGAGATAGGTCACCGCCGAGAGGAGCACGCCCGCCCCGATGCCCGCGACGGCGCCGAACTGGATGTCGGCCCCGGAGGTGCCGGATGCCACAAGGCCGTACAGGAACAGGACCAGCTCGGCGCCCTCGCGCAGGATCGCGGCGCCGATCACGATGGAGAGGGCGGCGGCCTCGCGCTCGCCCGAGCGCACCGCTTCGCCGGCCGCGCGCAGCTCGCCCGCCAGTTCCTTGCCGTTCTTGCTCATCCAGGTGTTGTGCCAGATCAGCAGCAGCACCGCGACGATCAGCACCGCGGCATTGAGGATGTCCTGACCGTTGCCCTCGAACGCGTCGGAGATCTTCTCGGCGAACAGGGCGACGAGGCCGGCGCCCGCGAGCCCGCCGGCGACCCCGAGCAGCACCCAGCGCATCCGTCCGGGAATGCCCCGGGTGGCCGCCAGCACGATCGAGATGATGAGGCCCGCCTCGATGACTTCGCGGAAGGCGATGACGAAGGCGCCGATCATGGCGGTCTCCAGGGGTTAGAGGATTAGGGGGTGCGCCGGCCGCGCTACCAGACCCAGAACAGCAGCACCCAGTTCGCCACCGACAGCGCGGCCGCACCGGCGATGCAGGCCGAGGCCGCGATCCGGCGGAACCCGCCGGCGCTGAGGCCGGCTACCCGCCGGCGAGCCAGACGCTCCAGAGGCTCGCACCGGCGAGCAGGCCGGCACGGATCTCCGCCACGTACGGGATCACGATGCCGTCGCCGCGCAGGAACGTGACGGTGAGCGCCGAGAGCCCCAGGAAGACGCCGCAGCCCGCGACCGGGATCAGCGTCTGGGTCAGGTGGTGGAAGCGCCGGAGCGACCAGCCGCCGAGGAGACGCGTGGCGAGCGCCACGATCGCAGACAGGGCGAGCCCGAGAATTACCGTCGCTGCGCCGATATAGGCCAGGAGCAGCGCGCCATCGAGCAGGGTCATCACGTCGTTGCGGTCGGGATAGTTCGTGAGCACGAACCAGGGCGCGGAATGCTCCAGAGGCCACGTCGTCCCGTGCTCGATCAGCCACGTGGCCGCCCATTGCTTGGCATCGACGTACCAGGGGCTCGATGACCACTGGAACGCGCCCACCGCCAGCGCCAGCATGCCGAACAGGATCAGTATCGTCTGGTCGAGGCTTGGCTCCTCGCCGGCCACGTGGACGATCTCGTGGTTCGGCGAGCGCAGGGCGAGGTGCACCGCGCCGCGATGATTGCTGCAGCGGCCGCACATGTGGCAGGCACCGGCCCCGCGCATCGCCTTGACCGGCACGAGCGGCGCACAGTTGAAGGCTTCCGTGCCCCGGGCGGGCTTGGGCGAGGCCGCCCAGGCGGCGCGGTCGACCTGGAAGCTCACCGGGGCGAGCTTCGACAGCACCGCGAACACGCCGTTCACCGGGCAGAGATAGCGGCACCAGACCCGCTTGTTGCGCCCGTAGAGCAGGCCGACCGCGATCGCCGCGAGGGTCGAGCCGCCGAGCACCGCGAGGACCGGCTTCGGATAGCCGTACACGCTGGTCATCTGCCCGTAGACCGTGGTGCCGGCGAACGCCAGGAACGGCCAGCCCTGCCAGGTGATCCAGCGCGGCACCGCGTAGCCGCGGCTCCAGCGGCTCGCGAACTCGCTCAGCGCCCCCTCGGGGCAGAGCACGCCGCACCACGCCCGGCCGACCAGCACCATGCTCACCAGCACGAAGGGCCACCAGATCCCCCAGAAGGCGAACTGCGCGGCGAGCGTCAGGTTGGTCCAGATATGGGCGGCGTTGCCGGGCAGCGGCAGAAGCGCCGGGACGATCACCAGCACCGCGTAGACGCCGACGATCAGCCACTGGATGGCCCGGATGATCCAGCCGTGACGGCGCAGCCCGTCGCCGAACCGGGCGAGCCGCGCGTCGAGCACCGCCCGGCGCGACGAGACGCGGGGCAGCGTGAGCGAGCCGGCGCTGTCGTCGACGCGCTCATTTGGCCACCAGGGTCGCCTTCGCCTCCGGGTGGAAGTCGTCGAACACCTGGTAGGTCCCGGCGTCGAGGGTGCGGAACACGATCGCCGAGGTCGATCCCGCGGCCAGCGCCTTCTCGCGCTTGAGCTCCGTGCTCTCGAACTCCACCGGCGACTGGCCGGTGTTCGAGATCTCCAGCTTGAACCGCGTGTTGGCCGGCACCTCGATGACCGCCGGCAGGATCACCCCGTCGCGCATCTCGACCTTGATCACCGGCATGTCGTCCGCGCGCGCGGACGTCGCCGCGGCAGCGGCGAGCAGCAGGCCGGCGAATCGGACGTGACGGAACAGACGGGACGGCACAGACAACTCCGGATTCTCAGTAGGCGCCCTTCTTGCCGACACCGGCGAACGTGAAGTCCTGAGTCACGTCGAAGGACTCGAACCAGGGACCGACACCGGTCTCTTTGTCGACGTGACGCCCGAAATGGCTGTCCTTGCCGGGCGGCGCCACCGTGACCTTGAGACGGTAGCGGCCGGGGCCGAACAGCTTGACGTTGTCGCCGTAATGCGGCCCGTCATTGGCCACCATCGGCATCAGCATGCCGGAGACCTTCTGGTCCGTGGGCTTGTCGCCGTCGAGCTTCACCGCCTCGAAGCGCACCTCGAGCGCCGGCACCCAGTCGCCCTCGGCGAAGCCGTTGCGATTGTCCTTCGCGGCCCGGATATCCGTCTCGAGGTGGATGTCCGACTGCGCGGCCTCGCGCATCATGCCGGCGGATCCATCTCGATCGGCTGCAGATAGACCGCGGCGACCTCCAGGCCGTTCCGGGTCACGTGCGGTCCGATCGGGACCTCCTTGGCCACGGCGGCGCCCGTGACCGCGAGAAGGGAGGCCGCGGCGAATCCGCGGAGGGCCAGGACGACGTTCGAAGCGCGCATGCCCCCGCACATAAGCCCTCGCGCGCGAAGTTCAAACAGGAATTGCGCCGCATCAAATAATAACAATTCTAATCTGAAGACACTGCCACCGCGTTATGATGTATTCCCTGGTCTTTCGCCGGGATCATAGGAATTATCGGCGATCCTCACGAAGAAATTCGACGTTCCACAGCCGCCCGGATCTTGACCAAGAGACGAAACCGGGGATCGTCATCGCACCGCCATGCGGGGAGCCGAGAATGCATCCCGGCGCAGGAAAAACGCGAGCGGCCAGGGTGCGACCGCGGATCACGGCTTGCACGGGGCCGCACACCGATTTAGCAAGTGCTATATTCCTGCTGCGAATCCCATGACGATCCCTTCCGTGCCCTTGGCCAGCGCCGCAGCGCTCGCGCTGACCCTGTCCCTCCTCGCACGTGAGGCGGCAGCGGCGGACCTCGCCGCACCGCGCCCGCCCGCGGAGGCGGCCAGCTACGCCGATTGGTCGGGCGGTTATCTCGGTCTTGAGGGCAGCGCGGGCGGCTCCTACGGGGCCTACAACTTCGGCCCGACCACAATTGGCGGCCGTTCGATCCCGCCCTTCAAGAGTGGCGACTCCACCGGCCGCAGCGATCAGGGGCGGGATGCCACGACCGCGGTTGGTGGCGCCTTCGGCGGCTGGAACTGGCAGACCGGACCGTGGGTCTACGGCATCGAGGCCAGCCTCGATGTGGCGAACCTGAAGCGTCCCGTCCCCTCGACCATCGCGGGCTTCGGCTACGGGGACGTGGATCCGGCCTTCAACATCGTGCGCGCCAAGACCGATCTGTACGGAAGCCTGCGGGCGCGGATCGGCTACAGCTTCGACCGCTACCTGATCTACGGAAGCTTCGGGCTCACGGGCGCCAACGCCCGCATCCTGGCGAACTACCCGGATCTCGACACGGGCGGCCAGAGCACGGCCCGGCGAGACCTCGGCTATATCGGCTTCACCCTGGGCGCGGGCGTGCAATACGCCATCTCCGACACACTCGCCCTTGGGATCGACTACCGCTACATCGACCTCGGCGGCAGCCGGCGCTTCCCGCTGGGCACGGTGCCCGGCGACGCGGGCGGACCGGTGACGACCCGGGCGAGCTTCACCTCGAACCAGATGTTCGCGCGGCTGATGTGGTTCCCGGACGGGCTGAAGGTGCCGCCGGACCCCGACGAGACCGCGCCGCACGATCCCGACAACGGCGATACCGGCCGCTTCTCATTGCACGGGCAGACCACCCTGATCGCGCAAGGCGTGCCGGGCTTCCGCTCGCCCTACGCGGGCGCGCAGAGCCTCGTCCCGCATCAGGCCCGGCAGACGACCACGGCCACGATCTTCCTCGGGCTGAAGCTCACCGACAGCACCGAGGTCTACTACAACCCCGAATTCAGCCAGGGTTTCGGCCTGTCCCGGACGCTGGGCGTCGCCGGCTTCGTCAACGGTGAGGCGCAGAAGGCCGGCGCACCGTTCCCGAAGCTGCGCTCGAACCGCTACTACGTGAAGCAGACCTTCGGGCTCGGCGGCGAGACCGTGGAGGTGCCGGACGGGCCGAACCAGGTTGCGACGCGCTACGATGCCGAGCGGATCACGCTGATTGCCGGCAAGTTCGCGCTGGGCGACTTCTTCGACGGCAACATCTACGCGCACGACCCGCGGGTCGACTTCTTCAACTGGTCGCTCTGGGGCTCCTCGGCCTGGGACTTCCCGGCCAACCTCCCGGGCTTCACGCAAGGCGTCTACGCCGAGTACAACCGGCCGGAATTCGCGATCCGCGCCGCCTACACGCAGGTGCCCAAGGAGCCGTCGAGCGACGTGCTCGACCCGCGCGTGTTCCGGCGCGCCGGCCTGAACGCCGAGTTCGAGCAGCGCTACGTGCTCCCCTGGCTGGAGCAGCCGGGCAAGCTGCGCTTCGGGCTGTTCTCGAATGTCGGCGTCTCGGCCAACAACCGGCAGGTCGTCACCCTGACGCAGCTCGGCGCGTTCGGCGACATCAACGACGCGGTCGCGGCGACACGGCGCCCGCGCCGCAAGACCGGCGGCTACATCAACCTGGAGCAGGCCCTCACGCCGGAACTCGGCCTGTTCGCCCGGGCCAGCCTGAACGACGGGCGCACGGAGAACATCTCTTTCACCGACATCGACCAGAGCTTTTCCGGCGGCCTGTCGCTGAAGGGCAAGGCCTGGGACCGGCCGGACGACACGGTCGGGATCGGCGCGGCGATGAACGGGCTCTCGCCCTCGCACCGGGCCGCCTTCGCGGCGGGCTATTACGGGCTGCTGATCGGCGACGGCCGGCTGAACTACGGCACCGAGCGGGCGCTGGAGACCTACTACGCCCTGAACCTGACCAAGTTCGTGACCCTGACCTTCGACTACCAGTTCATCGACAATCCCGGCTACAACCGCGACCGCGGGCCGGCGCATTTCTTCGCCTCGCGGCTCCACGCGGATTTCTGATCGCGGTCCGGTCAGTCCGCCGCCTCGATCACCGTCGATCCGAAAATATCCTCGAAGGCGGCCCGGAGCTGCATATCGACCTCGGCCATGCTCACCGGCAGTCCGAGGTCTACCAGGCTCGTCACCCCGTGCTCCCGCACGCCGCAGGGCACGATCCCGTCGAAATGCGTGAGATCGGGCTCGACGTTCAGGCTGATGCCGTGGAAGCTGACCCAGCGGCGGACCCGGATGCCGATCGCCGCGATCTTGTCCTCGACGCCGGGGCCCTTCTCGGGGCGGCGCACCCAGACGCCGACCCGGTCCTCCCGACGCTCGGCGCGGACATTGAAGGCGGCCAGCGTCTCGATCAGCCACGCCTCCAGGCTCGCCACATAGGCGCGGAGGTCGCGGCTACGCCGGTCGAGGTCGAGCATCACGTAGGCGACCCGCTGACCCGGGCCGTGATAGGTGTACTGCCCGCCGCGCCCGGTGGCGTGAACCGGGAAACGGTCCGGCGCCACGAGGTCCTCGGACCGGGCCGAGGTGCCGGCCGTGTAGAGCGGCGGGTGCTCCAGCAGCCAGACGCATTCCGCCGCCGCGCCGCGGGCGATCGCCTCCGCCCGCGCCTCCATCCAGGCGAGCGCGGGCGCGTAGTCCACCGGCGCGTCGCTCACGCGCCAGCCGACCGGCCCGGCGACCGGATCGGAGCCGGGCCGCTTCGGGAAGGCGTGCGGACTGACCGTGAGGCGGGGCGCGTTTACCAAGGGTTCACCATCCTGCGTCGATGGTCGAAGCCTTCAACATTCGCGGCCGGCGCTGGCAAGGACCGGCCGCGAGACGGGATGGCGGGCGGTGGCGGTCTTCGAGACCCTCAAGGTCGATCTGACGGTGGTGCTGGGCCGCGCGCGCATGCCGCTGCACATGCTCCTGCGCATGGGCCGTGGCGCCGTGATCGAGTTGGAGGCCAGCGACAGCGACATGGTCGAGATCCTGGCCAACGACCACCCGATCGCCCGCGGCCAGATCGTGGTGACCGGCGACCGGATCTCCGTCGAGGTGACGGAACTGATCCGCAAGGCAGCCTCGATCGTGGAGCCCGGCATCAGCATCGGCGACGGCGCGACCCCTTTCCTGGACGGCGGCTACGATTCCCCGTGAGCGGAGCGCTTGTCGGCGGCGGATCGATCTGTTATCCGCTGCGCCGCGCGACACGAAAGCGGCCCCGGGTTCTCCCGCGGGGCGCGACGGTCGGGCAAGCGGACCGGTCTTTGCGTCCGATGCGGCCATGGCGGAATTGGTAGACGCGCTAGCTTGAGGTGCTAGTCCCGCGAGGGGTGGAGGTTCGAGTCCTCTTGGCCGCACCAACCTTTTCTTGAACGTTCAGAAGAGGTCGGGGCGAAACGATGTGACGGATGCGCTCGGCTGCCGGGCAGCGGCCCCGTCCATGATCTCTCGAAATGCTGCGCCTGAGCGGCCGAACCGCGATGATGAAGGCGCGGGCCGGTTCTTCCGAACCCGCGCGCGACGCGTCGGGATCGGGCGCTCGTTCAATCCGTCGAGCCCTCCGGCAGCCCGGCCATCCGCGCCCCTTCGGCGATATGCGCATATTCCTTCACGAAGGTCGGATTTCGTGAGTAGTCGGCATTGGCCAGCGTATGCACCGTGTACCCGGGCATGAGCTTGAGGACATTGTCGATCGCGTCCTTCGCCTGCTCCTTGTGACCCAGCCACGCATGCGCCACAGCCAGATCAATATACGCAAAGAAGTACGGCGTGTGCCCGACGGATCGGTTGCACCACTTGATGGCCTCCTCCCAATGCTTCAAATGGGTGTGGGCATGGCAGATGTAATACTCCCACGCGTTCAGGAGCGGATCCTTCGGGCTCAGACGGATTGCCTTCTCGACATGCCCGAACGTCTTGTCGGCGTTTCCGTCCCAGAGATTGATGATTCCGGCAAGCGCGTGCGCAATCGCCATGTTGGGATCGTACTCGACGGCGACCGCGATCTCCCGCAGCCCCAGCGCGAAATCCTTCGTCGCACGAAGGACCTCCGCCTTCACGTAATGGGCCATCGAACTTTGCGGATTGGCCGCGAGACCTTCGTCCGCGAGCTGTAAGGCGAGCCGGGAATCGGCAGCGACATTCTTGCTGACCCGCGTGTTGACGGCTTGCGCTATGGCTCGCGCGAGGCCGATCTTGGCTTGAGGATTGTTGATGTCGATCTTCAAGCTCTGCTCGAACTTGTCGCGCGCCTCCAGCGTATTGGCGGGCGTTCGCGGCCTGTTCATGGCCGCCCAGCCGAGCATATTCAGGTCGGCGGCTGTCGGATTGAGCGAACCTTCCCGCAGGATCCTCAATCCTTCGGCCTGGCTGAGCTGGATATCCAGTGATCGCGCGAGTCTCGCAACGAACTCGGCTTGAAGCTCTCCCAATCGGCTCCGCTCACCATCGAACCGGTCGGCCCAGATGTGCGCGCCCGTCTCGGTGGAGATAAGCTGCGCATTCAGAACCACATGATCTCCGGTGCGCCGAACACTCCCTTCCAGCGCGTACCGGACACCCAGATCACGACCGAGCTGTTTCACGTCGACAGCCCTGCCCTTGTAGGTGAAGGCCGTGTTGCGCGCGATCACGAAGCTGCCGGCGAGGTGCGACAGGTCTGTGGTCAGGTCCTCGGTCAATCCATCGGCGAAGAAATCCTGCTCCGGATCGTTGCTCAGGTTGGCAAACGGCAGCACCACGATCGAGAGCGGCGGCAGCGGCTTCGGCGGCAGACCGTTCTGGACGGCGAGCGTCTGCTCCGACTTCGGGGCGGCGCGAGGCCAGAGAGACCAGACCGTACCGCCCGCGACGACGAGGATCGCGGCGCCCGCGAGGCAAGCTCCTGCGGCAACGCCGAGACCGCGGCGCGCCCGCGCCGCCGGGGCAGGAGCCGGGAGCGGAACTCCGCCGGTTGCGGCGGGCGGCTCGTCCGCGTCGTCCTCCTCATCGTCGGGCGGCGCCAAGGTCTGGACGGCCTGCGCGGAGAGGGCGAAGACGCCGATCGGGCGCGCGATGTTCTTGAGATCCAGCTTGCCCCTGTCCTCGAAGCGGTAGGGCACCTTGTCGCGCACCTGCTCGTGGACCGAGCGCGACACGCACAGCCCGCCAGGCTCGGACAAAGGTTCGAGACGCGCCGCCACGTTGACGCCGTCCCCGAACAGGTCCCCGTCCGGCTGGGCAATCACGTCGCCGACGTTGATCCCGAAGCGCAGCTTGAACCGCCTGTTATCCGGCAACGCGGACTCGAACCCGGCCATCGCCCGCTGAATGCGGATCGCACACGAGACGGCTCTCAAGGGGCTGGGGAACTCGACCAGCAGGCCGTCGCCCATCGACTTCACGATGCGCCCCTGCGCGGCCTTGATGGCAGGATCGGTGACGTCGCGTCGGAGTATTTTGAGGCGTCGTATCGTACCCGCTTCGTCGGCTCCCATCAGCCGACTGTAACCGACGATATCGGCAACGAGGATAGCCGCCAGACGCCTAGCCATCACCTTTCCGCCCTGCGCTTATGATCCGGAACGTGGCGCCTCGCTTTACTAATCATAGCATGATGGCGATGCCCAAACGCAACTCTGGAAGAGCCATTATCCGTCTTCGACGCCGGAGTGCGGATCGTCACTGATACGAAAACAGCATCGGCTCACTCTCAAACTCAAACTGAGTGGGAGACGATCGATGCTGAAGCGCATAGCCACGTCCATCAGGCGTCTTGTCGACAAGAATTGGAATGTTCGCGATCTTTGTCGGTTCGATTGCAGATGTCTCGAAGATATCGGGCTCGAACCAATGGACCTTGCCATCAGATCGGGATGGTCGTGCTCCGGTGTCAAGCACCACCCGTCCTGGGATGCCGAAGCGCGAGGCCGCAAAGTTCCTCGAATCGGATCATCTTGATCCATCTGAACGCACGCATCCTTCCTCGTTCAACCGATTCGTGCCCTCGCCGGCCTGAGCCGAACGGGCGCGCGGCGACAGGACAGGGACGCGGATTGGCGATCGTCGCTCAGGGCGCTCGCAACGTTCTAAGCCATGCTTTGAGTCAGTCTTCATTCGATCATTATTACCAATATCGGCCTATTGCTACTAGATACGCCATCATGACCGATGTTCTACTCCGCATTTTAGAGAAAAATCCTCGTAGAAAATCATCCTTTTCTGCACCGAAGCGGTTGCGACACATCGAAAATGGCTTCTAGACTGATCGCATCCACTCGCGAGTCCGATCAGCATGGCCCGCACGCCTCAACCCGCCGAACTGACGTGGCGCGGCATCGCCCTCGGGGGCGCGATCACGCTGCTGTTCACCGCCGCCAATGCCTATCTCGGCCTGAAGGTCGGCCTCACCTTCGCCACGTCGATCCCCGCCGCCGTCATTTCCATGGTGGCGCTGCAGCGCCTGCCCGGTGCCACGATTCTGGAGAACAACATTGTCCAGACCATCGCTTCGGCGGCCGGCAACCTGTCGGCCATCATTTTCGTGCTGCCGGGACTGGTGATGATCGGCTGGTGGCAGGGCTTTCCGTGGCTCACCACGGCGGGCATCACCGCGACGGGCGGGATCCTCGGCGTGATGTTCTCCGTGCCGCTGCGCCGGGCGCTCGTGGTCGAGTCCGATCTGCCCTTTCCCGAGGGCCGCGCCGCCGCGGAGGTTCTGGCCGTCGGATCGCGCAGCCGGGCCGGCGAGGCCGACAGCGCCCGCGGGCTGCGGATCCTCGCCTGGAACGGCCTCGTCTCGGCAGCCTTCGCGGCGCTCGCGCAGACCCGGCTCGTTCTCGACAGTGCCGGCACCTGGTTCCGGGTCGGAGCCGGCGCCACAGGGATCGCCGGCAACCTGTCCTTCGCGCTGATCGGCGTCGGCCACCTCGTCGGGCCCTCGGTCGGGGCCGCGATGGCTCTGGGGCTGGCGATCGCCTGGGGCGGGCTGATCCCGCTCCTCACGGCCGAGCAGCCGCTTCCGGACGTGGGCCTGGAAGAGTGGGTCAGCACGGTCTTCCGCCAGGACGTGCGCTTCTTCGGCGCCGGCGTGATGGGCGTTGCGGCGATCTGGACGCTGGTCCGGATCGCCGGCCCGGTCCTCGGCGGCATCCGCTCGGCGCTCGCCGCCGGGCGTGCCCGAAGGGCGGGTGCGGTGCTCGCCCTTGAGGAGCGCGACCTGCCGGTCGCCGCGGTCATCGCGGTTGCCGTCGCCCTGCTCGCGCCGATCGGCTGGCTGCTGTGGAGCGTGCTGGCCGGAACGCCGCTGGAGGGGCAGGCGCTGCCACTGATCGCCGGCGCGCTGCTGTTCATCCTCGTGGTCGGGCTCGGCGTGGCGGCGGTGACCGGCTACATGGCCGGCCTGATCGGCGCGTCGAACTCACCCCTGTCGGGCGTCGGGATCCTGGCCGTCCTGGCGAGCGCCGCGCTGCTGCTGGGTCTGTTCGGCCGCGCGGCGGATCCCCAGAGCACCCGGGCGCTGGTCGCCTACGCCCTGGCGGTCACCGGCATCGTGTTCGGCGTCGCCACCATCGCGAACGACAACCTCCAGGATCTCAAGACCGGCCAGCTCGTCGGCGCGACACCCTGGAAGCAGCAGGTTGCCCTGATCGTCGGCGTGGCCTTCGGCTCGGTGATCATCTCGCCGGTCCTGAACCTCCTCGGGGCAAGCTTCGGCTTTGCGGGGGCGCCCGGGGCGGGTCCGAACGCGCTCGCGGCGCCGCAGGCCGGGCTGATCTCCGCCCTGGCGCGGGGCGTACTGACCGGCGACGCCAACTGGCGCATGCTGGGTTGGGGCGCGGCCGCGGGGCTGGGCCTCGTCGCGCTGGATGCGGGGCTCGGCCGCCTGAAGGCGCTGCGCCTGCCGCCGCTCGCGGTCGCACTCGGGATCTACCTGCCGATGAAGCTGGTGCTGCCGCTGGTGGCGGGCGCCGTGATCGGCACCCTTTACGACCTCTGGGCCCGGGGCCGCCCCGATCCCGGGCGGGCCCTGCGCATGGGCACGCTCACGGCGACCGGCCTCATCGTCGGCGAGAGCCTCTGGGGCGTCGCATTCGCGCTGATCGTCTACCTGTCGGGCGACGAGGCGCCCCTGGCGGTGGCCGCCGGCGCGGATCCGGCCCCGGCGGTCGCGGCCGGCCTGCTGCTGTTCGCGGGGTCGGGCGCGGCCCTGTATCACTACGCGCGGCGTTCGGCCTGACGGCGCCGCAACCCGGCTCTGCATTGACTTCGCAGGCGCACACGGTCATATCGGCGGTGCAGCGTCAGCGGCCGTCATGGCCCGCTTGAGGGGGCTGCGTGACGGATCGGGCGCCTTCCGGCGTGATCCGGCCCCCCTCTTCATAACGTGCATGCACCCGGGCCGCCCCATCACGCGGGCTGCCCCCTGCCAACGGACCGGCTCTCCAAGCGGTATCGCTCGCAGTCTCGCGACGCGCCCGGCCGGCCCTGCTGCATCGGATACATCCTTGACCCAATTCACCGATTTCGGCCTCGCCCAGCCCGTGCTGCGGGCGCTCAGCGAGGCCGGCTACGTCGCACCGACGCCGATCCAGGCCCAGGCGATCCCGCCGGCCATGACGGGCCGCGACCTCTGCGGCATCGCCCAGACCGGCACCGGCAAGACTGCAGCCTTCGCGCTGCCGATCCTGCACCGCCTGTCGCTCTCGGACCGCCGCGCCCCGCGCCGCGGCTGCCGGGTGCTGGTGCTCTCGCCGACGCGCGAGCTCGCCAACCAGATCGCCGAATCCTTCTCGGATTACGGCCGTCACCTATCCTACACCACCACGGTGGTGTTCGGCGGCGTCACCATCAGCCGCCAGGAGCGGGCGCTCGCACCGGGCGTCGACATCCTGGTCGCCACGCCGGGCCGCCTGATCGACCTGATCGAGCGCCGGTCCCTGACGCTCGACGGCGTCGAGATCCTGGTCCTCGACGAGGCCGACCAGATGCTCGACCTCGGCTTCATCCACGCCCTCAAACGCATCGTGAAGATGCTGCCGACGCAGCGCCAAAGCCTGTTCTTCTCGGCCACCATGCCGAAGAACATCGCCGGGCTCGCATCCCAGTACCTCACCGATCCGGTCCAGGTCGCGGTGACGCCCGTCGCCACCACGGCCGAGCGGGTCGAGCAGCAGGTGATCTTCGTCCATACCGGCGCCAAGCAGGCGCTGCTGGGCCATATCCTGCGCGATCCGGCGATCGAGCGCGTCCTCGTCTTCACCCGTACCAAGCACGGGGCGGACCGGGTCGTGCGCGGCCTCGACAAGGTCGGCATCGCGGCGGCGGCGATCCACGGCAACAAGAGCCAGCCCCAGCGCGAGCGGGCGCTCGCCGCCTTCAAGGACGGCACCTGCCGGGTTCTGGTCGCCACCGACATCGCCGCCCGCGGCATCGACGTCGAGGGCGTGAGCCACGTGGTCAATTTCGACCTGCCGAACATTCCCGAGAGCTACGTCCACCGGATCGGCCGCACCGCCCGCGCCGGCGCGGACGGCCTCGCCATCTCGTTCTGCAACGACGAGGAGAAGGCCTACCTGCGCGACATCGAGCGCGTGACCCGGCAGAAGGTGCCGGTCGCGGGCTTCCCCGAGGGCTTCAACCCGCCGTCGCGTCAGGAGGCGGCCGAGATCGCTCGCGAGGAGGAGCGCCGGCCGGAGCGTCAGCAGCAGCGTCCCGGCGGCGGTCGCCAGGGCCAGCGGCCCCGTCAGCAGCAGGGCCGCCCCCAGCAGGGCCGGCCCGAAGGCGGCCGCGGGTTTGGCGGCCAGGGCGCGCCCCGTCAGGGCCGCCCCCAGGAGGGCCGGGCCGATGGCCGCGGCCACGCTCCGCAGCACGCCCCGCAGGGTCGTGAGACCCGCGCGGACCGGCCCGCCCGGCCGCAGGGTGAGCGCCCGAACCAGGGCCGCCCGAACCGGGACGCCCGGCCCCAGCGGGCGGATGCCCGCCCGCGCAGCGGCGGCAATGAGGGCCGCAGCATCGGTTGGCTGGAGCGGGCGCCCCGCTCCTGAGCCTGACGGCACCGCACGCGATCACGAAGCCGCCCGGGACGAGGCCGTCCCGGGCGGCTTTCTCTTTGTGGGTCGCTCGAGAGCTTCCATGAGGCAGCCCGCCGCGAAGGGCATCCCGTGCTCCGGCCGGAAGCTGCCCGCTCTCTTTTCACGGGAGGCCGGTCGACCCATCTCCTCCCGGATTTCACAGGGAGCCTGCACCATGCGGTTCGAACTCTACCGGGACGCGAAGGGCGAATGGCGCTGGCGCCTGCGGGCCCGCAACGGCGAGGTGATCGCGGAATCGGGCGAGGGCTATGTCCGCCGCGAGGATTGCGAGCACGGCATCGCGCTCGTGCGCCAGAGCGCCGAGGCCCGCATCGAGGACATGACGACCAAGATCGCCTGATCCGCGGGGGGCGGCCGAGTCTCGATACGAGCCAAGCCTCAACCCGCGATCAACCCTGTCCGAAACGTCGCAGCAGTTAAGCTGCAACGCTTCCGCTCGCCCATGCGTTGCAGCGGTTCGAACCGGGCGGAGGTCCTCGCGTCCCGTGCGGTTCGTCGTCCGAGACGCAGTCACACGAAGGGAGTCGAGACCGTGCTGAGGAAATTCCTGCTCGCGGCCCTGCTGGTGCTGGGCTTCGGGGCCGCGGCACCGCAGGGAGCGTCCGCCGCCCCCATCGGTCCTGGGCTTGCCCTGCCGGCCGGCGCCGCACCCGCTGTCACCGAGAAGGCCCAGTACTACTACCGCCGCCGCTTCTACGGCCCGCGCCCCTACTGGCGCCGTCCGTATTACGGCCGCCGGTTCTATGGCCCGCGTCCCTACTGGCGCCGCCCGTACTACGGCCGCCGGTTCTACTACTAAGCGCCTGCTGGCTTGACCGGCCCGGCGGCTCCCCTGAGCCGCCGGGCTTTTTCATAGCGTGATTCGGGATGCGCGGACGGCGCGCCTGCTTTATTGTGCAGGGGATGGGATAGGCCACGGCAGATCGGCCCGCCCGGGAGGACGCCCGATGAATGATATCGCGCAACGCGCCGAGCCGGCGGCGGCGACGCCGGACCTCTGGCAATCCATCCCGCTCGAATGCATTCTGAGCGCGGTCGCGGTTCTGCTGGCGGCGGGATTGAAGCTCGCCGGCCTGCTGTCCTGACGGCGCGAGGCGGGCGGATGGACGGCATGGAGCACGTCGGACCCTCAGCGGCCGGAGGTATCCCGGTGCCGCAGGATATCGGTACGCCTCAGGGCGACCTGACGGTGCGCACCATCGCCATGCCGGCCGATACCAACGCCAACGGCGACATCTTCGGCGGCTGGGTTCTCTCGCAGATGGATCAGGCCGGCGGCATCGCCGGCGTCGACCGGGCCCAGGGCCGGGTCGTGACCGTGTCGCTCAACGCCATGACCTTCATCCGGCCGGTCCGCGTGGGCGACGTCCTGTGCGTCTACACCCGGGTGTCCCATGTGGGCCGCACCTCGATGAAGATCGAGGTCGAGGCCTGGGCGCGGCGCTTCTGCACCCAGGTCCGCGAGCGCGTGACCCAGGCCACCTTCACGTTCGTGGCGATCGGCGATTCCGGCCGCCCGCGGCCGATCCCGCCGGCGGTGCCCTCGCCCCGCGCGGCTACCTGATCACCCCGCAGGCGACCCGGTCGCCGGCCCCGCCGATCGGCTGAGTCGTGTGATCGTCCTCGTTGGCGTGGATGATCAGCGCCGATCCGTCGCCGTCCTTGAGGCCGCCCTCGCCGTTGAGGGGCGTCTCGCTCGACACCTCGGCCTGGGCCGAGCCGTCCTGGCCGACATAGAGGTTCGGCAGATCGCCCTCGTCGGGACCCTCCGCGTTCAGCAGGCCGTGCTTGCTCTGGTCGTGGTTCACATGCGCCTTGGAATTCATGAACTTCGGATCCGAGCAGTCGCCTACGGCGTGGAAGTGCATGCCGTGCCAGCCGGGGGTAGGCCACCGGGCTGGATCGCGACGCGCAGGACCAGCGCGTTCGCGCCGTCGCGGATCGCCAGCCGTCCGATCGTGTCGCCCTTGGCATTCTTGATCGGGGCCTCGTAGGTCTCGGCCGCCTTGGCGGCTTCCTTCGGGGGCTCCTGCGCGAGGGCGCCGCTCGCGGCGAAGGTCCCGAGCAATGCGAGCAGCGGCAGGGTGCGGGTCATGCGGTGGCTCTCCTGTACGGCTCGGTCTAGTTAGGGAGCGCGCCGCCCTTCGACAGGGCCGCGCCGCCGAACCTCTACCGCAGCCTGACCGGGACAGCACGAAGCCCTGATGAACCGCGACCGGACCATACCGGATTCCGCCACGACCGCGGCGGCCGATCCGCCCAAGCGGCGCGCCGACCTGTTCCTCGTGGAACACGGCCATTTCGAGAGCCGGGCGCGGGCGCAGGCGGCGATCCGGGCCGGGCTCGTGCGGGTCGACGGGCGGCCGCTCACGCGCGCCTCGGACCCGATCGCTCCGGGCGCCCAGATCGAGGCGACGCCGGAGCATCCCTACGCGTCCCGGGGCGGCCTCAAGCTCGCCGCGGCCCTGGAGGCGTTCCGGCTTGATCCGGACGGCTGCACCTGCCTGGATGTCGGAGCCTCCACGGGCGGCTTCACCGACGTGCTGCTCGCCGGCGGCGCGTCCCATGTCTACGCGGTGGATGTGGGACGCGGGCAGCTCCATGCGCGCCTCGCGGCGGATCCGCGGGTGACCAACCTGGAAGGCACCGACATCCGCACCCTCGCTCCGGCCGCGCTGACGCCGCTCCCCGATCTCGCGACCGTCGACGTGAGCTTCATCGGCCTGCGTCTGGTGCTGCCGGCGCTGCCGGCGCGGCTCGCGCCGGGCTCGAGCCTCGTCGCGCTGATCAAGCCGCAATTCGAGGCCGGCCGCGCGCGGGTCGGGCGCGGCGGCCTCGTGCGGGATCCGGCGGTCCACGCGGAGGTCTGCGCGGCGGTGCGGGACGCGCTGCAGGCGCTCGGCGCCACGATCCTCGGCCTGATTGACTCGCCCGTCCCGGGCGGCGACGGCAATGCCGAATTCCTGATCGGCGCGCGATTCCCATGAGTGAGACGGTCACGATCCGGGACCTTGGCGCCCGCGGCGACGGCGTCGCGGAGGACGGGGTCCTTGTCCCCTATACGCTGCCGGGCGAGCGCGCGACGATCCGCCGGGAGGGTCGGCGGGCCGAGCTTCTGGGCCTCGAACAGGCCTCCGCCGACCGGGTCGAGCCGTTCTGCCCCTACTTCATGCGCTGCGGCGGCTGCCGGACCCAGCATCTCGCCCGGCCGGCGGAACTGGCCTGGAAGCGCGGCCTCATCGCGCAGGCCCTGTCCCAGGCCGGCCTCGACGTGGCGCCCGATCCGGCCATCGACGCGCACGGCGCCGGGCGGCGTCGGATCACGCTCCATGTCCGGGAGATCGACGGCCGGGCCGAAGCGGGCCTGATGGCGGCCCGCAGCCACGCGCTGGTGCCGATCGACCATTGCCCGATCACCGTGCCGGCGCTGCACCCCGCGCCCGAAGTGGCGCGCCGCCTCGCGGTGCCCCTCGGCCATGGCCGCAAGCCCCTCGACGTGGCCGTCAGCGCCACCGACCAGGGTCTCGACGTCGACCTTCGCGGGCACGGGCCGGTGAGTGCCGGCGTCGGCGCCGCCCTGGTGCGGATCGCCGGCGAACTCGGCTTGGCCCGGCTCTCCCTTCACGGCGAGCGGCTGATGGAGGCCGAGCCGGTCTCGGTCACCGATGGCCAGACCCGTCTCTACCCGGCCCCCGGCGGCTTCCTGCAGGCGACCGCCGCCGGGCAGGCCGCGCTCACGGATCTGACGCTGACGGCGCTGGGACCGCGCACGAAGCGCGCCGCGGACCTGTTCGCGGGGTGCGGGCCGCTGACCCTCGCGCTGGCCCGGACCGCCGCAACCCACGCGGTGGAAGCCGAGGCGGACGCCCTCGCGGGCCTCGACCGGTCGGCCCGCGCGGCGACGGGCCTGCGCGCGATCACGCGCGAGCGGCGCGACCTCTTCCGCCGGCCGCTGCTCCCGACCGAGCTCGACGCCTTCGACGCGGTGGTGTTCGATCCGCCCCGGGCCGGCGCGGAGGCCCAGGCCCGCCAGCTCGCCGCGTCGCGCGTGCCCCTGGTGGTCGGCGTCGCCTGCGATGCCGGGACCTTCGCCCGGGACGCGGCGACGCTCGTCGCGGGCGGCTACCGGCTGGAGCGGGTCACGCCGGTGGACCAGTTCCGCCATTCGGGCCACGTCGAGATGGTCGGCGTGTTTCGCCGCCCGGCCGCGCGGCGGCGCTGAAACCACGCAACCGGCGGCGCAGTTTCACGTTCTCCCGAAGATTGGAGGTCCCATGGCTCGCGGCTTACTTCGCCCGCTCGCGCTGGCTGCGCTGAGCCTCGCCTGCGCCGCGCCGCTGGCGGCACAGACCGTCGCGCCCGACCAGACCGGGACCGGCGGCGGACCGGCCTCGACCATCACGGCGCCGAACACCAACAGCCTCGGCGTGACCAAGCCGCCGGGCACGTCGCTCGGCCCTGGCGAGATTCCCTCGCGCAGGGAGCAGCGGCGCGAGCGGGCGCTGACCGACAAGATCGACGACAGCATCTGCGACGGCTGCAACTGAGGCCGCGCCGCCCCTGCGAGGCGGACGGCGATGTCACGGAAGCGTCAGAAAACACCGCCACATCCGCCGCACAGCTTGCTTCGGGACTCGGCGTGCCGGATGCGGGCTGAGCCAGCGTCGCTCCGTGACCGTTCCGCATCCGAGACCCGTTCGTGATCTTCATCCACCAGCCTGCCGTCGGCGCCGGAGCCACGCTGCTCGAGCGCCGGATCATCGACCTTCAGGACACGATCCCCGAAGACACCATCTGGCTCGACCTGATCCGACCGAGTCGCGAGGAGGAGCTGAAGGTCGAGGCCTTCGCGGGGATCGAGGTGCCCACCCGCGAGGAGATGAAGGACATCGAGCCCTCCGAGCTGCTCTACGTCGAGGACGGCGCCCGCTACATGACCGGGCGCGTGCTCTCGAAGGTGAGCGACGCCGAGGAGCCGGGGCTCGCCGGCATCACCTTCATCCTGCGCGGCAACCGGCTCGTGACCGTGCGCCACGAGGAGCCGCAGGCCTTCCGCATGTACACGCAGCGCGCCGGACGCTCGATGGGCAACGGCAGCGCCTCCGCGGCCTCCGGCGAGGCGATTCTCGCGGGCCTGATCGAGGCGGTGATCGACCGGGCGGCCGACGTGCTCCAGCTCCAGGGCGAGCGCATCGACCGTCTGTCGGGCAAGATCTTCGAGGTGCAGGAGGACCCCTCCGCCCGCAACACCGCCCTGCAGGACACGTTGCGGGCACTGGGTCGGCACGGTGACCTGATCTCGAAGCAGCGCGAGAGCCTCGTCTCCATGGAGCGGATCCTGCTCTCGCTGTCCGCCACGTACCGAACCAACAAGGCCCCGCGTGATCTGCGGGAGGATGTCCGTTCGACCCTGCGGGATCTTCAATCCCTGGAGGAGCACGCGACCTTCCTGTCTACGAAAATTCAATTCCTGCTTGATGCAACTCTTGGCCTCGTCAACCTTGAGCAGAACAACATCATCAAGCTGTTCTCGGTCATGGCCGTGGTCTTCATGCCGCCGACGCTGATCGCGTCGATCTACGGCATGAACTTTAAATCCATACCGGAACTAGATCTCTCGTTCGGATACCCGATGGCGTTGGTCATGATGGTGGTCGCTGCCGTATTTCCATACGTTTTCTTCCGATGGAAGAAGTGGCTCTAGCCACAAATGCTGGTCCAGAGCCGATAAAATATTAAGACCTCTGTGGAAGCATGTCGGAGCCTGTAGGCGCGGCTCGGCCGCGAGGACGGAATCTCCCATGCGACTCTCTCTCAAGACGGTCCTCGCCGGTGCGATCGGCCTGCTCGCCCTCGCCGCCGTCGGCCAGGGGATCGCCAGCGTCGTGACCCTGTCGGAGATCGAGCGGAACGCCAACGCGGTCTCCCAGCAGGCCCTGCCCGCGCAGAACCAGGCCGAGGCCATCGGGACGGCCGTGCGGGAGGCGCGGCTGCGCCTCTACCGGCTCGCGATCGCCTCCCCCGACCCGGCGGCCCTGGACAAGAATCAGACCGCGCTCACCGACACCCTGGCCGAACTCTCCGGGCTGCGGCAGGCCTATCAGGACCGCCTGACCAGCCCGCGGGATCGTGAGATCTACGAGCGCTTCACGACGGCCTGGAACGCCTACCAGAACATCCAGCTCCAAGTGGTCGAGCTGATGATCGCGGGCGATCAACCCGGCGCCCTCGGGCTGGTGCTGGACGGGGCAACGGCCACGCAGAACGACGCGGCGGTGGCGAGCCTGACGGAATCGATCGCCTCGGCCCGGGCGTTGACGGAAGCCAACGTCGCCGAGACCGTGCAGGCGGCGACGCGCGCCAAGCTCATCGCGATGGCCGCTACCGTGGTGGGCCTCGCGGTCGCGGCGGCCGCGATGCTGTTCGCCCTGTTCGGGATCGCGCGCCCGATCGAGCGCATGACCGGTGCGATGGGCCGGCTCGCCGAGGGCGACGAAACCGTACCGGTCCCCCACACGGGACGCGGTGACGAGATCGGCGCGATGGCGGCGGCCGTGCAGGTGTTCAAGGACAACCTGATCCACACCCGCGCGCTGGAGCGCGACACGGCCCTGGCGCGGGAAGGCGCCGAGGCGCAGCGCCGGCGCGCCGTCCACGCGATGGCCGAATCGTTCGAGGCCGCGGTCGGCGGCGTGCTGGCGCGGGTGTCGGACGCCGCCCTCGGCCTGCGGGCCGAGGCCGAAGCCATGACCAGCACCGCCACCCACACGGCCGAGCGCTCGGCGACGGTGGCGGGGGCGGCGCAGGAAGCCGCCATGCATGTCGGCACGGTCGCGGCGGCCGCGGAGGAACTCGGGGCCTCGGTCCTGGAGATCGGCCGGCAGGTGGACGGCTCGGCCGAGCTGGCCCGGGGCGCGGTGGTCCAGGCGGGCGAGACGGCCGGCCTGGTGCAGGAGCTGAGCTCCGCCGCGGGCCGGATCGGCGACGTCGTGCGCCTCATCACCGACATCGCCGGCCAGACCAATCTGCTGGCCCTCAACGCCACGATCGAGGCCGCCCGGGCGGGCGACGCGGGGCGCGGCTTCGCGGTGGTCGCCAGCGAGGTGAAGCAGCTCGCGGCCCAGACCGCCCGGGCCACGGAGGAGATCGCCGGTCAGGTCGGCCGCATCCAGGGCGCGACGGGTCAGACCGTGGGCGCGATCGACGACATCGCGACGCGCATCCGCGAGATCGACAGCGTGGCGACCTCGATCGCGGCGGCCGTGGAGCAGCAGGGCGCGGCGACCCGGGAGATCGCCCGCAACGTCGCCGAGGCCGCATCCGGGACCGGTGCCGTCACCGGCACGATCGACGAGGTCGCGCGGGCGGCCGACGACACGGGCTCCGCCGCGACGCGGATGCTCGCCTCGGCGGCGAGCCTCTCGGAGCAATCCGCCGAGCTGCGCCGGGAGATCGACGCGTTCCTGCAGACGGTGCGCGCCGCCTGAGGCTCAGCCCGGGCTCGACAGCTTCATCAGGACGAGCCCGGAGCCGATCAGGCCGGCGGCGAGGATCCGGCTGGCGCTCGCCTGTTCCCCGAGAACGGCGATGCCGACCAGGAACGCGCCGACCGCGCCGATGCCGGTCCAGATCGTGTAGGCGGTCCCCAGGGGCAGCGTGCGCATGGCCAGCGCCAGGAAGCCGACGCTGCCGGCCATCGACACGGCCATGATCGCGGTCGGCCAGAGGCGCGTGAAGCCGGCGGACTGCTTCATCGCGAAGGCCCAGACGACCTCCAGCACGCCCGCGGTGACGAGATAGATCCAGGCCATGCGGCCCTCCTGAAAGGGCCGGGCCGTCCCGGACTTGTACCCCGCCTGCGGGGAGGACGTGGCCTCGCGGGGGCTCAGCTAAGGTCGATCGGCTAAGCCTGCAAGCGCGGCGACATCAGATCCCACGCACCGCCCTCATCCTGAGGTGCCGCGTCAGCGGCCGCGAAGGAGGGCTCCAGGGATCGCGGCGGCCTCTGGAGGCCTCCTTCGAGGCCTCCGCTGCGCTCCGGCACCTCAGGATGAGGAGGCCGGTGTGATACCCTGAACAGGCGACCCGTCAGGCCACCGCCGCGAGGTGCTTGACCTCGGCCTTGGCCACCACCTTGCCGACCGGCGGCGCCTTGCAGGTCTCGGCCTCGGGCGCCAGGACCGGCGGCTGCACCCAGCGGCCGGCATCGAGGTCGGCGATCCGGCCGTTGATCTCGCGGATGACGTAGCGCGAGAACGGGTAGACGTGCAGGTAGATCACCATGTTGGTGACCACCGCCTCCAGGGCGGCCGGGTTGCGGCGGGCGGTCTCCAGGAACACGCTCCAGAAGTGCTTGGCGAGTTCCGGACGCCGCACGGTCATCCGCCAGCACACGCGCAGCAGCGAATAGAGATCGTGGGCGATGTGGCGCCAGTTGAGCTTCTGCGCGGCGAATTTCGGCCGCTTCACCTGCCGCGCGACCACGCGCACGCGGTCGAAGAAGTTCGGCGGGTCGTAGATCTCCTGGAGGACGTCGCGGTAATCGGCCAGCACGTCGCGCTGCGGACGCAGGGTCACGAAGTTGATGCCCTGCGTGCACTGGTCGCCCTGGTCGGCCGTGGTCGCCGCGTAATTCTCGTAGAGGCGGCCCTCCTTGCGCAGGCGGCGCGAGAGCTGCGTGTTCGGCAGCGCGAACAGCAGGCCGACCATGGCGATCGGGATGCCGGTCTGGCTGATGCACAGCGACATCGCCTTGCTGATGCTGTCCTTCTCGGTGTCAAAGCCGACGATGAAGCCGGCCGTGACGAACATGCCGTGCTCGTAGAGCTTGTGCACGCTGTCGGCGATCGAGCGCTTGGTGTTCTGCTTCTTCTGCGTCTGGATCAGCGTCGCCTCGTCGGGCGTCTCGATCCCGGTGAACAGGGCGAAGAAGTTCGCGTCCCGCATCATCCCGAGCAGTTCGTCATCGTCCGCGAGGTTAAGCGAGGCCTCGGTGGAGAACTTGAACGGGTAGCCGTGTTCCTCCTGCCACTTGATCAGGTGGGGCAGGAACAGCTTGATCGCCTTCTTGTTGCCGATCAGGTTGTCGTCGACGAAGTCGACATGGCCGCGATAGCCGAGGCCGTAGAGCCGGTCGAGCTCGGCCAGCATCTGCGGCGTAGTCTTGGTCCGCGGGGCCCGGCCGTAGAGCTCGATGATGTCGCAGAACTCGCAGGTGAACGGGCAGCCGCGGGAGAACTGGACGCCGATATAGAGGTAGTGGCTGAAGGTCAGCAGGTCGAAGCGCGGGATCGGGCTCTTGGTGACGTCGGCCTTGAACTTCTCGGCCGTGAGCCGGCCGCGGCGCTCACCCGCCTCCCAGGCGGCCACGAACTTGTCGAGGATGCCCTCGGCCTCGCCCAGCACCAGGAAATCGGCCTTGTCGTAGACTTCCGGCGTCGAGGTCGGCGCGGGGCCGCCGACGCAGACCGGGGTGCCGAGGGCCACGCAGCGGTCGATGACCACGAGGCAATCCGGCTCCTGGGGCAGCATGCCGCCGGTCATCACGAGGTCGGCCGCCTGGATCTGCGCGTCCGTCAGCTCCTCGCAGTTGCGGTTAACGAGCGTCACCTGCCAGGCCGGCGGCAGCATCGCGGCGAGCGTGATCAGGCCCAGAGGCGGTGCGGGCGCGCGGGCGCCCTGCAGCTCCATGGCCTCTTTGAAGTTCCACATCGAGTTTTCGTAGAACTTCGGGAACACCATCAGCACGCGCGGCGCCGTGTTCGCTTCCGACATGCCAGTTCCCTCGTTCATACGCGTGGCCCAACTCCGATCAGAGATCGATGCGGACGCAGGATCGACCCCTGACCTGCGGGCGAATTAAGGCCGTTTTTCGCTCCCGCAGCAATCGGAGCGCCGATTGCGCCAAGACGCCCGCCCGGACGCCGCAAAGCAACCCTGCCGAGCCCCGCCGCCGGGTCGGCGATCCGATTACCCGGACGCTGCGCCCTTTGCGCGACACATCGCGACTTCGGCAAGATCCGGGAGCCGTCAGGGCGCGATTCGGAACCGCTCCGGCTGCGCGCCGTCCGCATCGGTGAAGCCGTAGATTCGGGCGAGGTCGCCGGCATGCAGCACCGCGCCGGCCCGGCCCGCGATGTCCGGGTCGGCCGCCAGAGCGGCGAGCGCCCGGCCCGCATAGAGCGGTCCTTCTGTGGCGAGCCCATCCTGCCCGAGATCGCGCGCCCGCTCGGTGGCGACGAAGCCCGGCGAGAGGCCGAGCGCGGTCACGCCGTGCGGCGCCAGTTCCCGGGCGAAGGCCAGGGCGAGCCGGTTGGTGGCGGCCTTGGCGGAATCGTAGAAGACGTCGCCGAGGTAATCCTCGGTTCCGAAGGAGACCAGCGCGATCAGGCCGGAACGCGCCGCCACCATGGCGGGCGCGACCGCACGCGCGAGCAGCAGCGCCGGCAGCGGACCGGCTTCCAGGAAGCCGAGATAGGGCTCGGCCGAGCGGCGCCAGAACGGCGTGCCCCAGTCGGCGCCATCCGGGTAGCGCTCGCCGTCGTAGCCCTCGTTCCCGCCCCAGACGCTGCAGGCCGCGACGTCGATCCGGCCGAAGCGGCGCAGCACCCAGTGGACCAGGGTGTCGGTGGCGCGCTCGGAGCGGTGATCGCAGATGTAATGATGCCCGCGGCCGCCGGCGGCATCGACCATCCGGGCCGTGTCCTCGATCGATTCGGGCCGCATCTCGGTCCGTGCGCCGGTCTCGCTGGACCGGGCGGTGACGATCACGGTGGCCCCCGCCTCTCCGAGAGCCCGGGCGAGGCCCCGGCCGACGCCCCGCGAGGCCCCCGCCACGAGGCAGATCTTCTGGGAAAGGTCCGGCGCGCTCACGCCGAGGACGCGGGCTTCGACCGGGACAGGAAGGCAGCGAGCCGCTCCTGGGATTCGGGCGAGCGCAGCTGCGCGTCGAAGGCCTTGGCTTCCGCCTCCAGCGCGGCCTCGACCTGCGCCTGGTCGCCCCGGATCAGGGCGCGGGAGGCCGCCAGCGCCCCGCGCGGCAGGGCGGCGAGGCGCGCGGCCTGCGCGATCGCCTGCTCGACCAGCATGTCGGCCGGCAGGACCGCGTTGACGAGGCCGAGCGCCTGCGCCTCGTCTGCGTCGAGGGGCCGGGACAGGAGCAGCAGCTCGGTGGCCCGGAGCCGTCCGACCCGCAGGGGCAGCAGGTAGCTCGAGGCCGCCTCCGGCACGAGGCCGAGTTCCACGAACGGCATGCGCAGCCGCGCCGCCGGGCTCGCGTAGACTAGGTCGCAGTGCAGGCAGAGCGTCGCGCCGATCCCCACCGCGATCCCGTCGACCGCCGCCACCATCGGGGTGCGGGTGCGGGCGAGCTGGCGGATGAAGGCCAGGGCCGGCGAGGCGGTGAACCCGTCCCCGGCATGCCCCATGAAGTCGGTGAGGTCGTTGCCGGCGCTGAACATGCCGGGCTGCCCGGCGAAGACCACGGCACCGACCTGGTCCGAGGCATCCGCCTCGACCAGCGCCTCCCGCATGGCGTCGTACATCGCGCCGGTCAGCGCGTTCTTCTTCTCCGGACGGTTCAGGGTGATCAGGCGGACGCCGCCCTGGAGATCGCCGATCGCGACGGTATCGGCCATGATCCGCTCCCCTCAAACCGCCAGCGCCAGCGCGGCATCGTCCGTGAAGGCGCCGCCCGCCACGACACTCTGCTCCAGCCCCTCGGCTGCGGTCAGCAGGTTCTCGGCATAGAAGCGCGCGAGGGCGATGCGGCCGGCATGGGCCGGATCGGTCTCGCCGGCCTTCAGGGCGGCGCTGGCGGCGAGCGCGCTCCGGGCGAGGCAGGCGCCGCCGAGAACCAGGCCGAACAGGCGCAGGTACGGCGTCGCGCCGGCGAGCGCCGTCTCCGGACGGTTGGAGCGCAGCGCCGCGAGCTGGTGGCTCGTCGCCCGGTCGAGGCTGCCGATCCCGTCCCGCAGCCGCGCCGCCATCTGGCCGAAGGCGGGATCGCCGGCCTTGAGCAGCCCCTCCGCCGCCTTGCGCATCCAGGCGATCTGCGACCGGGCCGTGGCGCCGCCGTTGAGCGGCAGCTTGCGGGCGGTGAGGTCGATGGCCTGGATGCCGTTGGTGCCCTCGTAGATGCCGAGGATGCGGGCGTCGCGCATGAGCTGCGCCGCCCCGGTCTCCTCCACGAAGCCCATGCCGCCATGGACCTGCACGCCGAGCGAGGTGACCTCGTTGGCGAGATCCGTCGCGAACGCCTTCGCCACCGGTGTCAGCAGGGAGGCGCGGTCCAGAGCGGGCTGCCCCTCCGGCCCCTTCGACGCGTCGAGGGCGGCGGCGGTGAGGTAGCAGATCGCGCGGGCGGCGGCCGTGGAGGCCTTCATGGTGAGCAGCATCCGCTGCACGTCCGGATGCGCGGCGATCGGGCTCGTCGCCTCGGCGGCGCCGATCGCCCGTCCCTGCCGGCGCTCCTGCGCGTAGGCGAGCGCCCGCTGGGTCGCGGCCTCGGCCACGCCGACGCCCTGCAGGCCGACATTGAGCCGGGCCGCGTTCATCATCGTGAACATGCAGGCCAGCCCCTTGTTCTCCTGCCCGATCAGCCAGCCGGTGGCGCCGCCCTGGTCGCCGAACGCCATGGAGCAGGTCGGCGAGGCGTGGATGCCAAGCTTGTGCTCGATGCCGGAGCAGCGCAGGTCGTTGCGGGTGCCATCCGGCAGCACCTTCGGCACGAGGAACAGCGAGATGCCCCGCGTGCCCGCCGGCGCGTCCGGCAGCCGGGCCAGCACGAGGTGGACGATGTTCTCGGCGAGGTCGTGCTCGCCGTACGTGATGTAGATCTTGTTGCCGGTGATCCGGTACGTGCCGTCGCCTACGGGGACGGCCCGGGTCCGCAGCAGCGCGAGGTCGGAGCCCGCCTGCGGCTCGGTCAGGTTCATGGTGGCGGGCCACTCGCCCGAGACCAGCTTCTCGAGGTAGCGCGCCTTCAGGTCGTCGGAGCCGTGGGCCGCCAGCGCCTCGATGCCGCCCTGGGTCAGGAGCGGGCAGAGCCCGAAGGCGAGGTTGGCGCCGTTCCACATCTCGGTGCAGGCGGCCTCGATCAGCTTCGGCAGGCCCTGCCCGCCGTGATCGGCCTCCGCCGAGAGCCCGTTCCAGCCGCCCTCCGTGAAGGTGCGGTACGCCTCCCGCCAGCCCGGCGGGGTGGTGACGCGCCCATCCGCGAACGGGGTGCCGTGCCGGTCGCCGACGCGGTTGAGCGGCGCGATCACCCCGGCGGCGATCCGCCCGGCCTCGGTGAGGATCGCCTCGGCATCGTCGGGGTCGACCGCGTCGAGCCCGACCACGTGCCGGAGGGTGAACAGCATCTCGGGGACCGGGGCGCGGTAACTCATACGATCCTCCCTCAGCGCGGCCCGCCCGTTCGTTACCCCCGGGGCGGGTTTGACCGCGCCCGCGAACCGGGGCTACGGCGGCCCGAGAATAGGCGCACGCGCCGCGCGCCGCCATCATCTTGGGAACGGCTTTTCGCATGAACGATCCCGGGTCAACGGTCCCGGCCGCGACCCGGCGGCTCGGCCCGGACGCCTCCGGCCTCGCCGAGGCCGCCGCGCTGCTGCGGGCCGGCGGTCTCGTGGCCTTTCCCACCGAGACCGTCTACGGGCTCGGGGCGGACGCCACCGACGCCGATGCGGTGACGCGGATCTTCGCCGCCAAGGACCGGCCGCGCTTCAACCCGCTGATCGCCCACCTGCCGGAGGCGGAAGCCGCCTTCGCGGAAGGTGACTTCGACGAACACGCGCGCCGCCTCGCGGAGGCCTTCTGGCCGGGTCCGCTGACCCTGGTGGTACCGGCTCACCCGAAGACGCAAATCTCCGATCTCGCCCGCGCCGGCCTGCCGAGCGTCGCCCTGCGGGTTCCGGCGCATCCGCTCGCCCAGGCCCTGCTGGCCGGCGTCGGCCGCCCGGTCGCGGCGCCCTCGGCCAACCGGTCCGGACGGGTCAGCCCGACCCGGGCGGACCACGTCCTTGCGGATCTCGCGGGCCGGATCGGCGCCGTGCTCGACGGCGGCGACACGCAGGTCGGCGTCGAATCGACCGTGGTGGCGTGTCTCGGCGGGACGCCCCGGCTGCTGCGGCCCGGCGGGATCACCCGCGCAGCGCTGCGCGACATCCTCGGCCTTGAACCGGCCGTGCCCGCATCCGCGGATGCCGACCGCCCGGCCGGCCCCGGCATGCTCGCCTCGCACTACGCTCCCCGCGCGCGGGTCCGCCTGAATGCGGCACAGATCGAGCCGGGCGAGGCGGTGCTGCTGTTCGGATCGGCACGCCCGGCGGGTCACAAGCGGGCATGCGCCGCGCTCAACCTCAGCCCGTCGGGTGATCTCGCCCAGGCGGCGGCGCGGCTGTTCGGCGCCTTGCGTGATCTCGACGCAAGCGGCGCCGACACGATAGCGGTGGTGCCGATCCCCGCCGAAGGATTGGGCGAGGCTATCGGCGACCGCCTCGCCCGGGCCGCGGCGCCGCGCTGAGAGCAGAGATTTTTTCGGTGGCGACGGAACAGATATCGCCGCCATCCGTTTATTGATCACGAAGGCCTTCTCAGCCCCCAAATGGCCTTTTCCTTCCAGGCTCGGAGCAATCCGAGCCTTTTTTCTTGGGCTTCTCTCAGGCCAGCTTGGCGGCGATCCCGGCGACGTGCCGGCCCTGGAAGCGGGCGCCCTCCAGTTCCACGGCGCTGGGCTGGCGGGAGCCGTCGCCGTCCGCGATCGTGCTGGCGCCGTAGGGGGTGTTGCCCTTGACTGCCTCGACGCCGGCCTGGCCCTGGAAGCTATAGGGCAGGCCGACGACAACCATGCCGTGGTGGAACAGCACCGTGTGGAAGCTCGTCAGGGTGGTCTCCTGGCCGCCGTGCTGCGAGGCGGTCGAGGTGAAGACCGAGCCGACCTTGCCGACCAGCGCGCCCTTCATCCACAGCCCGCCGGTCTGGTCGATGAACTGCTTCATCTGCGAAGCCATGTTGCCGTAGCGGGTCGGCGTGCCGAAGATGATGGCGTCGTAGTCGGCCAGCTCGGCCACGGTGGCGATTGGCGCGGCCTGATCGAGCTTGAAGTGGTTCTGCCGGGCGACCTCCTCGGGCACCAGCTCGGGCACCCGCTTCACCACGACCTCGGCCCCGGTCTCGCGCGCACCCTCGGCGACGGCGTAGGCCATCTGCTCCACGTGCCCGTAGGTCGAGTAGTACAGCACCAGAACCTTGGCCATGCGGTGGTCTCCCATCCCGTGTCTCGAACAGCCCGGCGAATCGTTCGCCGGTGCGGTGCCCTCCATGGCGCGTTTCACGCTTTGCAAAAATGCCCCGCGGCGCAAGAGTGGTCTTGCATTGACGCAAGGGTCAGAACGTGTCGCTGGATTGGGACGAATTCCGGTTTGTGAAGTCCGTGGCGGATCACGGCGGCCTGACGGCGGCGGCCGCGCAGCTCGGGATCAACCACTCGACGGCATTCCGGCGGCTCGCGGCGGTGGAGGCGAAGCTCGACGCGCGGCTGTTCGAGCGCCTGCGCACCGGCTACGTCCCGACTCCGGCGGGTCAGGCGATGATCGCGGCGGCCGCCCGGATCGAGACCGACGTCACGCAGTTCGCCCGCGCGATGGCGGGCCGCGGCGAGACGCCGTCGGGGGAACTGCGCGTGACCGCGCCCGCCGGCTTCGCGGCCGATCTGCTCATGCCGGTCCTGGCTGATTTCAGCGCACGCTACCCGGAGATCCGGATCGACCTGCTCCTCACCGAGGAGGCGCTCAACCTGTCGCGCCGGGACGCCGATGTGGCGATCCGTGTGAGCCGGGAACCGAGCGAGACCCTGGTCGGGCGTCGCTTGGCCGCCACGGCCTGGGGGCTCTACGGCCGGGCCGACCGGGAGTATGGCGACCTGTCCCGGGAGGCCTGGGTCTGCCCAGGTCCCGGAGTGGCGAACGGCTCGTTCATGCGGTTCGTCGCCGCCCGCGCTCCGGCCGACCGGATCCGGCTGCAGCTCAACACGGTGACGGGTCTCGACGCGGCGGTCTCGGCCGGCCTCGGGATCGGTCCACTGCCCTGCTTCGTGGCCGATGCCAACCCGGCCTTGCGCCGCCTGTCCGGCCCCTATCCGGAACTCGGGGCCGATCTCTGGGTGCTGACGCATCCCGACCTGCGCCACGCGGCGCGGGTCCGGGTCTTCATGGAGCATTTCGCCGAAGCGATGCTTCCCTTGCGGGCGCGGTTCGAGGGCCGGTGATCCGGCTCAGCGGATCTCGGCGACCTCGACCTCGTGGCCGTTCACCTCGACCACGTCGCCGACGGCCCTGCCGGTGATCGCCCGGGCGAGCGGCGCCACGTAGGAGATCGATCCCTTGTGCGGGTCGGCCTCGTCCTCGCCGACGATCCGGAAGGTCTGCCGGCTCTCCTTGCCGGTCTCGTCCTCGCGTACGATCGTAACGGTGGCGCCGAAATGGACGGTGTCGCCGCCCTTGGGCTCGGCGAGCTGTGCGGTGTTCTTGCGCGCCGCCCAGTAGCGCAGATCGCGCCCAATCCGGGAATCCTCGGCCTTGTCGGCGGGATCCAGGGAGGCGACTTCCTTCTCCAGGCGCGCGACCTCGGCCTCGATCTGCGCGAGGCCTTCCGGGGTGACGAAGTTGGTATGGGGCGAGATCGGCCGATCCGGCAGATTCTCGAACGCTTCCCCGCCCTCGGGCTCTTTGACGAATGCGACGCTCATAAAAAAGGTAACCCGTCAGGTACGGCAAAGGTTCCAGCCGGGCCGCGAAACCTGCCGCCTCACGCCGGCTCGGCAGCGCCGGCCATCGCCTCGAACCGAGCGCACGATCGGACTTCCGAGCCATCGAACAGGCCGCGGCATCGCGCCTGGCGTGGTTCGGGGCCGGCGCCGTACGATCGACCGGGAATCACCCGGAGCAGCCGATGACCTCCCCCTCCCCGGCCGACGCCATCGTAGCCAACCGCCGAGCCTGGGACGCCTCCGCCCCGCTCCATCGCGACGACCCGTCCTGGGAGCGCCTGAAGCAGCATTTCGCGCGCGATCCCGGCTTCTCGTGGTTCGATCCGCCCATGGAGGCGGCCCTGCGGGCGATCGGCCTCGGTGATCGTGCGGTCGCCCATCTCTGCTGCAACAACGGTCGGGAGACGGTGTCGCTCATGAACCTGGGCGCCCGGGAGGCTGTCGGCTTCGACCAGTCGGTCGCCTTCCTGGATCAGGCCCGGGACTTGGCGGCGGTGGCCGGGCGCGCCTGCACGTTCGTGGCGGGGGACGTGCACGCGATCGAGGCCCGGTACGACGGCGCCTTCGACCTCGTGGTGATCACGATCGGCGTGCTCGGCTGGATGCCGGATCTCGCCCGGTTCATGGCCGTGCCGGCGCGCCTGCTGCGCGCGGGCGGGCGGATCCTCATCCACGAGGAACACCCCGTGGTGAACATGTTCGAGCCGCGGGCGGAGCCGCCGCTCCTCGTCAGGCACTCCTACTTCCGCCCGACACCCTTCGTCGGCGAGGACGCGATCGTCTACGGGAACGGCCCGGCGCCGCGGGTCGGTCCCCATTACTGGTTCGCCCATCCCCTGGGCTGCGTGGTCGAGGCCCTGATCGGCTCGGGCCTCGCGATCGAGCGGCTCCGCGAGTTCCCGGACAACATCAGCTCGGCGGCCTGCGAGTCACTCGCGGCCGGCCGGATGCTGCCGATGAGCTACCTGCTGCAGGCCCGGAAGGCGCCGTGAGGCCCGCCGCCTCTACGCCACCTCGACCACGATCCGCCCCCGGACCTTGCCGGCCAGGATCTCCGCGCCGAGCCGGCCGACCTCCTCCAGGCGGACCTTGCTGGTCATGGTGGCGAGCTTGCCGAGGTCGAGTTCCCGGGCGAGCCGCGCCCAGGCCTCGCGGCGCTTCGGCTGCGGGGTCGTGACGCTGTTGATGCCGAGGAGCGAGACGCCGCGCAGGATGAACGGCGCCACGGAGGTGGGCAGATCCATGCCCTGCGCCAGCCCGCAGGCGGCGACCGCACCGTCGGCCTTGGTCATGGCGAGCACGTTGGCGAGCGTCGTGGAGCCGACCGCGTCGACACCCGCCGCCCAGCGCTCCTTGCCGAGCGGCTTGCCGGGCTTCGACAGCTCCGCCCGGTCGAGGATCTCGGCGGCCCCGAGCCCCTTCAGGTAATCGGATTCGCCGTCGCGGCCCGTGGAGGCGATCACGTGCCAGCCGGCCCGGGCGAGCAGCGCCACCGCCACCGAGCCGACGCCGCCGGAGGCGCCGGTGACGATCACCGGGCCGTGCTCCGGCTTCACGCCATGGGCGTCGAGCGCCATGCAGCACAGCATCGCCGTGTAGCCGGCGGTGCCGACCGCCATGGCCTGCTCCGGCGTCAGGCCCTGCGGCAGCGGCACCAGCCAGTCGCCCTTGACCCGGGCGCGCTGCGCGTAGGCGCCGAGATGGGTCTCGCCAACGCCCCAGCCGGTGAGCACCACGGCGTCGCCCGGCTTGTACGCGGGGTGATCCGAGGTCTCGGCGACCCCCGAGAAGTCGATGCCGGGGATCATCGGGAAGCGGCGCACCACCGGCGACGTGCCGGTGAGCGCGAGGCCATCCTTGTAGTTCAGGGTGGAGTGCGTCACCCGCACGGTGACGTCGCCGTCCATCAGGTCGGCATCGTCGAAATCCCGGAAGGCGAGGCTCTGGCCGCCCTCGTTCTTCTCGACCACCCAGGCCTTGAACGTCCCCATCGTCACCTCCCGTGTTGCGCGGTGAGGTGTGGCCGGGCCGTCCGGAATCAAGGCGGCCCGGACACGTCGCCCGGGCCGCGCCTCCGATCAGTAACCTTCGTAGCGGCTGCCGTAGGAGAAGCCGAGGCCGACGCCGATATCCGACGAGCTGGCACCGGTGATGCCGACCGCATCGGGGATCGAGCCGACGAGCGGACCACCCGCATAGGCAGCAGGGGCGTAACCGCCGCCGTAGCCGCCTCCGGCCGGCACCCAGCCGGAGCGGGCCGGCGCCACGAGCACCCGGCGGCTCACGCTGGCGTATTCCGGCGGGATCGTCTCGGGGATCGACTGGGCCGGACGCACCAGCACGGTCCGGGTGCGCACCGCGAAGCGCGGCGGCGTGGTCACCCAGCAGCCGACCAGCTCACCGCCGGGACCGCGGCTGGTCTGCCAGAAGCGGCCGCCCGGCGAGACCATGACGCGCTCGGACACGGTGTCGTAGACCGGCGGCGTGGTCCGGTAGACCGTGCGCGGCGGACGCACCAGCACGTTCTCCTGCACGGTGTCGTAGACCGGCGGCGTGACCACGTGGCGGTAGCATTCGGAACTGTAGCAGCCGCCGGCCTGGGCGGGTGCGGCGAGGAGCAGGCCGCCGAGAGCGGCGGCAAGAAGAGTGATGCGAGCGACCGGCGCGGTCATGGACGTCCTCTGGTACGCGATACTGGCGAGAAGCGACGCGGAAGCGACGCCCGTCTCGACGTACTAGAGGCCCGACTCGTTGCCTTGCGCGCAAGCATTATCCGAATCGAAGGTAAAATTAACCCTCGGTTTCGACTGCTTAGACGTCGCCTACTTAGGTAGGATTCTCTCTTTTAACGACAGTCTTTCTTGTGAAATCCGGACCAGGGCCGGCTCCTCAAGTCTGCCCGGCCCGAAGCTGGTAGAAGATGTGACGGCCGATCACGTCCATCTTGCGCAGGCGGCGCGCCCAGCCGGGCCGCACGTAGTCGGCGTGGTAGTGGGTCGCGGCGCCCACCTCGGCGAGGTAGGTCCGGCCCTCGATCACCGAGCGGGCGATGCGGGTGGCCGATTCCCAGGCGCCGGCATCGGTGATGCGCAGGGACTTGCCCTCGCAGGCGAAGGAGAACTGGCAGCCCATGTAGTGGTGCCGGTTCTGGTAGACGACGCCGCAGACGCTCGCCGGGTAGAGCCCGCTCTTCACCCGGTTCAGTACCACCTGGGCGACGGCGGCCTGCCCCGCCTCCGGCTCGCTCCGGGCCTCGAAATACACGGCCTCCGACAGGCAGCGCTGCTCCTTGTCGAGGGAATCCGGGTCGATCAGGTCGGCGTAGCGGCGCCGCGCGTCCTCCGGGACCGGCTGGGCGCTGTCGGGACGCTCGGTGCGGATCGCGAAATCGGGCAGGGCGAGGCTCGCCGCGGCGACCTCGACGGGGATCGCGTCCGCCGGCGCCGGCGTGGTCGACGACAGGGCGACCGCGCGGGGCACCGGTGGGGTCGAGCCGTCGAAGCGCTCGGGACCGCCGTCCTCGGTCAGGTCGGCCGAGCCCTCGCCCGTGGAGGCGGCGCTGCCGGCGCCCGTGGTCAGGCCGAGATCCGGCACCGGGATGAAGGTGGCTTCCGGCTCGGATTCCGGGTCCCAGATTGCGGAGCCCTGGGTGAGCACGCCGCTGACGCTGCCGGTGACGTCGCCGAACACCAGGGCGGCGCCCGTCTCGCGCAGGGCGGCGGCCCGACGGATGAAGCTCTCGGCGGGTGGCCGGGCCGGATTGCCCTTGGTCCCCCGCTGCACCACCGGGAAGACATGCGCGCCGGTCTTGAACACGGCCTGGGGCGGCTCGTCGGAGAGGCGCCGCAGGGCGGAGCCGATCAGGACGGTGCCTGGCGGCAGCGGCGGGACGGTGCCGGCATCGATCACGCCGAGCCGGCTCGACCCGATGGCGTTCTCCGTGCCGGCATCGGCTGTGAACGACACCAGGAGGCCGAGGCCGACCATCCAGGGCGTCATCGCCGCCGAGAGCCAGCGCAGGCTCGATTCCCGTCGTCCCCGTCTCGTGCCCACGACGCCAGACCCGCACTCACGCACCCGAACCGGCCCGATCCTCCCCGTTTCCAGGGTGTTTCTGGGGCCGCCCAGGATTTATCGCGCGGTATGGTTGCGGGTCGGTTAAGCCGTTGACGTGCGCATTGTCCCGCATTGTGCGGGAACTCTGCCGGGTCCCGCCGTCGTCATCCCGGAGCCGCCGACGCATCGAGATCCTGCGCCGACAGCGGCTCTGGGTTCCGGGCTCGCCTCCGGCGCCCCGGAAAGACGGCGCGTTCCCGCAAAAGAAAAGGGCGGCCCGAAGGCCGCCCTCTCCCGTCTCAGTCCGACCTGCCGCCTTACTCGGCGGCGGCGGGCGGAAGCTCCTCGACCGGCATCGCACCGCTCTCGGTCTGCTTCTGCTGCAGGATCATCGCGTCGCGGCGGCGGGCGATGGAGCGGATATCCGCCACCATCGAGCCTGTGCCCGCCGGGATCAGCGAGCCGACGATCACGTTCTCCTTCAGGCCTTCCAGGGTGTCGACCTTGCCGTTGACCGCCGCCTCGGTGAGGACGCGGGTGGTCTCCTGGAACGAGGCCGCCGAGATGAACGACTTGGTCTGCAGCGACGCCTTGGTGATGCCGAGCAGGACGGGGACGCCCTGGATCGGCTTCTTGCCCTCGGCAAGCAGCTTCTCGTTGTAGTCGGTCAGCTCCGTGCGATCGATCTGGTCACCCGAGAGGATGTCCGAGTCGCCGCCGTCGGTCACTTCGACCTTCTGCAGCATCTGACGGACGATCACCTCGATGTGCTTGTCGTTGATCGACACGCCCTGCAGCCGGTAGACCTCCTGGATCTCGTTGACGAGGTAGGCCGCGAGCTCCTCCACGCCCTTGATCGCCAGGATGTCGTGCGGCGCCGGGTTTCCGTCGGCGATGTAATCGCCGAGCTCGACCACGTCGCCGTCCTGCAGGTGGATGTGCTTGCCCTTCGGGATCAGGTACTCGACCGCCTCCGAGCCGTCATGCGGCGTCAGCGTGAGCCGACGCTTGTTCTTGTAGTCGCGGCCGAACGCGATGGTGCCCGACTTCTCGGCGATGATCGCCGCGTCCTTCGGGCGCCGGGCCTCGAACAGCTCCGCCACCCGCGGCAGACCGCCGGTGATGTCGCGGGTCTTGGCCGAGTCGGTCGAGACGCGGGCGAGGATGTCGCCGGCCTTGACCGTCGCGCCCGGGTCGAAGCCGATGATGGCGTCGACCGGCAGGAAGTAGCGGGCGTCCGAGCCGCGCGGCAGCTTGAGCGCCTTGCCGTCCCGGTCGACCACGACCATCGCGGGCTTCAGGTCCGAGGTCCGGGCCGAGCCGCGCCAGTCGGCGACGACGCGCTTGGCGATGCCGGTCGACTCGTCGGTGGTCTCGGTCATGGACTGGCCGTCGACCAGATCCTCGTAGGCCACGATGCCGTCCACCTCGGTGAGGATCGGACGGGTGTAGGGATCCCACTCGGCGATCCGCTGCCCGCGCTTGATCTTGTCACCCTCGTCGACCCGGAGCTTGGCGCCGTACTGCAGGCGGTGGACCGCCCGCTCGACCCCGTCCGACCCGACGATGACGACCGCCACGTTGCGGCCGGTGGCGATCAGATCCCCGTCCGTGTTCTTGGCCACGGCGCGGTTGCGGATCTTGATCGTGCCCTCGAAGCTCGACTCGATGAAGGACGAGTCGGCGATCTGGGCCGCACCACCGATGTGGAAGGTGCGCATCGTGAGCTGCGTGCCCGGCTCGCCGATCGACTGCGCCGCGATGACGCCGACGGCCTCACCCATGTTGACGGGCGTGCCGCGGGCGAGGTCGCGCCCGTAGCAGGTAGCGCAGACGCCGCTCTTGGTGGCGCAGACCAGCACCGAGCGGATCTTCACCTCCTGGATGCCGGCGGCGTTGATCGCCGGCAGGTGCCGCTCCTCGATGGTCTCGCCGGTCTTGACGATCACCGTGCCGTCCGCGGCCACCAGATCCTCGGCCGTGGCGCGGCCCAGGATACGGGTGGCGAGCGTCGCCACGACACGGCCGGCATCCACGATGGCGCGCATCTTGATGCCGTTGGTCGTGCCGCAATCCGTCTCGCGGATGACGGCGTCCTGCGCCACGTCGGCGAGGCGGCGGGTCAGGTAGCCGGAATTGGCGGTCTTCAGGGCGGTGTCGGCCAGGCCCTTACGGGCACCGTGCGTGGAGTTGAAGTACTCCAGAACGTCCAGGCCTTCCTTGAAGTTCGAGATGATCGGGGTTTCGATGATCTCGCCCGACGGCTTGGCCATGAGGCCGCGCATCGCCGCGAGCTGCTTCATCTGGGCAGGCGAGCCACGGGCACCCGAGTGGCTCATCATGTAGATCGAGTTGACCTGCTTGTCCGCACCGTGCTCGTCCTTCTGGACGGCCGAGATGCGGCCCATCATCTCGGCGGCCAGCTTGTCCGAGCACTTGGCCCAGGCATCGACCACCTTGTTGTACTTCTCGCCCTGCGTGATCAGGCCGTCGTTGTACTGCTGCTCGTAATCCTTCACGAGCGCGCGGGTCGTGTCGGCGATCGACCACTTGTTCTCCGGCACGACCATGTCGTCCTTGCCGAAGGAGATGCCGGCCTTGAACGCGTGGGTGAAGCCCAGCGCCATGATCCGGTCGCAGAAGATCACCGACTCCTTCTGACCGCAATGGCGGTAGACGGTGTCGATCATCGCCGAGATCTCCTTCTTGGTCATCAGCTTGTTGACGACGTCGAAGGGCACCTTGGCGTGCTTCGGCAGGGCGCCGGACAGGATGACCCGGCCGGGCGTGGTCTCGTAGGTCTTGGTCAGCGGCTCGCCGTCCGGTCCGATGCCGGTCCAGCGCCACTTGATCTTCGAGTGTAGCGACACGGCCTTGGCGGCCAGGGCGTGCTCCAGCTCGCCCATGTCGCCGTAGACGCCCTGCATCGGGTTCTTGGTGTTGCCCGGCTTGAACTCGCCCGGAGCGCCCTCGGCCACGATCGACAGGTAGTAGAGGCCGAGAACGATATCCTGCGACGGCACGATGATCGGCTGACCGTTGGCCGGGTGCAGGATGTTGTTGGTCGACATCATGAGGACGCGCGCTTCCAGCTGCGCCTCAAGCGACAGCGGGACGTGCACGGCCATCTGGTCGCCGTCGAAGTCGGCGTTGAACGCGGCGCAGACCAGCGGGTGCAGCTGGATCGCCTTGCCCTCGATCAGCTTCGGCTCGAAGGCCTGGATGCCGAGGCGGTGCAGAGTCGGCGCGCGGTTCAGCATCACCGGGTGCTCGCGGATCACCTCATCGAGGATGTCCCAAACCTCCGGCTTCTCCTTCTCCACGAGCTTCTTGGCCTGCTTGACGGTGGCCGAGAACCCCTTGGCGTCGAGGCGCGCGTAGATGAACGGCTTGAACAGCTCCAGCGCCATCTTCTTGGGCAGGCCGCACTGGTGCAGCTTCAGCTCCGGACCCACCACGATGACCGAGCGGCCCGAGTAGTCGACGCGCTTGCCGAGCAGGTTCTGGCGGAACCGGCCCTGCTTGCCCTTCAGCATGTCGGCGAGCGACTTCAGCGGGCGCTTGTTGGCACCCGTGATGACGCGGCCGCGGCGGCCGTTGTCGAACAGGGCGTCGACGGCCTCCTGCAGCATCCGCTTCTCGTTGCGGATGATGATGTCGGGCGCGCGCAGCTCGATCAGCCGCTTCAGGCGGTTGTTGCGGTTGATGACGCGGCGGTAAAGGTCGTTCAGGTCGGAGGTCGCGAAGCGGCCGCCGTCCAGCGGGACCAGCGGGCGCAGGTCCGGCGGGATCACCGGCACGACCGTGAGGATCATCCATTCCGGCTTGTTGCCGGACATCTGGAAGGCCTCGATGATCTTGAGCCGCTTCAGGAGCTTCTTGGGCTTCAGCTCCGAGGTGGTGACCGCAATCTCCTCGCGCAGATCGTTGGCGATCTTGTCGAGGTCGAGCTCCTGCAGGATGCGCCGGATGGCCTCGGCGCCGATCATGGCGGTGAACGAGTCCTCGCCGTACTCCTCCTGCGCGCGCAGGTACTCCTCCTCCGACAGGAGCTGACGCTCCTTCAGGGGGGTGAGACCCGGCTCGATGACGCAGTACGACTCGAAGTACAGGATCCGCTCAAGGTCCTTGAGCGCCATGTCGAGCAGCAGGCCGATGCGGCTCGGCAGCGACTTCAGGAACCAGATGTGGGCGACAGGGGCGGCCAGCTCGATATGGCCCATGCGGTCGCGCCGGACGCGCGCGAGGGTGACCTCGACGCCGCACTTCTCGCAGATGACGCCCTTGTACTTCATGCGCTTGTACTTGCCGCACAAGCACTCATAGTCCTTGATCGGCCCGAAGATACGCGCGCAGAACAGGCCGTCGCGCTCGGGCTTGAAGGTCCGGTAGTTGATGGTCTCGGGCTTCTTGATCTCGCCGTACGACCAAGAGAGGATCTTCTCCGGGGATGAAATCGAGATCTTGATCTGGTCGAAGCTGACCGGCGTGGCCTGCTGGTTGAAAAGGTTCATGACCTCTTGGTTCATGATCCGCTCCTTGTTGACGCCGGCAGCCCCGCGCCGGGCCACCGCGTCCTGAAAAAGATCCGGCGCCGCACCCCGCACGGGCGCTGCTCACCGTCGTCGAACCCTGGAAGGCCCCTCCCCTTCCCGCTCGACCGTGGCGGCGGCACTCCGCCGCCACGGGAGGTGTGGTTCTCTTGGCTTACTCGGCCGCGTCCGCCGGCGGCTCCAGCTGGTCGTTGGCCGCCTTTTTGGAGGAGGTGAGCTCGACGTTGAGGCCGAGCGAGCGCATCTCCTTGACGAGCACGTTGAACGACTCGGGGATGCCGGCCTCGAACGTGTCGTCGCCGCGGACGATCGCCTCGTAGACCTTGGTGCGGCCGGCCACGTCGTCCGACTTCACCGTGAGCATCTCCTGCAGCGTGTAGGCCGCGCCGTAGGCCTCCAGCGCCCAGACCTCCATCTCGCCGAAGCGCTGTCCGCCGAACTGCGCCTTGCCGCCCAGCGGCTGCTGGGTGACGAGCGAGTACGGGCCGATCGAGCGCGCGTGGATCTTGTCGTCCACGAGGTGGTGGAGCTTCAGCATGTAGATGTAGCCCATGGTGACCTTGCGGTCGAAGGGCTCGCCGGTGCGCCCGTCGTAGAGCGTCGACTGCGCCGAGCGGTCCAGCCCGGCCATCTCCAGCATCTGCTCGATGTCGGCCTCCTTGGCGCCATTGAACACCGGGGTGGCCATCGGCACGCCGCGGCGGACGTTGTTGCCGGCCTCGGCCAGCTCCTCGTCCGTCAGGCCGTCGAGCTCGCCCGGGGAGTAGATCGCCTTCATCTCCTCCCGCAGCGGCGCGATGTCCTGCGTCTTCAGATAGGCATCCACCGCCTTCGACACCTTGCGACCCAGGCCCGCAGCCGCCCAGCCGAGGTGCGTCTCCAGGATCTGGCCGACGTTCATGCGCGAGGGCACGCCCAGCGGGTTGAGCACGATGTCGGCATGCGTCCCGTCCTCCAGGAACGGCATGTCCTCGATCGGCACGATCCGCGACACGACACCCTTGTTGCCGTGACGGCCAGCCATCTTGTCGCCCGGCTGGATCTTGCGCTTCACCGCCACGAAGACCTTGACCATCTTCATGACGCCGGGCGGCAGCTCGTCGCCGCGCTGCAGCTTCTCGACCTTATCGAGGAAGCGCTGCTCGAGGCGCTTCTTCGACTCGTCGTACTGCTTCTGCATCGCCTCCATCTCGGTCATGAGACGGTCGCCGATGACGGCGAACTGCCACCATTGCGAGCGCGGGTAGTCGTTGATCAGCTCGCGGGTGAGCGTGGTGTCCTTCTTGAAGCCCTTCGGGCCGGCCACCGGCGCCTGACCGATCAGCACGTCCGCCAGACGGGCGTAGGTGTTGCGATCGAGGATCGCCTGCTCGTCGTCGCGGTCCTTGGCGAGCCGCTCGATCTCCTCGCGCTCGATCGCCTGGGCGCGCTCGTCCTTGTCGACGCCGTGGCGGTTGAACACCCGGACCTCGGCGATCGTGCCGGTGACGCCCGGCGGCACCCGCAGGGAGGTGTCGCGCACGTCCGAGGCCTTCTCGCCGAAGATGGCGCGGAGCAGCTTCTCCTCCGGCGTCATCGGGCTCTCGCCCTTCGGGGTGATCTTGCCGACGAGGATGTCACCCGCGTTCACCTCGGCACCGATGTAGACGATGCCGGCCTCGTCGAGGTTCTTGAGCGCCTCCTCGGAGACGTTCGGGATGTCGCGGGTGATCTCCTCCGGCCCGAGCTTGGTGTCGCGGGCCATCACCTCGAACTCCTCGATGTGGATCGAGGTGAACACGTCATCCTTCACGATCCGCTCGGAGAGCAGGATCGAGTCCTCGAAGTTGTAGCCGTTCCACGGCATGAACGCGACGAGCACGTTCCGGCCGAGCGCCAGCTCGCCGAACTCGGTCGAGGGACCGTCGGCGATGATCTCGCCCTTCTTCACGAACTCGCCGACGCGGACCAGCGGCTTCTGCGTGATGCAGGTCGACTGGTTGGAGCGCTGGAACTTCTGCAGCCGGTAGATGTCGACGCCGGGCTTGTTGGCGTCGGCCTCCTCGGTGGCGCGGATGACGATACGGGTGGCGTCCACCTGGTCGATGATGCCGGCCCGGCGGGCCGCGATGGCGGCGCCGGAATCGCGGGCGACCACCGCCTCCATGCCGGTGCCCACGAACGGGGCGTCGGCGCGGACCAGCGGCACCGCCTGGCGCTGCATGTTCGAGCCCATGAGCGCGCGGTTGGCGTCGTCGTTCTCGAGGAACGGGATCAGCGCCGCGGCGACCGAGACGAGCTGCTTCGGCGACACGTCCATGAGGTCGACGCGCTCAGGACCCACGACGATCACCTCGCCGGCCCGGCGGCAGACCACGAGGTCCTCCGTGAGCTTGCGGTTCTCGTCCATCTGGGCGTTCGCCTGGGCGACGTAGTACTTCGCCTCCTCCATGGCGGAGAGGTAGGCGACCTCGTCGGTGACCACGCCGTCGCGGACGCGGCGGAACGGGGTCTCGATGAAGCCGTACTTGTTCACCCGCGCGAAGGTGGCGAGCGAGTTGATCAGGCCGATGTTCGGGCCTTCCGGCGTCTCGATCGGGCAGATGCGGCCGTAATGCGTCGGGTGCACGTCGCGCACCTCGAAGCCGGCGCGCTCGCGGGTCAGACCGCCCGGGCCAAGCGCCGAGAGGCGGCGCTTGTGCGTCACCTCGGACAGCGGGTTGGTCTGGTCCATGAACTGCGACAGCTGCGACGAGCCGAAGAACTCGCGCACGGCCGCGGCCGCCGGCTTCGCGTTGATCAGATCCTGCGGCATGACCGTGTCGATATCGACTTGGCTCATGCGCTCGCGGATGGCGCGCTCCATGCGCAGGAGGCCCAGGCGGTACTGGTTCTCCATGAGCTCGCCCACCGAGCGGACGCGGCGGTTGCCGAGGTGGTCGATGTCGTCGACCTCACCCTTGCCGTCGCGCAGCTCGACCAGCGCCTTGACCACCGCCAGCATGTCCTCCTTGCGGAGCGTGCGCACGGTGTCGGCGGCGTCGAGATCGAGACGCATGTTCATCTTCACGCGGCCGACCGCCGAGAGGTCGTAGCGCTCGGAATCGAAGAACAGCGAGTGGAACATCGCCTCGGCGGTGTCGAGGGTCGGCGGCTCGCCCGGGCGCATGACCCGGTAGATATCGAACAGCGCGCCCTCGCGGCCGGAATTCTTGTCCACCGCCAGCGTGTTGCGGATGTAGGGACCGACGTTGACGTGGTCGATGTCGAGCACCGGCAGCTCGGTGGTGCCCACCTCTTCGAGGCTCTTCAGGAGCTTCTCGGTGATCTCCTCGCCGGCCTCGGCCCAGATCTCGCCGGTCTGGGTGTTGACCAGATCCTCGGCGATGTACTGGCCGATGAGATCCTCGTCGGTCGCCTTGAGGAACTTGGTGCCCTTCTCGGTGATCTGGCGGGCGTTGCGGGCGTTGAGCTTCTTGCCGGCCTCGAGCACGACCTCGCCGGAATCGGCGTCGATCAGGTCGACGGTCGCCTTCATGCCCTTCATGCGCTCGGCATCGAACGGCACGCGCCACTCGGCGCCGTCCCGGTCGTAGACGACCTTGTTGTAGAAGGTCGACAGGATCTCCTCGCCGTCCAGGCCCAGGGCGTAGAGCAGCGACGTCGCCGGCAGCTTGCGCTTCCGGTCGATGCGGACATGCACGATGTCCTTGGCGTCGAACTCGACGTCGAGCCAGGAGCCCCGGTACGGGATGATGCGGGCGGCGAACAGGAGCTTGCCCGACGAGTGGGTCTTGCCCTTGTCGTGGTCAAAGAACACGCCCGGCGAGCGGTGCATCTGCGAGACGATGACGCGCTCGGTGCCGTTGACGATGAAGGTGCCGTTCTCCGTCATCAGGGGCATGTCGCCCATGTAGACGTCCTGCTCCTTGATGTCCTTGACCGACTTGGCCTGGGTGTCGGGATCGACATCGAACACGATGAGGCGCAGCGTGACCTTCAGCGGGGCCGCGAAGGTGATGCCTCGCTGGCGGCACTCGTCTACGTCGTACTTGGGCGCCTCGAAGGTGTAGCGCACGAACTCGAGCAGCGCCGTGGCGGCGAAGTCGGAGATCGGGAACACCGACTTGAACACGCTCTGCAGCCCCTCGTCGGCGCGCCCGCCCTCGGGCTCGTCGACCATCAGGAACTGGTCGTAGGACGCCTTCTGAACCTCGATGAGGTTCGGCATCTCGGCAACTTCCTTGATCTTGCCGAAGAACTTCCGAATGCGCTTGCGACCGACCAGCGTGTTGGCCATGTGACCTCGCTCCTACCCGCGTACCTCTCGCCCGGGGAAGCGTTCCCGAAAGGGACCTCCCGCACCGGGCCGTGACGCGCGCCCCGCCGGGCCGCGCCACCGAACCTGAATCTCTCGCCGGCCCCTCGCGGGACCATCCGCCGAAGCGGCCTAAAGCCCGCGGGCGCAACACCCGCGGGCTCCGGTCACGACAGGCCCGAGACGGACCTCCGTGGGGTGATGGGCCGGAACCGGCCCATCGTCGACTTACTTGAGCTCGATCTTGGCGCCGGCCTTCTCGAGCTGGGCCTTGAGCTTCTCGGCCTCGTCCTTGGCGACGCCTTCCTTGACCGGCTTCGGCGCGCCCTCGACCAGGTCCTTGGCCTCCTTGAGGCCGAGGCCGGTGATCGCGCGGACCTCCTTGATGACCTCGATCTTCTTGTCGCCGGCGGACGCCAGGACGACCGTGAACTCGGTCTGCTCCTCGACGGCAGCAGCGCCACCACCGGCAGCCGGGCCGGCAGCCACGGCGACGGCGGCAGCGGCCGAGACGCCCCACTTCTCTTCGAGCATCTTGGCGAGGTCGGCAGCCTCGAGAACGGTCAGCGAGGACAGGTCGTCGACGAGCTTGGCAAGATCAGCCATTTTGAATTCCTCTCAGATATCGGTTCGAACAGGTGATTTTTGAAGGGCCTCAGGCGGCCTCGTCCTTCTTGGCATAAGCCCCGAACACGCGGGCGAGCTTGGCCGCCGGCGCATTGACGACCTGGGCGATCTTGGTCGCGGGCGCCTGCACGAGGCCCACGATCTTTGCGCGCAGTTCGTCGAGGGACGGGAGCGAGGCGAGGGCCTTCACGCCGTCCGGGTTCAGGGCCGTTGTCCCCATCGCGCCGCCGAGGATCACGAGCTTGTCGTTAGCCTTGGCGAAATCGACCGCGACCTTCGCGGCAGCGACCGGATCGCCCGAATAGGCGAGCAGGGTCGGGCCCTTCAGGAGCGGCTTGATGGAGGCGACGTCCGTGCCATCGAGTGCGATGCCGGCGAGGCTGTTCTTGGCGACCTTCACGGTGGCGCCGGCCTGCTTCATCTGCGAACGCAGCTTCTGCATGTCGGCGACCGTGAGGCCCTTGTAGTGGGCCACGACGACGACGGCGCTCTGATTGAACACGCCGTTGAGCGTCGAGACGAGATCAGCTTTAGCTGTCCGGTCCACTGGGCTCTCTCCGGTTGGCGGAACCCGGGTTCGGGTCCGCCGGTTGCACATGCCGCCCGGACGTGATCTCGGCCGAAAGACCGGGAACGTCCGAACGACGCTTCGCGGCCCTGTCCCCGCGCGTGCCCTTCCGGGCCGCCTCGGGCGAGTGGGTTCAAACCGATACCTCCCCGCGGCCGGGAGCCGAGGCGAGGCGTTTCGAATTCGGTCTTCCCCGTCTGTGCAGGCTGGCGGATTAAGCCGGCGAACCGGCACCTGCAGTCTCGGACAGGACATGGCCGGACAAGGCTCCGCGGGGCTCGTCGCCCCTTGGATCCTTCCGGCCAGTGCCACCCGGTTGCCCGGGCGACATTTCAAGCGGAAACCGGCCGATTGGCCGTTCTCCTTCCGTGAGGATGAAATGCGTGAGGCGCGGTGTATAGAGCCTAGCAAGCCACCTGCCAAGGGCCGAAGCGCGACTTTTCCGCCGCAGGCAAGGGGTTGCGTGGGAGCCTTGCCGCGATTGCATCGCTTGGCGGGTGTCGATTACGCCGCCTCGCGCTCCGGCACCAGCTTGCGCCGGGCCGCCTCCCACCAACTCCGGTCACGGGCCTCCTTCGCCTCCGCGGCCTTGGCGGCGTAGAACGAGGCGTTGTGCTCGCCGCGCAGGGCCTCGCGGGTGAAGCGGATCAGGTGGTGGGCGACGAAGCCCATGTTGAACACTGCCTCGATCTGCCCACGCTTCAGCGCGTAGCCGGCCGCGCTCCAGAACGGCTTGCGGTAGTCGGAGAAGATCCCGACCCGGGTGATGATGTTGAAGCCGAGGATCAGGCCGCGGCGCAGGTTGGTGAAGGTCAGCTTGCCGGCGGTCGGCGTCGTGATCCGGTTCGGGTAGGTCACCGCGCACTGGTGCTTGAACCGCTCGAAGATCTTCTCCGGCTCGTAGGCATGGGCGATCGCCCGGCGCCAGCTGCTGACCACCGAATCGTGCGGCCGCTTGAACAGCACGTTCGATTCGAGGCTGGCGTCGTGCAGGAGCCGACCCTCGCGCTCCAGCCGGTCCCAGAGCGGGGTCTTGGGCAGCGCCTGGAGCAGGTTGATGGTCAGGACCGGGATCGCCGAGCGGTCGATGAAGTCGATCAGGTTCTGCTCGGATTTGTCGGTGTCGGAATCGAGCCCCAGGATGATGCCCGAGGTCACCTCGAGCCCGTAGGAGTTCAGCGTCTCGATCGCCTCGTACATCGGCACGGCGGCGTTGTGGGTCTTGTCGATGCCCTTGAGGGCCTCGGCCTCCGGTGTCTCGATGCCGACGAACACCGTCATGAAGTTGGCCTGCCGCATCAGCTCGAGGATCTCGGGCTGCTTGGCCATGTTCAGCGTCGCCTCGCAGGCGAACTGGAGCGGGTAATTGTTCTTCTTCTGCCATTCCACGAGGTGCGGCAGCATCTCGCGGGTCGCCTTGCGGTTGCCGATGAAATTATCGTCGGCGAAGTAGACCACCGCCGGATGGCCGGGCTGGCTGATGATGGCGTCGAGCTCGGCGCACATCTGCTCCGGGCTCTTCAGCCGCGGCTGGCGCCCGTAGAGCTGCGGGATGTCGCAGAACTCGCAGCGATACGGGCAGCCCGAGGAGAATTGCAGCGAGCCGATCAGGTAGCGCTTGAGCGGCGCCGCCTCGTAGGCCGGGGCCGGGAAGTCCGAGAGCGCGAGCCGGTCCTTCGTCTCCAGCACCACCTGAGCAGGCGGCGGCGTCAGGTCGGCGTCGAGGCGCGTGACGAGCTGGTCGGTGGCGTCGCCGATCTCGCCGATATGGAGGTAGTCGAAGTCGCCGTACTTCTCCGGGGCACCCGAAACCGAGGGGCCGCCCAGCACCGTGACCTTGCCGGCCGCGTGGGCGCGGTCGCGGATATCGTGGATCTGCGGCTCCTGGATGTGCATCCCGGACACGAACACCGCGTCGGCCCAGGCGAAGTCGGCCGGGCCGGCGCGGCGGATATTCTCATCGATGAACCGGCATTCCCAGGCCTCGGGCATGTAGGCCGCGATCAGCAGCAGCCCTTGCGGCGGCATGAACGCCTTCACCCCGCCCATCAGCGGGTAGGCGTGGGAGAATGTCCCGAAGGACGGCGTGTAGGCGGGAAAGACGCACAGGATGCGTCGCTTGGAGGTGACCGTCAGGGTGCATCGCATGGCGGACTATCTAGCACAGCCGTGCGCGTTGGCGCCCCCCTCGCGGTTAAGAATGGCGTGAGGCGAGCGCGCGGGATCCCGAGGATCCCCGCCGAGTGCTCACCCAACGAACTCCGCGGCCGCGTAGCCCTGCAGGTACAGGAGCGCGCTCAGATCCCCGTACTCGACCCGGACCCGCGCGGCGGCGGCGACCGCGGGCTTCGCGCGGAACGCCACGCCGAGGCCGGCCTCGGTCAGCATGTCGAGATCGTTGGCCCCGTCGCCCACCGCGAGCGTCGCCGTAGGGGCGAGGCCCAGCGTTTCGCGCAGTCCGATCAGCGCCGCGCGCTTCTCGGCACGGCCGACGACCGGATCCTCCACCCTGCCGGTGAGCCGGCCCTCGGCGACGCCCAGCACGTTGGACCGGTGCTCGTGAAAGCCGATCATCGCGGAGATCGGGCCGGTGAACAGGGTGAAGCCGCCCGAGACGAGGCAGGTGTGGACGCCGTGCGCGCGCATCGTCTGCACCAGGGTATGGCCGCCCGGCGTCAGGGTCAGCCGCTCGGCGATCAGGCCGTCCACCGCGCTGACCGGGATGTCCTTCAGGAGGGCCACGCGCTCGCGCAAAGCCGGCTCGAAGGCGATCTCGCCGCGCATCGCCCGCTCGGTGATCGCCGCGACGTGGTCCTTGAGGCCGAGCGTCCCGGCGAGCTCGTCGATGCATTCCTGCTCGATCATGGTCGAGTCCATGTCGGCTAGGAACAGGCGCTTGCGCCGATGCGCGTCGGCGGGGAGCACGGCGAGGTCGATCGGCTCGCCGGCGAGCGCATTCCGTAGCCGCTCCGTCAGGGACGCGGCGGCGCCGGGCTCGCCCGGCACCAGCAGCTCGGCCGCGACCTCCCCGTGCAGGATCCGCGGCTGGTGCTCCGTCCGCAGCACGGCGCGGGTCTCGGCCAGCACCGCGTCGGTGATGGACGGCCGATCCGGGTTTGCTATCAGGACCGCGACCAGCATCGTGGAGTTTCGCCTTGCCGCCAGACCGGGGGAGGCCGGGGGCGCCCGGCGGCCATTCTCATCGCAGGGCCCACCGCCTCGGGCAAGTCGGCGCTCGCCGCCCGGCTGGCGCGACAGCGGGGCGGCACGGTGATCAACACCGATTCGATGCAGGTCTACGCGGATCTGCACCGCCTCACTGCCCGGCCCGGCCCGGATGAGGAGGCGTGTGTGCCCCATCGGCTCTACGGCCATGTCGACGGCGCCGTGAACTACTCCGTGGGGCATTTTTCACGGGATGCGGCGGCGCTGCTGGCGACGCTCGACGGGCGGCTGCCGGTCTTCGTCGGCGGCACCGGCCTGTATTTCCGGGCGCTGGAGCAGGGATTCTCGGAGCTGCCGCCGGTGCCCGACCTCGTGCGCGCGCGGGTGCGGGAAGAGGCCGAGGGCCGCCCGACCGAAGCGCTGCACGCCGACCTCACCCGGCTCGACCCCGAAGGCGCCGCCCGCCTGCGCCCGAGCGACCGGATGCGGGTGATGCGCGCCCTGGAGATCTTCCGCGCCACCGGCCGCCCGATCGCGAGCTTCTACGGCAACCCGGTGCCGGGGCCGCTGACCGGCTGGGATCTCGAGAAGATCTTCCTGGCTCCCGACCGGTCGGTCCTGCGCGCCCGCATCGATGCCCGGTTCCGGGCCATGATCGCGGAGGGCGCGCTGGACGAGGTCGCCCGCCTGCGCGCACGACGCCTCGACCCGATGCTGCCGGTGATGCGCGCCCACGGCGTGCCGGGCCTGATCGCCCATCTCGACGGGGCGTTCAGCCTCGGCGAGGCCATCGCGCGGGGGCAGGCGGATACGCGCGCCTACGCCAAGCGCCAGTTCACGTGGTTCCGCCACCAGATGGGCGAGGGCTGGCGCTGGATGGATCCGGAGGCTGCTGCGAGCGCCGATCCGTCGTGACGGGATTGCGCCCGGGGCCTACCGAGACGGACTAGGACGATCGTCACCCCTCCGGCGTGTCCATCTCAAAACGTCATTCCGGGGCGCCGCAGGCGAGCCCGGAATCCAGACGCGGCGTCGGTGCAGGTCCTGATCCCGCCGGCGGGTCTGGATCCCGGGCTCCGCTCCGCGGCCCCGGGATGACGGCCGGTGATCTCTCCGTCTTCGGAGGAGACCTCCGAGGCGCCAGCCCGGCGGCCGCACCACCGCGCTCGGCCTTAAGCCGCGCTCAGTGCGGGAAGTCTCAGCGCTCCAGCCGCGCCACCAGGCTCGACGTGTCCCAGCGGTTGCCGCCCATGGCCTGTACCTCGGCGTAGAACTGGTCCACGAGGGCCGAGACCGGCAGCTTGGCGCCGTTGCGGCGGGCCTCGTCCAGCAGGATCCCGAGATCCTTGCGCATCCAGTCGACCGCGAAGCCGAAGTCGAACTTGCCCTGGTTCATGGTCTTGCCGCGGTTCTCCATCTGCCAGGAGCCGGCGGCCCCCTTGGAGATCACGTCGAGCACCGCCTCGACGTCGAGGCCGGCGCGCTTGGCGAAGTGGACGCCCTCGGACAGGCCCTGGACCAGGCCCGCGATGCAGATCTGGTTGACCATCTTGGTGAGCTGGCCGGATCCCACCGGTCCCATCAGCCGGCACGCCCGGGCGAAGGCCCCGATCGCGCCCTCGACCTTGGCGTAGGTCGCCGCGTCGCCGCCGCACATCACGGTGAGCACGCCGTTCTCGGCGCCGGCCTGGCCGCCCGAGACCGGGGCGTCGATGAAGCCGAGGCCCTTCGCCTCGGCCGCACCGGCGAGCTCCCGGGCGACCTCGGCCGAGGCCGTGGTGTGATCGGCGAAGATCGCGCCGGGCTTCATGCCGGCGAGCGCCCCGTCCTCACCCAGCACGACGCTGCGCAGGTCGTCGTCGTTGCCGACGCAGGCGAACACGATCTCGGCGCCCTCGACGGCCTGCCGGGGTGTGGGCGCGAAGGCGCCGCCATAGGTCTTCACCCAGGCTTCGGCCTTCGGGGTGGTGCGGTTGTAGACGGTGACGTCGTGGCCACCCTTCTTGGCGAGGTGGCCGGCCATCGGGCCGCCCATCACGCCGAGACCCAGGAATGCGACCTTCGCCATAGTGCTCTCCTCAATCAGGGTTCCGGGGGGCTCAGCGGCCCGCCGCGACGGCAGGGTTCCGGCCGCCGAGGCTCAGCGCCGCGTTCACCACCACCGCCACGACGATGTTCACGGCGAGCGCCAGCAGCCCGGTGTAGAGCGTGAACTTCGCGTCGCCGAGCGTCAGGGTGTGCAGGGGCTTCAGCCCGTCCGACCACGCGATGGCGCTGCCGGCCACGAAGCCGACCGCCCAGCCGGCCAGGAGGGCCGGGGCGCGGAACCACGACACGTAGAGGCCGAAGACCAGCGCCGGCAGGGTCTGCAGGATCCACAGGCCGCCCAGCAACTGCAGGTCGAGGGCGAACTGCGTCGGCAGGACCAGGATCGCCACCAGCGCGCCGATCTTGACCAGCATCGAGGTGATCTTGGCGACCTGCGCCTCGCCGGACGGGGTGACGTTCGGGTTGACGTAGGCCTTCCAGACGTTGCGCGAGAACAGATTGGCCGCGCCGATCGACATCACCGCCGCCGGCACCAGCGCGCCGATGGCGATCGCCGCGAAGGCGAAGCCCGCGAACCAGCCCGGGAACAGCGTCTTGAACAGGGCCGGCACGACGTCGTTGTTGCTCGTCACCTTCAGGCCGGCGGCGTGGCCCATGTAGCCGAGCATGGCCAGCAGGCCGAGGAGCAGCGTGTAGGCCGGCAGCAGCACGGCGTTCTTGCGGATCGTGTTGCCGCCCGACGAGGCGAAGATGCCGGTGAGCGTGTGCGGGTACATGAAGGCCGCGAGCGCCGAGCCGAGCGCGAGCGACGCGTAGGGCAGGATCTGCGCCGGGCTGAGCAGGATGCCGCCCGAGCCCTTGGCCTTGAAGGCGGCGTCGGCCGCGTCGAACACCGCGCCGTAGCCGCCGAGCTTCGAGGGCACGATCGCCACCGCCACCAGCACCACGACGTAGATCATGATGTCCTTGACGAAGGCGATCAGCGCCGGCGCCCGCAGGCCCGACGAGTAGGTGTAGAAGGCCAGCACCAGGAAGGCGACGATCAGCGGGATCTCGCCGTGCAGCCCCAACGCCTTGATCGCCACCTCCATGCCGATCAGCTGGAGCGCGATGTAGGGCATGGTGGCGATCACGCCGGTCAGCGCGACCGCGAGTTCCAGCGTCCGCGAGCCGTAGGTGCCGTACACGACGTCGCCCGCCGTGACGTAGCCCTTGTCCTTGGCGGCCTGCCACAGGACCGGCATCACCGCGAACACGAACGGATAGACGATGATCGTGTAGGGCAAGGCGAAGAAGCCGTAGGCGCCCACGGCGTAGACCAGGGCCGGCACCGCGATGACCGTGTAGGCGGTGTAGAAGTCGCCGCCGATCAGGAACCACGTGATCCAGGTGCCGAACTTGCGGCCGCCCAGGCCCCACTCGTCGAGATGGGCCAGCGTCTCGGGCCGGCGCCAGCGCGCGGCCACGAAGCCCATCACGGTCACGAGCAGGAAGAAGAAGACGAAGACCGACAGCGCCGGGATGTCGAGATCAGCGGTCATCGCGCACGGCCCGGTAGACGACGTAGAGGATCAGCGAGGTCAGCGGCACCCAGGCCAGCTGGTACCAGTAGAAGAACGGGAAGCCGAACAGCATCGGATCGTGCTGGTTGTAGAACGGCACCCACAAGAGCCCCAGGAAGGGCAGCAGCAGGAGCCACATCAGCGGCGAGCGGCGTCGGGTTTCCATGATCCGGCCCGGTGAGGAGAGCAGGTCCGTGACGAGGGGCCGCCGTTACAGGCGGCGGTCATCGTGCGGTCCGGAGCGCTGCATCACAGCTCGGATCGCTTGCGTCAACGGGAGACCGATAGGATAAACCGACCCTGTCGCACGGGATCCTAGAATTCCGGCCGGAGGCCAGAACGGCCGCCCGAGCCCGAGGCGACGCGCAGGGAGTGGGACATGGGTTCGGCGATCGGCAGGCATGGGCCCTGGGCCCTCGTGGGGGCGCTCGGCGCCGCGGCGCTGGCGATCGTGGCGAGCCAGCGCGGCGAGACCATCAACGCCCTCTGGATCGTGGTCGCCTCGGTCTGCACCTACCTCATCGCCTACCGGTACTACGCCAAGTTCATCGCCGACAAGGTGATGCGCCTCGACCCGAAGCGCGTGACGCCGGCCGTGCGCCACAATGACGGGCTCGATTACGTGCCCACCAACCGCGGCGTCCTGTTCGGCCACCATTTCGCGGCGATCGCGGGCGCGGGTCCGCTGGTCGGCCCGGTGCTCGCCGCCCAGATGGGCTACCTGCCCGGCATGCTCTGGATCCTGGCCGGCGTCGTGCTCGCCGGCGCCGTGCAGGACTTCATGGTCCTGTTCGTGTCAATGCGCCGGGACGGGCGCTCGCTCGGCGAGCTGATCCGGGCCGAGCTCGGCACCATACCGGGCATCATCGCCCTGTTCGGCACCTTCCTGATCATGGTGATCCTGCTCGCCGTGCTGGCGCTGATCGTCGTCAAGGCACTGGCCGAGAGCCCCTGGGGCACCTTCACGGTGATGTCGGCGATCCCGATCGCCATGCTGATGGGCGTCTATTCGCGCTACATCCGGCCGGGCAAGATCGGCGAGGTCTCGATCCTCGGCTTCGTCCTGCTGATGCTGGCGATCGTGGCCGGCGGCTCGGTGGCGTCGAGCCCGGTCTGGGGCCCGGCCTTCACCTTCACGGGCCCGCAGCTCTGCTGGATGCTGATCGGCTACGGCTTCGTGGCGTCGATCCTGCCGGTCTGGCTGCTGCTGGCGCCGCGCGACTACCTGTCGACCTTCCTCAAGATCGGAACCATCGTGGGCCTCGCCCTCGGCATCGCCTTCGTGGCGCCGCACATGCAGATGCCGGCGGTCACCAAGTTCGTGGACGGCACCGGACCGGTCTGGGCGGGCAGCCTGTTCCCGTTCCTGTTCATCACCATCGCGTGCGGCGCAGTCTCGGGCTTCCACGCCCTGATCTCGTCGGGCACCACCCCGAAGCTGATCGCCAGCGAGTCCGACGCCCGCTTCATCGGCTACGGCGGCATGCTGATGGAATCCTTCGTTGCGATCATGGCGCTGGTCTCGGCCTGCGTGATCGACCCGGGCGTCTACTTCACGATGAACTCGCCGGCCGCCCTGGTCGGCACGACGCCCGAGACGGCGGCCGCGGCCGTGACCAAGCTCGGCTTCGCCACGACGCCCGAAATCATCACCCAAACCGCCGCCGACGTCGGCGAGCACACGATCATCTCGCGGGCCGGCGGCGCGCCGACGCTCGCGGTCGGCATGGCCCACATCATCTCGTCGGCCATCGGCGGCAAGGCGATGATGGCCTTCTGGTACCATTTCGCGATCCTGTTCGAGGCCCTGTTCATCCTCACGGCCGTGGATGCGGGCACCCGCGCCTGCCGGTTCATGGTGCAGGATCTCGTCGCGCTGGCGGTGCCGTCGTTCAAGAACACCACGTCGTGGGGGCCGAGCATCGCGGCGACCGCCATCTCGGTGGGCGCCTGGGGCTACTTCCTCTACCAGGGCGTGACCGACCCGCTGGGCGGCATCAACACCCTGTGGCCGCTCTTCGGCATCTCGAACCAGATGCTGGCCGCGGTGGCGCTGACGCTCTGCACGGTGGTAATCTTCAAGATGAAGCGCGAGCGCTACGCGTTCGTGACCATCATCCCGACCGCGTGGCTGTGCATCTGCACCCTCACGGCCGGCTGGCAGAAGATCTTCTCGGCCGACCCGAAGATCGGCTTCCTGGCCCATGCCGAGCGCTACGCAGCCGCCGCCGCGGAGGGCAAGGTTCTGGCCCCGGCCAAGAACGCCGATCAGATGAGCCAGATCATCCTCAACGACCGGATCGACGCGGTGCTGGCGGCCCTGTTCATCGGCCTCGTCGTCGCCATCGCGGGCTTCGGCATCGCCGCCTGCGTGAAGGCGTGGCGCGCGGATCGCTGGACCGCCCTGGAGACCGAGCCCCGCCTGCCGCGGCGGAGTAGGACGCGCCATGCTGCAACAGCCCAACCTGCGGGACCGGCTCCGGACGCTGTCCAAATGCGTGTGCGACGGCGCCCGGCTGATGGTGGGACAGGGGGATTACGCGGCCTATGCCGACCATATCCGCCGCACCCATCCCGACCGGTCGCCGATGACCGAGGTGGAGTTCTTCCGCAACCGGGAGAACGCCCGCTTCGGGGTCGGCAACACGTCCGGGTTCCGCTGCTGCTGACAATCGGACCAGTGGGCCGGTTCGTCTTCGCGAGCGGAGCGAAGCCATCCAGTTGCGCCACGCCGACAGAGGTCGCGCGGCCCTGGATGGCTTCGCTCCGCTCGCAAGGACGGTGGCGTGTCTTCGCCGCAGACCGAGCCCCGCCGCTGTGCGGAGCCGATCCGGCCCGACCGGCGTTTGTCACCCCGGAGGGCCGTCCGGTCCTCACCGGATGCGGAAGGCCGATGACCGACGACAGCGCGCAGGACCGGACCGAGCCGACGGAGCCCAGGGCCGTCAACACCGCCCATGCCTGGGAGCGGGCCTACTGGGCGCGCCGGTTCATGGTGCCGGTGGAGCAGGTCGAGGCCGCCGTGGCGGAGGTCGGCGACGAGCCGGCCCGCGTGGCCGCCCATCTGGGGCGGGATTGGCCGGGCCATGAACCGGCGACCTGAATCCGGCATCCCCGGGGCAAGCTCGGCCGGATCTTGACTCGGCGGCCACAATATCCGCCACTTCCGATCCGACGGGAGGTCGGCATGAGCATTTTCCAGGACGCCATCCTTCGGTTCGGCCGCACGATCATGTCGTATGCGGGCGATGCGGTCTTCCTGCAGGCCTCGGTCTCGTCCGCGGCCAACGTCATCGTGGCCGACGGCGACGTGGCCGAGGAGGAGATCGAGTCGGCGATCGCCGGCATCCGCGCCAACCCGATCCTCGAGAAATCCTACGACACCCTTCGGGTCGAGCAGGAGCTCTACGAGGCGATCGCCCGGGCCAAGACCCGGGCCGGGCGCCTGGAGAACCTGCGCCTCGTCGGCGCCATCGCGGAGCGGCCGATCGAGCAGCGGCAGGACGTGTTCCTGATCGGCGCCGACGTGGCCGATTTCGGCGGTATCAGCGCGGTCGAGCACAAGGCGCTCGACGAGATCGCGGCGGCGCTGCAGGTGGACAAGGCCGCGCTGCTGCGCTGACCGGCAGCGCAGGTCGAGGAATGTCATCCCGCTGTCGTGGCCGCCTGCGATGGGCGCCCGGCCAGCTGGAGCGCTTCCAATGTCCGCGAGTCGTCGTCAGATCCTGCTCTCCGGAGGCGCGGGCCTCGTCGGGCTCGCCTCCGGCCTCGCACGCCCCGGCCTGAGCCGCGCGGCCGACCGGCCGCTCCTGACCCACGGTCTCCAGTCGGGCGATGTCGGCATCGACTCGGCGGCGGTCTGGGCGCGGTCCGACCGGCCCGCCCGGGCTGTCATCGAGTGGGCGACCACCGAGAGCTTCTCCGACATCCGCGGCGGCGTGTTCGCCGACGCGCTCCCCGAGACCGACGGCACCGTGAAGGTGGCGCTGACCGGACTGCCGGCGGGCCAGGACGTGTTCTACCGGGTCCGCCTTCAGGACATCGCCGCGCCGACGATCGTGGGCCCGGCACAGGTCGGGCGGTTCCGCACCGCGCCGGCGGACCGGCGCTCCGTGTCGTTCTGCTGGTCGGGCGACACGGCCGGCCAGGGCTGGGGCATCGGCGAGGCCCGGGGCGGCATGACGATCTACTCCGCCATCCTGAAGAACCGGCCGGACTTCTTCATCCATTCCGGCGACACGATCTACGCGGACGGGCCGATCGCCTCCGAGGTGACGCTCCCCGACGGCAGCCTCTGGCGCAACCGGGTGACCGAGGCGGTCTCCAAGCCCGCCGAGACGCTCGCGGAGTTCCGCGGCCGGCACAAGTACAATCTCACCGACCGGAACGTGCTGGCGATGAACGCCGCCGTGCCGATCCTGGCGCAGTGGGACGACCACGAGGTCACCAACAACTGGTGGCCGGGCGAGCCCCTCACCCGGGCCGAGCACCTGAAGAAGAAATACGCCGACCCGAACGTGCTGGCGCTGCAGCTGCGCGCGGCACGCGCGTTCCACGAGTACATGCCGATGCGCTTCGAGCCGTCCGAGCCCGGCCGCGTCTACCGCAAGATCGCCTACGGGCCGCTGGTTGACGTGTTCATGCTCGACATGCGCTCCTACCGGGGCCCGAACGGCGAGAACCGGCAGACGGAATACGGGCCCGACGCCTACTTCCTCGGGCCGCAACAGCTCGCGTGGCTGAAGCGGGCGCTGCTCGAGTCGCGCGCCACCTGGAAGGTGATCGCCGCCGACATGCCGCTCGGCCTCGTGGTGACCTACGACACCGACCGCAACTTCGGCTCGGAGGCGGTGGCGCAGGGCGACGGGCCGCCGCTCGGACGCGAGCTGGAGATCGCCGACCTCCTACGCTTCATCAAGAGCGCCGGCATCCGCAACACGGTCTGGCTGACCGCCGACGTGCACTACACGGCGGCCCACTACTACGACCCCAACAGGGCGCAGTTTCAGGATTTCGACCCGTTCTGGGAATTCGTCTCCGGGCCGCTGCACGCCGGGACCTTTGGGCCGAACGCCCTCGACAACACGTTCGGGCCGCAGCTGCGCTTCGTGAAGGCGCCCGAGAAGGGGCAGGTGAACCTGTCCCCGGCGGCCGGATACCAGTTCTTCGGCCATGTGGCGGTCGACGGCGCCACCGAGCAGATGACCGTGACCCTCAAGGACGCGGCCGACACCGACCTCTGGCACGTCACGCTCGATCCCGCGAAGGCGTGAGGCGGGCGTACGCGCCCGTCATCCCGGGGCCGCGCAGCGGAGCCCGGGATCCAGGCACGCCGCGGTGCCCGTGTCGGCGCTGACGGTGTTCATGGTTCCGGGCTCGCCGCACGGCGCCCCGGAATGACGATTCCCGCACAGGCGGACCGGCGAGAGCCCCGCCCCTACGCCATCGTGATGTAGTCGCGCAGGGCCTGATGTTCGGCCTCGACGGTGGCGATCTTGCGCGCGACCACGTCGCCGATCGAGACGAGCCCGATCAGGCGGCCGTCCTCGCAGACCGGCACGTGGCGGAAGCGGCCGTCCGTCATCAGCGCCATGACCTCCTCGATCGTCGCGCTCTTGGTGCAGGTCGTGACCGCAGCCGTCATGTGGGACGAGACCGGCGCATCGAAGGCCGAGCCGCCGTGCTGGGCGAGCGCCCGCATGATGTCGCGCTCGGAGATGATGCCCGCCACCGACCCGTCGGCCTGGGCGACCACCAGGGCGCCGATCCGCTTGTCGGCGAGGATCTGAATCACGTCCTCGAGGGTCTTGTCGGGGCTCACGGTGACGACGGAGCTGCCCTTCTCGGCGAGGATGCGTGCGACATTCATGACTCTCTCCCTTGTGACGCGTCGGGTGCGCCGTCAGCCCACGGCGCCCGCGTTGCGCTGTCGTCCGGGTAGGCCCCGGCTCTTTCACATTGTGGCGAGTGTGTGACTGATCCAGCCGGTTGGCAAGGTGGTCAGTGCCGGCCGGGCTCCCGCGGATCGGCGAGGGGGAAGAGAAGGAAGCCCGCGACAAAGCCGCCCAGATGCGCGTCCCAGGCGATGGCCGCGCTCTCGCCGACGAGCGGCACGCTGACCAGTCCGAAGAGCAGGTTGGTCAGAAGCCAGATCACCAGAAACGAGACCGCCGTCCGGTTGCGCAGAAGCTCGGGGATTGTCTCGGCGGGCCGGTGCGGCGGCACCTGCCAGGACGGGCCGCCGTAGCCGGAGACCGGCGGCTGGAACACGAAGCGGGCGGCCGCGGCCATCAGCGCCGAGATCCCCGCCGAGGCGCCGACCAGCGGCCCCGCGCTCAGGGGATCGATCAGCACGTGGAGCAGGCCGCCGGCCGCCGTGCCGGCCAGCGCGAGCCCCCCCAGCGCAGGGCGCCGCAGCGCCGCGCCACCGGCGAGCCGAAGGCCGCGAGCCAGACGCTGTTGAAGATCACGTGCATCCACGAGCCGTGCAGCAGCGCGTAGGTGACCAGCGTCCAGGGCTGGAACGCGTGCTCGCCCACGATGAAGCGGGCGAAGGCCTCGCGCGCGGCCTCCAGGCTGGGGTCGCCGGTCTCGGCGGCGGCGCGGATCACTTCGGACGCGCGTCCGGGATCGAACCACAGGGTCCAGCGGGCCGGCACCAGCGCGAGGTCGAGGACGAGGCGGATGTCCCAGGTGTCCGGCAGCAGGAACTCGCGCACCGCCTGGATCGCCAGCAGCAGCCCGATCGAGAGTGTCACCACCCCCGGCATGTTGAACACGGGCACGCGGCTCTGCCGCGGGAAATCGGGGAGGCATCCATCGCGGCACCATGTCGGGGCTGTGGCCGGCGGGGCAAGTCCCGGCGACGTATTGAATCTGCCGGATGAGAACGGCGCCCGTGAACTTTTCGGCTCCTATCGGGCGGCCCCGGCCAAGCTGGTTGTAAAGTTCGGTGGCTTCGCGCAGGTCTCTCGCCGGACACGTCGTTGATTCGATCCGCAATGCCTCAGGCGCCGGCCCTGAGCTCGATGCAGCACCGCAGGCGCGTCTCAGCCCGGGCGGCACGGCCCATGCGCCCTGCCGCCGCGAGCGCCCGGATCGACCGGCCACAGCCTCGCGGATGTGCCAGAATGATCCAGGGATCAAACACAGGCGTTTAGAGTCGGGACACCGATGAAGCATCCCACCAGCCGCATGCTCCACGCCTACTGGGAGCGATTGCGCGGAGAGCGCGCCGCGCCGGAGCGCGCCGAGATCGAACCGGGCGAGATCCGCCACCTCCTCGCCGACAGCCTGATCCTGGAACTCGACATGGCCGCTCGCTCGGCCACGATCCGGCTCGCCGGCACACGGGTCTGCGCCTTGTACGGGCGCGAATTGAAGGGCGAGGCTTTCGCCCGGCTCTGGGGCTCGCAGGCTCCGGACCCTTGGCGGATCGTCGAGATCGTCGCCAGCGACACGCTCGGCGTGGTGGCGGGCCTGCGCGGCACCAACGGAGCCGGCGAGGCGGCGGATCTCGAGCTTTTGCTCCTGCCGCTGCGCCACCGCGGTCGCACGCAGGTGCGCGCCCTCGGCGCGCTGAGCCTGGACGGCACGCCGCACTGGATCGGCCTGCGGCCGCTGATGCAGGCGGAGACGACGTCGCTGCGCATCCTGCCCAGCCGCCGCCCCGAGGCTGCGGTGCCCGCGCGGCCGGCCGTCCGGACCGCAACCAGCTACCCGGGCCCCGTGCGCCGCGGACACCTCCTCGTGCATGCCGGCGGGCGAGCCTGAACGCCGGCCTGCCGCGAGACGAAACCGATTCCGGAGGCCGGCTACCTGACGTTGGCCGCGTTGGGCCGCCGGCGGGTCCGCCTGGACCCGCCCGGCAGCGGGCCGCGCGATGTCCGGACATCCTCAGAGAGTGGAAAATGGTTTCGTAACAGTCTGTGGCTAGCCTGCGGCCACGATTACGACGGCGCAGGACCAATCTCAGGATGATCGCGGTCGACGCCTTTGCTGGAACCAGGCTACACGAAGCGCTCCGACCGGCGCGCGGCGCCGCCGACCAGCGTCGTCACCAACGTGTCCGGATCGCCGTGCTCGGCCGCTACATGCTGGCCGACCGTCGGGAATACCCCTGCCAGACCGTGGACATGTCGCCGGGCGGCGTGCGGCTGACCTGCGCGGTGCAGGGCGAGGTCGGCGAGCGCGTGGTGCTCTACCTGGAACATATCGGCCGGATCGAGGGCATCATCGCCCGTCACTGCCCGGACGGTTTCGCAGTTCAGCTCAACGCCACGCCGCGCAAGCGCGATAAGCTCGCCTCCCAGCTCACCTGGCTGGCCAACCGGGAGATGCTGGGGCTGCCGGAAGGGCGGTCCCACGAGCGTCTCGTGCCGATCCAGGCGGCGGTGATCCTGCGGATCGACGGCGACCACGAGGTCAAGGCCCGGCTCATCGACATCTCGATGTCGGGCGTCGCGATCGCCTGCCCGCTGACCCCGCCTCTGGGCACGCCCGTGACGGTGGGCAGCACCCCCGGGCGGCTGGTGCGCTACTTCGAGGGCGGCTTCGGCGTGCAGTTCCTGCTGCCGCTCTCCCCCGACCGCTTCCATGCCGGGATGACCCTGTAGGGCGCCCGCGCAAGACCGTTCCGCGAAAGTCGGCTCAGATCTTCTTGGCGAGCTGCGCGGCCGTATCCGCCGCCGGTCGCGACAGGTCCAGGGCGCCGAGGAAGCGGTTCTGCCCGTCCATCACGTAGACGATGGCGGTGTGCTCCATCGTGTAGTCGCCGTCCTTGCCGGGCACCTTGCGGGCATAGGCGCGATAGGCCTTCTCGGTGGCGGCGACCTGCTCGGCGCTGCCGGTGAGCCCGGTGATGCGCGGGTCGAAGCTCGACAGATAGGTCTTCAGGCTCGCCGGGTCGTCGCGCTCCGGATCGACCGTGATGAACGCGACGCGCATCCGTTCGGCCTTCGGTCCCAGAGCAGCCAGCACGTCTGAGACCTGCTGCAGGGTCGTCGGGCACACGTCCGGGCAATGGGTGAAACCGAAGAACACGAGGTGCGTCGCGCCGGTGAAGTCACGCTCGGTGACCGTGCGCCCGTCCTGGTCGATCAGCGTGAACGGGCCGCCGACGCCGGGCACACCCACCGGTGCCCGGTCGGGCATGAACGCGAACACCGCCGCCCCGGTGATGCCGACAAGGCCGAGGCAGAAGGCGAGAAGCGGGATGAGGGCGCGGCGCATGTGACGGTTCCGACCTCCGTGCGGCGGTTGGCACAGCACGGAACGGCGCGCGGACGCAAGCCGGCGCGGCGCCGCCGGCACTCATACGTGGCTGGCGCGGCCCGTCAGGGCTTCGCTGCGGGCTCGCCCGCGGGGCTCGCCGGGGCGGCGCCCTTCGGCGGCTCCTTGCCCAGGTAGACGTATTCCGGCGCGGCGCGCAGCTGATCCTTGGTCGTGTCGATGCGCGCCTGGAGCGTCTTGTCGTCGGCCCGGTTAAGCTTGAGCACGGACGGATCGACCGCGACATATTTCGAGCCGATCCCCAGGAAGCCGCCGACGCCGATGATCCAGGCCTTCACGGCTCCCTTCTGGTCGAGGACGAAATCGGCGATCTGCCCGATCGTCTCGTTGGCGCCGTTGACGACGCTCGAGCCGATCAGCTTGCTGGCGACCATGTCGTCGGGTGTCTGGGCCACGAAGGTCGGGCGCAGGTTGTCGGCCATGGTGGCGGGCTGGCCGGGCACCGGGGTCGCGGCGCTGCCGCTGTCCGGGCCGGCATTCTGCGCCGAGGCTGTGGCGAGGCCGGCCAGCAGCAGGGCCGAGGCGAGGAGCGGGGTGCGCATCGGATCAGGTCTTTCGGACGTCGGGCCGCGAACGGGGTGGCGCCGCCTTAAGGTTCCGGCGGGCCTTAAGTTCCGCGCCTCCTCACCGGGTCCGCGGGACCGGCACGGCGCTTTGCCGGCTGCGTAGCGCCGCCGCGGGTCTTTGACGACGCGGCTCCGGCCGCCCACAAGGCGGGCACCATGCTCCGCCTCGCCCTCTACCAGCCCGACATTCCCCAGAACACCGGCACGATGCTGCGCATGGCCGCCTGCCTCGGGCTCGCCGTGGAGATCGTCGAGCCGGCCGGCTTCGACGTCTCGGACCGCCACCTGCGCCGCTCCGGCCTCGACTACCTCGACCACGTGGCGATCACCCGGCACCGCTCGTTCGCGGCCTTCGAGGCTTGGCGGGCCGAGGCCGGGCTGCGGCTCGTGCTCGCCACCACGGCGGGCGCCCTGCCCTATACGGACTTCGCCTTCCGCCCCGGCGACTGCCTGATGGTCGGACGGGAATCCGCCGGCGTGCCGGAGGCGGTGCACGCGGCGGCCGACGCCCGGGTGGTGGTGCCGATCCGGCCGGGCCTGCGCTCGCTGAACGTCGCGGTGGCGGCCGCGATGATCGCCGGCGAGGCGCTGCGGCAGACGGGCTGACCGTCGCCGACGAACAGCGCGCACGACGACGGCCGCCCGCCGCCCCCGCCGGCGGAGCGAAGCAACCCGGGGCAACCCGGAATCGGGGTGCCGGCTGGATCGCCACGCTCCGCTGGCAAAACGGGATCGGCAACGGATCCCGTTCCGCCGGCTTGGTAGAACGAGGTCCACCTTCCGACCGGAGAGACGCGCCGCCGCATGGACGACACCGCCTTCAAGCCCTCGCGACGCCACGCCGATCTCGGGCCCGCCTTCTTCGACCGCGTCACGCCGGCCCGGTTCCCGCAGACCATCCTGCGCTACCGCAACCAGGCCTGGGCGGAGCGGGTCGGCCTGGGCGGCCTCTCGGAAGCCGAGTGGCTCGCCCATTTCGGCCGGTTCGAGCCCCTGCCCGGCAGCTTCGAGACACCGCTGGCCCTGCGTTACCACGGCCACCAGTTCCGCGCGTACAACCCGGATCTCGGCGACGGCCGCGGCTTCCTGTTCGCGCAGGTCCATGACCTGGCGGACGGGCGGCTCCTCGATCTCGGCACCAAGGGCAGCGGGACGACGCCCTGGTCGCGCGGTGCCGACGGCCGGCTCACCCTGAAGGGCGGCGTGCGCGAGGTGCTGGCGACCGCGCTTCTGGAGGCGCAGGGCGTCTACACCTCCAAGAGCTTCAGCCTGATCGAGACTGGCGAGGACCTCGCGCGCGGCGACGAGCCCTCACCGGCGCGGTCCTCCGTGCTGGTGCGCCTGTCCCACGGGCACATCCGCATCGGCAGCTTCCAGCGTTTCCTGGCCTTGGGCGAACCCGACAACATCGCCCGGCTCCTCGACCACACGATCGAGACGCACCGGCCGGAGCTCTGGCGCGACAGCCTGGAGGACCGGGGCGTCGCCTTCCTGGAGGACGTGGTCGTCCGGGTCGCCCGGCTGGGGGCGCAATGGGCGGCGGCGGGCTTCGTCCACGGGGTGCTGAACACCGACAACATCAACGTCACCGGCGAGAGCTTCGATTACGGGCCCTGGCGCTTCCTGCCGCATTTCGACCCGGACTTCACCGCCGCGTATTTCGGCGAGACCGGGCTCTACAGCTTCGGCCGCCAGCCGGAGGCGCTGTTCTGGAACCTCGCCCGGCTCGCCGACTGCCTGCTGACCCTGGCGCCCCAGGCGCGGCTGGAATCCGCCCTCTCGGGCTTCGGGCCGGCCCTGCAGGAGGCGTTCGCGGCAGCCCTGTTCCGCCGGCTCGGGCTCGCCGAGGCGCCGCGACCCGAGACCGACCGGCTGGTCTCCGCGGTCTGGCGGTTCCTGGCCGAGAGCCGGGCGCCGTTCGAGCGGTTCTTCTTCGACTGGTACGGCGGCACGGCGAGCGCCGCGCGCGCCGAGGCCGGCCCGGCCGAAGCCCACTACCGGTCCGAGGCCTTCGCGCCGGTGCGGGCCGCGCTGGAGCCGCTCGCGCCGGTGGCCGGCGCGCGGCTCGACCATCCCTACTTCGCGGCGGCGCCCTGCACCCTGCTGATCGGCGAGGTCGAAGCCCTGTGGGCGCCGATCGCCGCGGCGGATGACTGGTCCTTGTTCGAGGCCAAGCTCGCCGCGGTGGCCCGGATGGCCGAGGCCTGCGGCACGGCGCCGGCCTCGATCTGAGCCGCCTCATCGGCCAGCCGCTGCCGCTCCTCGGCATAGCCCCCCGCGATGGCGAGATCGACCAGCCGCCGCGTCAGCCGGAAGGCCAGCCAGAACAGGGCGAGGCAGAGAAGGGTCGCAGCAGCGGCCTTGAGCGGGTCCAACGGGTTCTCCGGTGATCTCTCCTCGGTCGGGGCCGCCCTCATAGAGCCCTGACCGGCCGCGGGGCAATTGGACTTCCGCTCAAGCCCGGCCTGAATCCGATAGGGGTCCAAGCCCGGGAGCGGCCGCGCGCACCGTCCTTGCGAGCGAAGCGAAGCAATCCCGCAGCCCCACGATCGGGCCTGTGGCGCGTCCCTGAGTCGCTTCGCTCCGCTCGCGATGACGGTGGTGTTGGGCGCGTGCCGGGCATACGGGCTGCGCTGGACCGGATCGTGGTATGCCGCGTCCCGGCCGGACAGCCCGATCCGGCACTGAAAGCCCCTCGATCAGGCGGATACCCTTGCGCGAGACCTTCCATATCGAAGTCCTCGGTCCAGAACCCGACGAGATCCAGACGCGGATCTCCGTGCGGGTCGGCAGCCTGGAGAGCGCGCAGGAGCGGGCACTGCGCCTGTTCGCCCGCGCCCGGGTGCCGCAGCGTTCGGGCGAGCCGGCCCAAGCGGTCCGGGTGATCGACGGCGCCGGCCGGGAGGTGTTCTATCGCACGCGCTTCGGCGAAGGCGATTGAGGCGCTGAGAGGCCGGCCATGCGCACAGCCCTGATCCTGCCGGTGCTCGTGCTGGGGGCCGGCGCGCTGTTCCTGCGCAGCTACACCCTGCCACCGGCACCCGACCGGCGCGGCGGCACCACGCTCCTGCTGACTTGGCCGAACCGGCCGGTCTTCGGCAGTCCGCGCGCCGCCTGCCTCGCGGCCCCGGCGGATCAGCCGGTCCTGCCCTGCCTGATCACGTCCGTCTCCCGGGCGCGCGACGATGGGTTCACGCTGCTGCAGCTCCCGTTCTGCGCGACCTGCTACGACCTGTCGGGCCGGATCGCCGTCATGGGGCGGGACGCGGCGGCGACGCGGGCGCGGCTGGAGCAGATCGCCCGGTTCGGCTGGTGAGGCGCGCCCGGGCCACGCTTTCGCGGGCCCGCTCCAGCCTTCGGGCCACCGGGAACAGGGGATCGCGCCCGGCCTCGATCAGGAGATGGGCGATTGGCCGGCGCTCCGTCCAGAAGGTGGAGCCGAGGGCGAAGTCCGGCGGCGCGCATGAATCGATCCGGTCGATCCCCCACGCACCGGAGAGCACCGCCTCGGTCAGGCGATGGACGAGCTGGACACCGGGGGCGGCCTCCGGTTGCGCCTCGTCGTGGGCGATCTTCAGGACCCAGGCCTCGGCTCCGGTGACCGGCACGATGGCGGCGGCGAGCGTCCGTTCCCCCCGGCGCAGGCGGACGACGCGCACCGCGCCCACCGCGCCGAGATCGGCCAAGGCAGCGCGCAGGAACGCGGCCTCCTCCGGCCTCTGCCCGAGGCCCGTACCGGCTCGGCCTTTCCACCCGGCCGCCTCGAGGCCGACATAGGAATCCAGGGCGGCCTCGAGGTCGGCGGGCGCCTCGAGGATCTCGAACAGGACCGGGCCATCCGCCTCCAGGAGCGCCCGGGCGCGGCGCAGCTTGCGCCGACGCGGCCCGGAGAGGTGATCAAGATAGGCGTTGCGGGCCTCCGGTGCGTGCGCCGTGAGGTCGAGCAGCCCGCGCGTGTGGGGCCAGTAGGCGGCGCGGCGCGGAGTGCAGGCCGCGAGAAGATCCATCAGCGGCCCGTCCGCGGGTGCATTCGGCCAGTACAGCCGCGGCGGCAGGCCGAGCGCCCGCGGGGCGGCGAGCAGGGCCGCCAAGGCACCCACCGGGTCGGTCCCGTCGAGGAGCGGCGCGCCGAAGGGGCAGTAGCCGTGGGTCCAGCCCAGCAGCAGCGGCAGCGGCACCCCCAGCGCCGCCACGAGACCCGGAACGGCCAGGCCGCGAGGAGCCGCGCCCCCGGCTGTTCGGGAGGCCGGTCAGCGACGAGCAGGAGGCGCACCCCCGCGCCGAAGGCACCGCCGGCCGCGAGGGCGTAGCCCGCCTCGTAGAACGGGTTCCGGACCCGGGCCGCGGCGCCGAGCGCCCGCCAGGCCGGGATCCACGGCATCGCCGGGTCGAGGGGGCGGTGTGCCGCCACGAGGCCGGAGGCAAGGGTGGCGGTTTCCGGCATGGCGGCCCGTCAGGCGGCGAGCCGGTGGCGGATCGCGCCGGCGAAGCCGAGCACGTCGTAGCGCCACGCGGTCGCCCCCGCGGCGGCCGCGAGAAGAACCAGGCGCAGCCCCTGCCCGGGGACCATCAGCCCGCCCGGCATCAGGCCGATCCCGGCCATCACGGCGCCGCAGGCGAGCGCGATTCCGGCGATCCCGGCCATGTCGGCGAGCGGCAGCGGCATCGTCGTGCCGGCCCGGCGGGCGCCCAGCACCAGGACGAGGCAGGCCGCGCTCTGCCCGCCCGCGAAGGCGAGGGCCGCCCCGGTGGCGCCCAGCGCCGGGATCAGCAGGAGCGAGAGGACGGCCACGGTCGCCAGCGTGGCGACGGCCGCCGCCGCCTCGAGCCTGCTGGTCCTCGTGAAGTAGATCACCTGCCCGAAGTAGTAGGCGCGGAACATCATCAGGATGCTCGCCAGAACGAGCACCGGGGCGAGCTGCTGAGCCTCGGCCCGGTAATCGGGCCCGAGGAGCACCGCCACCACGATATCGCCGAAGCACAGGAAGAACACGGCCCCGAAGGCGGCGATCAGCGTCATGGCCCGGGCGGCATCGCTCAGCACCCGCGCGGCCGCCGCCATGCCGCCCGCGCGGGCATCGCGCTTGGCGATCGAGATCAGCGACAGGGCGATCGCCTCGCCGAACACGATGAAGCTTTGCCGCAGGAAATCGGCGAGGGCGCCGTAGGCGCCGAGCCCTGCCGGTCCAACCGTGTGGGCGATGATCAGCCGGTCGAGGCTCTGGGCAAGTGCCGCCGTCCCGAAGGAGAGCACCAGCGGCCAGCCATAGGCGAACAGGCGCAGGGCCTCGGCCCGGCTGCCGCGGCCGGGCATCATCGGCGCGATGGTGGCGGCGGCCGGGAGCGCGGCCAGCGCGTTGGCGGCGGCCACCGCGAAGGCGAGGTGCAGCGGGTCGGCCGAGAGGTGCAGAGCCGCGCTGCCGAGGACAAGGATCAGAACCGCCCGGCTCATCACCGAGGCCGCCACGGCTCCGGCCTGCAGGCGCGTGCGCGCGATCTCGGTCGAGCCCTCGAACAGGGTCGTGCCGAAGGCCAGGGCCAGGATCGCGGCGGCCATCCGGGCCGGCATCAGCCCGAGGCCGGCGGCCAGGGCGCTGCCGAGGCCGGCGAGCAGCAGCGTGCCCCCCAGGATCCGCACCACCGTGCCGACCTGCGCGGGCTCGCGCGCCTCATCGTAGAGGGCGAAGAACGCGAATTTCGGCCACTGACAGGTCGCCCCGTAGAGCACCAGCGCCCACGACAGGACGTACAGGTAGGTGCCGTAGCTCTCCACCGGCGCGAGCCGCGTGAACACCGCCACGGAGGCCATGTTCAGGGCGGCCGCGAAACCCCGCGAGCCGACATAGATCAGGCTGTGCCGGGCGATCATGTCCTAGGATCGGTCAGACGCACGACGACCTCGCACCGCTCTGGGACGCACCGGGTTCATGGCGGGACGTCTCCCAGGGCGCACACGCATGGCAGCCGGGGCGGTGCAGGCCGCGTGCCGCCGACCCGGCCCTCAGCGACCGCCCGCCGTCCGGATCAGCGACCGCCCGGTCATCTCGGCCGGCTGGTCGAGGCCCATCAGGTCGAGGAGCGTCGGTGCCACGTCCGCCAGCCGGCCGTCGGCCAGGGACGTCCCCGCCCGGCCGACCAGGATCGCCGGCACCGGGTTGAGGGTGTGGGCGGTGTGCGGCTCGCCGGTCTCCGGATCGCGCATCATCTCGCAATTGCCGTGGTCGGCAGTCACGAGGAGGGCGCCGCCCTGCTTGGTCACCGCGTCGACCACCCGGCCCAGGCAGGTGTCGACGGTCTCCACCGCCGTCACGGCGGCGGCGAGGCTGCCGGTATGGCCGACCATGTCGGGATTGGCGAAGTTCAGGATGATCAGGTCGTACCGGCCCGAGCCGATCGCCTCCACGGCCCGGTCGGTGAGTTCAGGCGCCGACATCTCCGGCTGCAGATCGTAGGTCGCGACCTTCGGCGAGGGCACCAGCACCGCGTCCTGGCCCTCGAAGGGCGCCTCGCGGCCGCCGTTCATGAAGTAGGTGACGTGCGGATATTTCTCGGTCTCGGCCATGCGCAGCTGCGTGCGCCCGGCCCGCGACACGGTCTCGCCCAGCCCGTTCGGCAGGTCGAGGGGCCCGAACAGGGTCTCGGCGAAGGCGTCGATCTCGACACTGTACTGCACGATCCCGAGGGCGGCGGCGAACCGGACGGTCCGTGCCCGGGAAAAGCCCGCGAAATCCGGGTCGAGGAGCGCCTCCAGGATCTGCCGGGTCCGGTCGGCGCGGAAGTTGAAGCTCAGGATGCCGTCGCCGTCCCGCATCCCGGCATAGTCGCCGATGATGGCGGGCTGCATGAACTCGTCGGAGACGTCCTGCGCGTAGGACGCGGCGATCGCCTGACCGGCCCGGTCGAAGCGGGTTCCGCGCGCGTCGACCAGGGCGTCGTAGGCGGTCTGCACCCGCTCCCAGCGCCGATCGCGGTCCATCCCGAAGTAGCGGCCGCACAGGGTGGCGATGCGCGCGCCCTTGGGCAGCGCGGGCCCCACGGCGGCCACGCAGGTGGCGGCCGAGCGGGGCGGCATGTCGCGCCCGTCCGTGAAGCCGTGCAGACAGACCGGGATGCCGGCCGCCGTCAGCACGCGCGCCAGCGCCACCGCGTGATCCTGGTGGGCGTGGACGCCGCCCGGGGAGAGCAGGCCGACGAGATGGCAGGTGCCGCCCGACGCGCGCAGGGCCTCGATGAACCGGATGAAGGCCGGGTTCGCGGCCAGCGAGCCGTCGGCCACGGCGGCGTCGATGCGCGGCAGGTCCTGCAGGACCACGCGGCCCGCGCCGATATTGAGGTGGCCGACCTCCGAATTGCCCATCTGCCCTTCGGGCAGGCCGACATCGGCGCCGAAGGTGCGCAGCTGCGCCCGCGGGCGCTCCCGCATCAGCGCGTCGAAGACCGGCGTCTTGGCTTGGTGGACGGCGTTATCGGCGACCTCGTCCCGGAGTCCCCAACCATCGAGGATCACGAGCATCACGGGACGCGGGGCACTCTCGGGCACAGTCACGATTCTCCTGGACTTGGGCGCGCCGCGCGCGGCCGGCCTCGTGCGCGTGTCGATAATCGGCTTGACCGCGCGAGACTACAGCCGGGAATGTGGAATCGACGACGGCTGCGCGCCGGCGTCAGGCGTCCGACAAGCCCATGACGCCTCGGGAGCGCCGATCGGTCCGGCCTCTGACGAAGCAACGGCGACACCCCACCGTGTCGGGGATGTTTGACAGTGCCATGAAGTCTCGACATCTCGACTCCTGTGCCAACCGGCGGAAAGGACGACAGTAATCACCCTGAGGCGCAACCTGGACGATTGGCGCGCGGACTGAGAGCATGCTAGGTCCGTCAGATCATCTTGACGGAGATGCGCGCGTCGTGCCGCCCACAGAGTCCGCCAACCCAGAGACGAGCACGAACTTGGCGCTCGATATGGTCGGTCGCGCTTATCTGGCCCTGGCCCTGCTCTACGAGACGGCGCATCCGGGCGAGTTCACCGAGGTCCAGCAGAAAATCCGCACCTTCGTCCAAGACAATTTCCGCATCATCGAGGAAACGAGCCGGAGCGAAACGCTCGGCGCCGACACGGTCGCGGGCGCAAATCGTCTCGTCAACAGCGTCCTCGCCGAGGTGGAGAACAGGATCGCTACGATGGTTCGACCGTCCCGACACGGGCGTGACCAAACGGTTATTTGATCTCGGACGCCAAAATTGGCGGATATTACGTTCTATTTACGGAATTATGAAAGAATTACACGCGAATAAGGCACAGTCACTGTCTTATCCAAAAGTATCGACAGTCTTAATAGGGCATGTTACCCGATAGGGGGACGGAAATAAAATCATAAGCGCGATGATGGACGGCGATGATTGGAACCGAAACGCGCCCAGCGACAATGTCGCGCTCGAGGTCCTTGTCCGGGCCTATCACGCCCTTGCGGTGGTCTACGAACTGTCCAATCCTGGCGCCTACGCGGTGCTTCACGGCAAGATGATGCCCTACCTGCTGGATAGCTTCTGCCAGGATGCGCAGAATCCGGCCGGTCCTTACCCGGCCGAGGCGGTCGTGACGGCCCTGGAACGCGTCCGCTGCGCGCTGGACGACGTCCGGTCCGATGTCGCGGCCGTCCGGGACGGCGCCGACGCGGGTGCCCGCAAGGAGGCGCCTATCGCGTCGCGAAGGCGAGGCTGAGCGCGGCCTTGGCGACGAGGCCCGGGCTCGCGAAGGCGTCGAGATACGGCCGGTAGCGCTTGTCGAAGACGTTCTGAACGATGAAGTTCGCCTTGCGGCGGCTGTCGATGTCGTAGGTCGCGAAGAGGTCCAATAGCCCGTAGGCCTTGGTGATGCGCCGCGCCGCGCCGGCGGGCAGGCCCTCGGCCGAGCGCGCCCGCAGATAGTCGACATTCGGCTTCTCGCAGACGGCCTCGGCCGGATAGAGGCTGGTCGAGTCGACCGCCACGGTCAGAGCCGATACGCAGCGCGCTCCGCGGGGGCGGCTACCGGAACAGGGGCAGGCCGGCACCGATGATGACGAGACCGAGCACGATCAGGCCGCCGCCCGCGCTCTCCAGGGTCGCCTGCTGAACCGAGCGGCGCGGAGCCGCCGGCGAGCACCGCACCCGAGAGCAGGCAGAACACACTCAGGATGGTCATGGCAGGTGCCCCGGCGCCCAGGCTGAACGCCCGCAAGAGCGTGGAAACACCGAGGTTGCCCCCGCATCCTTTAAGGAATGCCTCCTGCGGCGCGCGCGAGCCCCGGTCCGCAGAGACGGCGCGGTCAGGACAGGACGACGAAGCGCTGCGCCGTCACGTCGGCAACCCGGGCGGCGGCGTCGGAGCGCCGATCGCACAGCCACGCCCGCCCGGGCCATCTGGAGGAATCATCGGGCGGGCGTGGAGATCGGCACACATCCGACCGGCCGAGACTACGGAAGATCGAAGACCCGGTCTCTCACCTATGCGGGAAATCGAGGCCCTTTCGGGCATCCACGCTCGCCCGTCAGTCTGGGGGGATGGCTTCGGGGCGAGCGTGGCGGTCGAGAGGAGACTCGACGCACCCCGGAAGCAAGACTTATGCATCCACGCCCGCCGCCGACCCGAGGGCGTTGGGAGCGGCTGCCGGGTCTGGACGGTCGCTCCGCCTCGGCAACCGCATGGCGAGACTCCGCCAGCAGCCGCTAATGCGACGCCGCCCGGTTCTCGACCGCCTTGCGCCGAGGCGAGGTGCCACGCGTTTCGGAGCCCAGGTGTCGCCGCAGCGTGAGCGCCAGTGCGGTCGAACGCCAGGGTCGGCGCGCAACGTCGGCGATGGGGATGGCTGAGAGAACTTCCGGCCGGACCGTGTCCGCGGCCGACAGCGAGAGCACGATCGGACGATCCACGATCCGGGCGGCGCGGCGGGCGAAGGCGAGGCCCAGAGGACCCGACGGTCGGTTCTCGACGATCAGCAGGTCGAAGCGCCCCGGCTCCGCGCGCAGGGCCGTCAGCGCCGCTTCCGGGTCCGTGTAGCCGATCGGCTCGTAGCCCAAGGCCGCCAGCGTCTCCTCATCCTCCTGCACCGCGGAGCGCGCACCGCCCACGATCATCACGGTGCCGCCGGCGGCCGAGTCGCCGGGCTCGGTCTGCGGGCGGACGGGCAACCACACCTCGAACGCGCTGCCCACCCCCGGTTCGCTGCGGACGTGAAAGGCGCCGTCCTGTTCCTGGACGAACTCGAAGGCGGTGGCGAGCCCGAGGCCGGTGCCGGCCGGACGGGTGGTGAAGAACGGCTCGAAGATCCGCGCGAGCGTGGCCTCGTCCATCCCGCGACCAGCGTCGACCACGCGGATCCGGACGTGGTCGCCGGGGCACAGCTCGCCGTGGGAGAGCGTCCGCCGCTCGGCGAGGCGGACGCGTTCGAGCTGCACATCGATCGCCTTGCCCGGATCGGAAGCCTGGATGGCGTTGCGGATCAGGTTATGGACCACCTGCTGCAGCTGCGCCGGCTCGCCGTCGGCGACCGCGCCCTGGGCAGCCCCGGTCAGGCGGATCGCGGCCCGGTCGGCGGTCGAGGTCCGGATCTGGGCGACCGTCTCGGCGACGACCGCATCGACGTCGCTCGTGCTCTGCGTCGCACCGCCCCGACGACCGTAATCGAGAATCTGCCCCGCGATCTCGTGCGCCCGCCCGCCCGCCTGAACCAACAGATCGATCTGCTTGGCAGCTCGGTGCGGATCGGCCGGCAGGGCGTCGGCGGCGATCTCGGCGTGGCCGAGCATGACGTTGAGCACGTTGTTGATGTTGTGCGCCACGCCGCTGGCGAAGATCCCGATCGCTTCGAGCCGTTGCGCGCGCCGGAGGGTCGTCTCGATCTCGCGGCGCTCGGCCCAGACGTGCTGGCGCTCCAGGGCGGCCCCGAAGCTGTCAGCGACAACCTGCAGAAGGCCGCGCGAGTGCCGCATCCAAGGCGGCAGGGTGCTCCGCGTGCGCTCGAAGCACAATACGCCGACGATTCTTTCCCCTCGGCGCAGGCGCGCGCATGTGAGCGTGGTGACGCCACGTTGCGCGAGAGCTTGAATCAGGGCCGGAGGTCCAATCCGCTCCGCCGTTTCGACAAAGATATGATCGTCTGGAGCAGCGATAAGATCCGGTACCAGGGCACGTTGTGCATCCGGCCATCCGCGGGGAGCCGGATGGCCCGGCCGGTTCCACAGATGCGTTGCGTTGGTGCCGTCGAGCATGAGGACGTAGCAATGATCCGTGTTCGCCCCTTCTCCCACGATGGCCATGGCATCGACGATGTGCGCCTCGATCTGATCGGGCTGGCTCGCAAGGAAGAGGTTGTTGGCTTGCGCCACGACGGCTTGGAATACGATGGTCCGGCGTAAGATCATGGTGCCGGCCCGCATCAACAGGCCGACCCGCACCACCAGGGCCACCAGGGCCAGGGCCGCCGCGTAGAGCGCGAGGCGGAACCCGTCCGCGCGGACCTGTCTCTGGTCCTTCAGAGCGCGGCGCGCCTCCAGGAGAGCCTGACGCGCCGGCTCACTCGGCGAGGCCGGCAGGGAGCGGGTCACGGTGTCGACCTGCGGCAGCAGTTCGAGGAGCTGGCGCCCGTGCAGGACGATGGCGGCGATGTCCGCTCCCCGACCCGCCGGATGGCTGACCGCCGCCAGGGCGTCGAGCCGGGCGCGGATGTCGTCGAGGCGCCTCGGACTGGACTCCCGGGCGAGTTCCGAGACCCGGATCTGCAGGGCGGCGACCGCCCGGGCAAGCCAGGGATCGATGTCCGGCTCGGACAGGCGGTCGCTGAGGGAATCGAAATAGGCGATCGAGTTCTGCACGAGGGCGTTGCCGGTCTTGAAGCGCTCGACCATCTGCGCCTCGCGGTTCATCGCCTCGGCGAGGGCGCGCACCTCGCGATCGTCCGGCCCGCTTGCCGCCCGTATCGCGGCGAGCGCCGCCTGCATCTCCCGGAGATGGGTGACGATCGGATCGTAGTTGCGCAGGAGTCCGGTCCGCGCCCGGAGCACGTCGTGCTGCATCCGGGATTCGGCGAGCGCGAGGGCGTCGATCGTGCGCTGGGTCTGCACGTAGGCGGCGTCCATCTCGCCCTTGCCGTTGATCATCAGCCACGTGAGCAGCCCGGCCAGAAGCACCCCGAGCACGGCGGCCTGCGCGGTCAGCCTCATGGCTGCGGCGCGGCGCCGGGCGCGTTCGGGGCCGTGAGGGGACGTCCCGCGTAGGAGCCGGTGAGCGTCCCGAGGAACGCCACGATCGCGGCGGTCTGCGACGGCGTCAGCTCCCGGCCGAGCTGCGCCCGGGCCATGAGCCGCACCGCCTCGGGGAGCGTGGCGACGCCGCCATCGTCGAAATACGGCGCCGTGACCGCGACGTTGCGCAGGCTCGGCACCCGCAGCACCTCGGCGGCCTTGTTGGGGATCGCGACGAAGATCCCGACCTTCTCGAACAGGTTGCCGCCGACATTGACGCCCTGGTGGCAGGCCGCGCAGCCGATCCCCCGGAACAGATCGTAGCCCGCCCGCTCCGCCTCGGTGATCGCGTGGACGTCGCCGCGCAGCCAGCGGTCGAAGCGGCTGTCCGGGGTCAGCAGGGTGCGCTCGAAGCTGTTGATCGCGTCGATCACCGACTCCTGGTCGGCCGCGCGCCCGTAGGCGGCCTGGAAGAGCGGGGCGAGCACCGGGTCGCCGCGGACCGTGTCGAGGATCCGGGGCCAGGAGCCGCCCAGGAACTCGGGCCGCGTCAGGGCGAGCTCGGCCTGCTCGTGCAGGCTCGGGATGTCGCCGGCCCAGCCCAGGCGGAAGCTCAGCGCCGCGTTGAAGGCCGTGGGCGTGTTGCGGGGCACCGGCGTGCCATCGGTGGTGAGATTCCGGGCAACCGCGCTCGCACCGTTGCTGCGGATGTCGTGGCAGGTGATGCAGGCCCGGTCGCCCCGGCGCGACAGCCGGGTGTCGGTGAACAGCATCCGGCCCAGGGCGGCCCGGTCGGGATCCGCCCCGAGGCTGCTCGGGACCGGCGTGATGACGTCCATCGCCTCCACGGCGTCGGCGGGCCGCGGGCCGCCGGCCGGCTGCTCCTGGGCGCGGGGCGGCAGGATGGCCAGGGCGCTGCCGACGAGGCCGGCCCCGAGAGCCGCCGCGAGGGAACGGGCGAGGCGCGGCGGGGCCACGGCTAAAGCTTCTCGACCGGCACGGCGAAGACGTAGCCGATGCCGCGCTCGGTGACGATCAGGCGCGGCGCGCTCGGGTCCGCCTCCAGCTTGCGGCGCAGCCGCAGGATCTGGACGTCGATGCTGCGGTCGAACACGTCCTCGTGGACGCGCGTGGCCTGCAGGAGCTGCTCGCGGCTCAGCGGGCGCTGGGGCGCGTCGAGGAAGGCCACCAGCAGGGCGTACTCGCCCTTGCTGAGGGCGACATCCGCGCCGGCCGGGTTGGCGAGGCGCCGCCGACGCCGGTCGAGCACCCAGCCGTCGAAGCGGCTGCGGTGGGAATCCTGGGCCCGGGCCGGGGCGGGCGCGACCTCGGCCCGGCGCAGGATGACCCGCACCCGCGCGAGCAGCTCGCGCAGCCCGTAGGGTTTGACGAGGTAATCGTCGGCGCCGAGTTCGAGGCCGATCACCCGGTCAATCTCGTCCCGGCGGTGGCCGGTGGTGATGATGACCGGAAGATCGCTCTTGGCGCGCAGGTCGCGCAGCAGGTCGAGACCGTTCTCCGAGCCCAGCCGCAGGTCGAGCACGACGAGGTCGAAATCATCCTCCGCGAGCCGCTTCTCCGCCTCCGCCCGGTTGATCGCCGGGGTGACGTCGACGTCGTGGTCAGCGAAGTGGTCCGAGACGATGCGCTGCATGCCCGCATCGTCCTCGATGAGGAGAATGCGGGTCGTGCCGGGACGCGCATTCCGACCCTGACCCCGGTCCAGACTGGGTTCGATCATGGCCACCTCCGGTTCGCGGCAGCCTGCCGCGACGGCACGATCTCGATGCGCCGGCTCGCGGAGCGGGAGCGCCGCCCCGATCGGGGATATCGCCGACCGGGTGACCTTCGCGTCCATCGCCGACCCATCCCGGCGGCCCATCGCGGCGCGTCCGGACGTCGGGCCTTGCACGGTCGCGTTGATATCACGGCCCCCAAAGGATTGCGCCCTTCGTATTGTGCGGGGCAACACAATACGAGCATTCGCACCGGACATGGCTGGTCCGGACAAAGAAAATTGGCACTGTTACCGCTGTAACCGGAACCGATGCACCCCGAAATAGGGATGTAATCTGCAAATACCAGGGTCATTCTCTCGCAATAGAGAGGCGACCATGACTGACGCCGCAATCTCCGATGTGCGCCAGAATGGCGGACGGTACGCGCTCAAATCACGATCAGCGCGCGGTAACGCCGTAGCTGATCTTGCGAAACGATCGGGATTTTGGTCGCGGGAGCGGGCCGGCCCGGCTTCAGCGTCTGACGCACGGGGCCGATCGGCGCGTCGCGGCCTCGGTCGGTGGCTGCTGGAGGGATTGGTGGTCAGCTTCGCCTACGGCGGCTGCATCCACAACATTCATCCGGACTATGTCGACTTCCTGCGCGATCTAAGCAGACCGCCCGAGTCATAAATATAAAACTCGCAAGGCTACTTAATCTTCTAGATCAACAAACAGATCCATATCCAAATCTTATCACCAAATAACTCAACGCCGATCCCCGAGAAAGCGCTCGAATACAGTCCGTCCGATGGGCCCGACTGCGCGATCAGATTGGGAAACACAGTCCATGTCGCTCAATGTCCTCTGCATCTCGTGGGGAACCACGGGCAATCTCAGCCCCGTGCTCACGGCGGCCCGGCAACTGAACCGGGCGGGGCACCAGCCGCGCGTCATGGCCGATCCGGTGATGCGCGGCGAGGTCGAGGCTGCGGGCTTCCCGTTCATCGGGTGGCGCCGGGCCCCGACCGGCAGCGATGCCGATCCGGCCGACTTCTCGGATCTGGCCGATTGGCTGCGCCAGACCATGTTCGCTCCGGCGGGCGCCTACGCGGCCGACACCCTCGACGAGATCCGCCGCCTCCCCACCGACGCCGTCTTGAGCCTCGATCTGCTGCCCGGCTGCGCCCTGGCGGCCGAGGCGGCCAGCCTGCCGCACGCGGTCCTGTCGCCGCATATCAGCATCCGCCCGCTGCCCGGCATGCCGCCCGCCGCGAGCGGCCTGACGCCGCCGCAGAATGCCGAGGAGCGGGCCGTGGTGGACGCGGCGACCGACGCGATCGTGTCGGCCATGGAGCAGGGTCGGCCGGCGCTCAACGCCGCGCGGCGCGCCTTCGGGCTGCCGCCGGTCGCCAGCGCCTTCGCCCATTTCGATCGCGCCGACCGCGTCCTCCTGGCCGTCAGCCGCACCTTCGACTTCGACACCGAGGCGCTGCCCGCCAATTACCGGTACATCGGGCCCCTGCTCGACGCGCCGGGCTGGTCCCGCGGGGCGCTGACCACGTGGCCCGGGGCGCGCCGGCCGCGGATCCTCGTCGCCGGCAGCACCGGCGCCCAGAACCAGACCGACCTCCTGCGGCGGGTCGCGCGGGCGCTCGGGACGATCGAGGCCGAGACCGTCCTGACCACCGGCCCCCATGTCGGGGCGGAGGAGCTCGCCGCCCCGGACTCCATCCGGGTCGTGGCGGCCGCCTCCCATGACGCCCTCATGGCGGAAGCCGATCTGGTGGTGTGCCAGGGCGGTCACGGCACCGTCAGCCGGGCGCTCCTGCACGGCGCGCCGCTGCTGGTGATCCCGCTGGCCCGCGACCAGACCGACAACGCCGCCCGCATCGCCCTGCGCGGCGCCGGCCTGCGCCTGCCCGCCGGGGCGAGCGAGGTCGAGATCGCGGCGGCCGCCCGCCGGATCCTGGCGGAGCCGGGCTTCCGCACCGCCGCCGCGGCCCTCGGCGCGGCCGTGCGGGCGGATCTCGACGCGAACGGGCTCGTCCGCGAGATCGAGGCGATGACGGCGGCGCATCGCGGCGCCGCCCGGGTCGGAGATCGGCTTTGGGCCTGATCCGGGCCGCCGCCGTGCCGGCGCATCCGCGCATCCGCCCCGGCTCGGCCGCCTTCTCGGCGCTGCTCGGGCTGCTGGCGGCGCTCCCCACCTTCGGGATCGACATGATCCTGCCGAGCCTGTCGGACACGGCCGCCGCGCTGAATGTCCCGCCCTCCGCGATGGGCGCGGCCATGGGCGCCTACCTGCTCGGCCTCGGGGGGGCGCTGCTGGTCTACGGTCCGGTCTCGGACCGCCTGGGCCGCAAGCCCGCCATCGCCTGCGGCTGCCTGCTCCTGATCGGCGGCAGCCTCGGCTGCGCCGCGGCGCGGACGCTGCCGCACTTCCTGCTGTTCCGGGCCCTCCAGGGCATCGGCGCCGCCGGCCCCGGCATGGCGGTCCTTGCGATGGTGCGCGACCTGTTCGAGGGCGAGGCGGCGCGGGCCCGGATGTCGTTCGTCGTCCTCACCATCAACGTGGTGCCGATGATCGCCCCGACGGTGGGCGCGGGGCTGATGGATCTCGGCGGCTGGCGCCTGATCCACGCCGCGCCGATCGCCGCCGCCGTGGTGGCGCTGGCGGCGATCCGGCACATCGACGAGCCCCTGCGGCGCGTCCTGGCTCCCGGGCGGGCGGCGACCGGCATCCTACGCGGCTACGGCCGGATCCTGGCGAGCCGGGTCTTCCTCGGCTACGCCCTGTGCAACGCCGCGGCGGCGGGCGCGGTGTTCGCCTACATCACCGGCTCCGCGCTGGTGTTCATCGACGCCCTCGGGTTTCGTCCGCTGACCTACGGGCTGGTCTTCGGGGCGAGCTCCCTGTCGGTGATGGGCGGCGCGTTCCTGAACGGCCGCCTCGCGGCCCGGAGCATCGGGCCGTCGCGGGTGATCGGCACCGGCCTCGCCCTGGCGACCGCCTCCGCGGCGCTCCTCCTCGGTGCCGCCCTGGCCGGGCCTCCCGCGGCCCCACCGGTAATCGCCGCGATGGTCGGCGTCGCCCTGGCCTTCGGCCTCGTCTCGCCGAACGCCATGCACGGCGCCACGGAGCTCAGCCCGGATGCGGCGGGCGCGGCGAGCGCCGTCGCGGTCTTCCTGCAGATGGGCGGCGCGGCCCTCGCGAGCGACCTCGTGGCCCGGTTCTTCGACGGGCGGTCCGCCCTGTCGATGGCCACCGTGATGCTCGGATGCAGCCTCGCCGCGGCCGCCGCCCAGGCCGGCCTCACGCGCCCGGCCGACCGGCGATCCCCCGCCCCCTTCCCGTCCCCCGCTCGACAGCACGGAGAAACCGCATGATCTTCGACCCGCCCCCGTGGCAGCCCGTCCACCTGACGCGCGACGGCGCCAAGCTCGCCCATATCGAGGCCGGACCGCTCACGCCCGAGGGGCAGCCGCTCCTGTTGATCAACGGCTGGACCGGCGATCACGGCATCTTCACGCCGCAGATCCGGCACTTCTCGAAGACCCGCCGGGTCGTGGCGGTGGACCTGCGGGGTCACGGCGCCAGCGATGCGCCCGAGCAGGACTACACGATGGCGGGCTTCGCCGACGACATCGCGTGGCAAAGCCGGACCCTCGGCTTGGTCAAGCCGGTCGTCATCGGCCACAGCCTCGGCGGCGCGGTGGCCCTCGAGCTGTGCGGCCGCCATCCCGACCTCGCCGCCGGTCTCGTGATGATCGATACGATCGTCCTGCCGTCACCGGATGCGGCCGGCAGCCCCGAGATCGAGGGGCTGCTGGCGGGCGTCGGCGGCCCGGATTACCGGGCCGTCGTGCGCGAGATGGCCTGGTCGATCGGCTGCGACTACGACCACCCGGCGCGGCGGCAGGCACTCTTCGACACGTTCATCCTCGGCCCCTGCCTGAGGACACCCCAGCACGTGGCCTATTCGGCGCTCCGCAACATGATCCGGCACCACGACCCGGTGCCGGCTGCGCGCGCCTGCCGGATTCCCATGGCCTACATCTCGGCGGACGTGCCCCTGGTCGAGGCGGCGCGCGACCTGGAGTTGCTGCGCGAACTCTGCCCGCAGGTCGTCACCGCCAAGACGCTGCTCGCGGGCCACTTCAACACGATCGAGGTGGCCGAGCAGGTCAACGCGATGATCGAGCGCTTCCTGGCGGTCGGCCTGCGGAGCCGCGGGCGATAGCCGCGCCCTGCGGAAGGCGAGGCTCCGGTGGCGGCGCGGACCGGCGCGCCCGGCTCACTCCGCCACTGAGGGATGGATGGTCACGCCGCGTCTCCGAAGAGGAGCGACGCCCGCTTCTTCCCCTCGTGGCCAAGGGTTGCACATCGGGTGATTGTCATCTCCCGTTTGAGACAGCCTCTCCATCTTCTTTTCTCTATCGCCGCATCTCCGCGTCATCCCGGGGCCGCGCAGCGGAGCCCGGGATCCAGACACGCCGACGCGGCAAGACCTTGCGCTGAGAGCGGTTCTGGGTTGCCCGCCTCCGGCGTGCCCCTCCGGGTCCGGGCTCGCCTGCGGCGCCCCGAAATGACGGGCTCACTCAACAGGCACATGCCATCGACAGGCAGATAAATTTTTTCACGCTTATCGCGTGTAGCCCTCGTGGGCAGGCTCTGAAGGTGGGGGTGGAGCAGAACGCACAAGGTGGAACCGCAAACCCGCATGTAGGCGGGACATCGAGCCACATGCGGCACCGGAGGCGGTGCCACAACCGGACTGACAGCACCGCCAGCGCGCACCGATCAGGCGTCACCGCGATCTGCCGCCACCGATCCCGTCCTGGCCGGACCGATCACCCAGGAGGCGCCGCGCCGATGTGATGACCTGGAGCGTCTGAGAGCTCAGCTGCTCCGCACGTGCCCGCCGCTCGTAATCCCGCAGGCGCAGGACAAGATCTTCGTCACGCACGACCCCGTGATCCAGACCGCCGATCACAGACTCGGTGATCGTCCGCCTCAACAACGTCTCGAAGACGTCGTCCGTATCCGCCCACCCTTCAACCATGAGGACTTCTCCTTTCGTGAAGCGGAGCCTTTCTTGATGGGCCGGGTTACGGCTTGATTTCAGAACATCTGACGCACGAAACGCAGCGCGCCGGACGTGTCCGCGCGCACATCCCGGGAGGATGGCTCTTCCGCCCGCCGGCGCTTCTGCTCGTGCAGTCCGGCGCGCCGAATGTTATGATCGTAACCGTCGGCCGAGCTTCCGAAATCATCCTGTAGCTCGGGCTTCCGAGAGTTCTCGCGCATCACAGCAGCGAGGATGACAGATGAACGGAACCGATGACCCGACGCGTCACGCCGACCTGTCCGCGATCCCGGACGGCGTCCCGACGCTGACGGTGGCGGAGCTGGAGGCCGATCCGCACGGCGTGTTCCGTACCTGGCGACCCCGGCTGCCCGTCGTCGGCCACGAGGTCGCGGGCTACCTCGTGCTCCGTGCCCGCGATGTCGACCTGCTGATGCGCGACCCCCGCGCCCGGGCGACGGAGACGCTCTATCCGGAGACGCGCGGGATCCCGGAAGGCACGCTGTTCGACATCTTCGCGCACGGGATGCTCACCGCCAACGGGACCGTCCATCGCCGGCGCCGCTCGCCCTTCACCCGCACCTTCGCGGCCCGGATGATCGAAGGCCTGCGCCCCCGGATCCGGGCGGCCGCGGAAAGCCTCGTCCGGGACGTGCTGGCGGAGGACGAGGTCGACCTCGTCGAGCGCTACACGTCCCTGATCCCGGCCCAGACCATCGCCGACATCCTCGGCCTGCCGCGCGACGACATCCCGCGCTTCACGCGGCTCGCCTACGAGGTCTCCCGGGTGCTGAGCTTCACCTTCGGACCGGAGGACATCCCGGATCTCGAAGCGGCGGCGCTCGCGCTGCAGGATTACGTGCGCGCGATCCTCGAGGCGCGCCGGTCGTCGCCCCAGGACGATTTCCTGTCGCGCTTCCTGGCGGAGGCGGATGCGGCGGGCGAACTCACCCCGCAGGAGGTGGTCGTCCAGCTCGTGCAGATGATCATCGGCGGCACCGACACGACCCGGGTCGCCGGCGCGATGCAGGTGGCACTGCTGCTGCAGCATCCCGAGCAATGGGCGGCGGTGAGCCGCGATCCCGGCCTGATCCCGGCCGCGGTGGCGGAGTCGCTCCGCTACGAGCCGAGCGTCGGCTCCGCCGGGCGGGTCGCCCAGGAGGATATTGCGCTCGACGGGCATGTCGTGCCGGCCGGTAGCATGATCCTGCTCTCGACGCTGTCGGCGCTGCGGGACGAAGCGGTCTACGCACATCCCGACACGTTCGACATCCGGCGCGCCGACCTTCCGCGCCTGCATCCGATCTTCGGCGGCGGCGCGCACCGCTGCATCGGCGAGGCCCTGGCCCGGATCGAGCTGGAAGAGGGCCTGGGCGCCCTGATGCGTCTCGCCCCAGACCTGCGCCTGACCGGCGCTATGCCGGCCATCCAGGGCCATAGCGGCATCCGCCGCATCGATGCGCTGCGGGTCGCCGCCTAGGGCCTGCCCGCCCCCGTTTCAGCCGTAACCGTTTCGGCCGCGCTCCGCAGCCGCGCCGTAACAGGCCGCCCCCAGCCTGTCTCCCGGGCCTCGCGGCGATCGTGCGGCGCCCGCTATCCCCCTCACAGATAGGACATGCGATGAAGGTCCTTCTCTGCTCGACGCCCGCCACCGGGCATCTCAACCCCCTGCTGGCCATCGCCCGCATGCTGGTCGATGACGGCCACGAGGTCATGGTCCTGTCGGGCTCCGCCTTCCGCGACCGCATCACGGCATCGGGCGCGCGCTTCATGGCCCTGCCGGGGATAGCGGATTTCGACGGCCGCGATCTCCGCGCCGTCGTGCCCGAACTGGCTCAGATCCCGCCCGGGCCGGATTGGCTGCGCGTCGCCATGGAGCGGATCTTCGTCGACCGGATCCCCGACCAGCACCAGGGCCTGCGCGCGGCGCTGCGGGCCTTTCCCGCCTCGGTGGTGATCGGCGACGACATGTTCTTCGGCGCCCTGCCGCTGCTGCTCGGGCCGCGGGCGGAGCGTCCCGCCATCGTCCTGTGCGGCACCTCGTTCCTCCACTGCACGCGCCCCGACAAAGCCCCGGCTTTCATGGGCCTTCCGCCGGCGGAGTCACCGGAGCAGGAGAGGGCCTACGGACGGATCGCCGAGGCCTACGACGCGGCGGTCGACCGGCCGGTCGGGCTGAGCCTCGCCGCCGTGCTGGCGAAGCTCGGCCTGGCGGCGCCGCCCTGGCCGCTGTTCGACGCGGTCGTCCGGCTCGCCGACACCTACCTGCAGCTCACCGTGCCAAGCTTCGAATACCCGTTCGCGATGCCGCCGACGGTGCGCTTCATCGGAGCCCTGCCGATCGTCCCGGGTCAGGCGGCGCTCCCGCCCTGGGCCGGCGATCTCGACGGCACCCGCAAGGTCGTGCTCGTCACGCAGGGCACGGTCGCGAACCACGATTTCGGCCTGCTCGTCGGCCCGGCCCTCCAGGCTCTCGCCGGGGAGCCCGACATCCTGACCGTGGTGACGGCGGGCGGGCGGGGCTTGGACGCCATCCCGGGTCCGATTCCCGCCAATGCGCGGCTGTCACAATACCTGCCGTTCGAGTGGCTGCTGCCCCGGATCGACGCCATGGTGACCAATGGCGGCTACGGGAGCGTCAACCAGGCGCTGAGCTTCGGAATCCCGCTCGTCGCCGCCGGTCTCACCGAGGACAAGGCCGACGTGAACGCCCGCATCGCGTGGTCGGGGGCCGGGATCGATCTCGCCACGAACGAGCCGACGCCGGCGGCGATCCGGCGGGCGGTCCGGACCGTGCTCGACGCGCCGGGCCACCGCCGGGAGGCGCAGCGCCTCGCCGCCGCCTATGCGACGTACGACGCGAAGGCCGAGATCCTGCGGCTCCTGTCCCAATACGGCGGCGGCCGCGTGCGCAACGCCGCCTGAGCGAACACCGGACCTTGCCGAGGGCCGCCGCGGGAAAAGCGGCCGCCCTCTCTGTGACCATGACGGCACCCGGCCCGCTGGATCGGGTGCTTTTCGCGTGATTTCACGCCAAATCAAATAATAAATAGATATTGGTCAGAAAATTCCTCGAAATATTGAAAACATCTGCCACATTTCCGCTGTAATAGCATTTCCGCTTTGCGGAACAGCGGCGAAATATCGAAGATGTACGCATGAGGCTCCGAAATTCGGAGCTCAGAACCATGACCCACTATCGGACACGATCCACGGCAGGCGCCGCGATCGCAGCCTTTGTCCTCGCGCTGGCGGCCCCGAATGCTGCGTGGTCGCAGCCGATCCCGCGCTTCGCGCAGCCCGACGTTCCGAGCCTGGCCGCGATGGCCCATCCCCTCCCGGCCGTGCGGGGCCAGGATTCCCGCTCTCCCGCTGTCGAGCGCGAGCACCTCAAGGCACAGCGCATCATCAACCGCGTCTGCTCGGGCTGCTGATGCCAACGATGTCCCTTCCGGACGCCCGCACGGCGGCGGCGGACGCCGGTCCCGGGTCCGGTCGGGAGCGCCGGGAAGCCGGGCCGGCGCAGTCCGTCCGCCAACGCGACACCGCCGCGGCATGGGGCGCCCCGCTCCTGGCCGCGGCGGCGATGCCGCTGCTTCTGGGACTCGCAACCGCGACGGCGCCGGAACCCGTCACCCTCAGCCTCGCCGGGCTTGCCCTGACGTGGCTCGCGCTGCGGACGCAGCGCCTGCGCTCCGCGGCCCGGATCGCGACGCGCCATCGCGACAACCTCGCGCGCCTGGCTGCGCCGGCGGTCGCCCGCTTGGTTGCCGAGACCGATTCGGTCGCGCTGCGCGCCGGCTGGGAGCAGGAGGCGACGGTGCTGTTTGCCGACATCCGCGGCTTCACCCGTCTGTGCGAGACCTTGGCGCCCGGCGAGGTTGCGGCGTTCCTCGCGGAGTTCCGGACGCGCACCGCGCGGGCGATCGAGGCGGCGGGCGGCCTTGTCGACAAGTTCGTCGGCGACGAGGTCATGGCCGTGTTCGGCGTGCCGCACGCGGCGCCTGGGGATACCGATCGCGCCGTGGCGGCGGCCCGCGCACTCGCGGCCGCGATGACGGCCTGGAGCGGCGAGCGGGAACAGGCAGGCCTGCCGCCGGTCCGGATCGGGATCGGGCTGCACCGCGGCTCGGTCTTCATCGGTACCATCGGGGCGGAGCGCGTCGAGTTCACCGCGGTCGGCGACACCGTCAACGTGGCCCGCCGCCTAGAGCAGATGACCCGCACCCTGGCCTGCGACTGCATCGTTTCGGAGGCCGTGGTTCGGGATGCGACCTCCGGCGAGGCGCGGATCGTCGCCGTTCGGCCGGTGCGCGGAGCCTGTGCCGTCCTGCGCCTGTTCGCCATCCGGCTGGCTCCGTAGCGGCCGGGCGCAATCCCATTCGACGCGGAGGGCTTGCAGCATGGTAGCCGAACAGGTGCGACGCGGCCGTGGCTGGAGGCGCCGCCGGTCCGCTGTCCTCGGCGCGATCGCGCTCTTGGCCGGGATCCTCGGCGCCGCGATCCTCGGTCCGCGTCTCGTCAGCCCGAACGCCGACACGTCCGTGATCTCGATCGCGACGGGCTCGGACTTTCACGATCCTGCCCTTCTGGCGCGGGCCTGGGCCCTGCCCGTGGCCGCGGCGTACCGGCGTCGTCCTTACGAATACCAGAGCAACCCGAGCTTCTGCGGTCCTGCCAGCGTAGCGAACCTGCTCCGCTCCCTCGGCGTCGATTTTTCACAAGCCGACGTGCTCCGCGGCACGGCGTTTCAGCCCTGGTTCGGCGTGCTGGTGAACGGCCTGACGCTGGATGAGCTGGCGTCGCTGATCCGAAGGCGGCTCGATCGTCCGGTCCGTGTTGTCCGTGATCTCTCGTTGCCTGAGTTCCGCGCGGCGATGATCAGCGGCAACGATCCCGCCAAGCGGCTGATCGTCAACTTTCACCGGGGGCCCTTGTTCGGCCGGGGCGCCGGGCACTTCTCGCCGATCCTCGGATATCTCCCGGACCGAGATCTCGTCTTTGTCGGCGATGTGAACGGCGATTACCGGCCTTTTCTTGTCGGCAGCGAGCGCTTGTGGCGCGCCGTCACGACGCTCGACGCCACGTCCGGCAAAGCCCGTGGCTTGCTGATCATCGACGCGGCCGTGCCTTAGCGCGCTCAAGGCGACGTGGATGCGGCCGAGGCGCCGAGCCCCGGCTCGCAAAAGGAAGACCCGGCCGCGGTATCATCCGCGGCCGAGCCTCAGGCAGCGGCGCCGACGGCGACCGCTCGGTCATTACACGCGGTGGTGCCTGTGCCGATGCATCATACGGCGCATCCGGCGGATCGGATGCCAGCGAACGTCCGTGATGCTGCCCGGGGCACCGGCAACCGTCGCGGCTGGCACCGGGCTGAGTGGGGCCGCTGAGGCCGGGGCAACAAACGCGGCGGCACTGAACGTGGCCAGGAGAGCGGCGGTGATCATCGATGTGCGCAAGGAAGGCTTCCTCTCGTACCGCCCGTTGGAGCCGGATAACCAGCGGATCGAGGGGCAGCAAAACGTCCTCGACCCCTTGAGGAAGGCAGGGCGCTGATTGATGGTTCCGGAGGACCGATCACGAAAGAGTTTAGCGTCGCGGCACCCGCCCGAGCGGGACGCTGTCGCTCTGGGTCGCGGACCGAGAGATGGGCTCGATTAGGACGCCAGCGTGAGGTCTGCTCCCGCGAAGCCAAGCCCGGCGAGGAACAGGCTGCCACCCATCACCTCAAGGATGGCGCGGTAGCGCGGAGACCACAGGGATCCGGCTGCCATGCTGACGCCTGCCAAGACACAGAACACGCCCAGCGCCATCATGATGGCCTCCGTATCAATCAGTGACACGGAGGCTACGGATGGAGCGCTGAGCGGTTCCAGGGCGCGGACGCTGTCGACAGCTTTATCAGCCTGCCGTTCACGCGTGCCGCTCGCGCATCCGGTGCGCGGAAGCTGAACCCGAGTTGTCCCGCTGCTAGCCGCAGCGTTGCCCCGGTCGATTCGGCGATGTTTTGAAGTCAAGCTGAGTGATGGCGCGCCCGAAAGGATTCGAACCTCTGACCCCCAGATTCGTAGTCTGGTGCTCTATCCAGCTGAGCTACGGGCGCCTGACACGGCGGCGGGGTCTTGGCCCGCCGGTGTGAGGGGGCTTCTAGAGGCTCGGATCGGGCTTGGCAAGACACCTCGTTACATCACAGCGTATGACCCGCACGGTATGGGGCCTCACCCCACTCGGTCGATGCGGAAACGTCACCGCCCATCCGCCGCGACCGCAGACCGGCCGACCGATCCGGCTAGGGTGTCCGCGCGCTCGCCCGCACCCGCTCCTCCGCGGCCCGGATCGCCTCCGGCGTGCCGACATGCAGCCATTGGCCGTCGAGGCGCAGGCCGAACAGCCGGCCGGCCTCGATCGCCCGGTCGAACAGGAGGTTGAGCGAGAAGGCGCCCTCCGGCGTGTCGGCGAACAGGCTCGGGCTCAGGATCGCCACCCCGGCGTAGATGAAGGGGGCGACCTCGCGCTCCCCGCGGCGCTCCAGGCGTCCATCCGGCTCCATCACGAAGTCGCCGGCGCCCTCGTAGCCGAGGCTGGTGGCGGTGGGGGCCACCAGCAGCAGGCAGTCCATGCGGTGCGCGTCCCAGCGGCCGATCAGCCGGCTCAGGTTGGAGGCCGGTCCTTCGAGCCAGAACGAGTCCGAGTTCAGCACCACAAAGGGCTCCGCGCCCAGAAGCGGCAGCGCCTTGCGGATGCCCCCGCCGGTCTCCAGAAGCGCCGCGCGCTCGTCCGACACGATCGTGGCCGGCCCCCGGCCCGACTCTTCCGCCCGCCGGGCGAGATGGCCCTCGATCAGGTCGGCGAGATAGTGGACGTTGACCACGGCCGTGCCGATCCCGGCCTCCGCGACCCGGTCCAGGGCGTGGTCGAGGAGCGCCTTGCCGGCGACCTCCACCAGCGGCTTGGGCACCGTGGCAGTCACCGGACGCATGCGCTTGCCCAGGCCGGCGGCCAGGACGAAGGCGCGGCTGACGGCTGGCTTGAGCTCGCTCATGCGATCGAAGGTCCGGTGGTCAGGATTCGGGGGCGGGGCTGACGAGGCCCGGCAAATGCGCCGCGTGCCAGTCGCGCAGCCCGGCGAGCGCGGGATGGGCGAGGTTGCGGGCGAGGTAGCCCTCGATCCGCGGCAGGTGGGCCAGATAGCCGGGCTTGCCGTCGCGCCGGTCGAGCCGCGCGAAGATGCCGAGGATCTTGGTGGCCCGCTGCGCGGCGAGCAGCGCGTAGGCCGTGGCGAAGGCGCCGACGTCGAAGGCCGGATCCCGCCCGCGGCGCTCGCGAGCGTAGAGCCCGAGCAGCCGCAGCTCGAACTCGGCGGAGGTGTCGACGCGGGCATCCTGCAGCAGCGAGGCGACGTCGTAGGCCGGATGACCCATCACGGCGTCCTGGAAGTCGATCAGGCCGACCCGCTCCAGCCCGTCGCGCTCGGGCAGCCAGATCAGGTTGGGCGAGTGGTAGTCCCGCAGCGTCCAGGTCGGCCGGTCCGGGACCGCGCCCTGAAGGGCCGCCCGCCACAGGTCGACGAAGTCCGACCGCGCCTCGGCCGACAGCGTGGCATCCCGGATCGCGGGCGCGTACCAGTCGGGCATCAGTTCGGCCTCGAACAGCAGCGCCTCCGTGTCGTAGGGCGGCAGCACGTGCTCGATCCCGTCCGCCACCGGCAGGACCGGGGGCAGCGGCGTCGCGTGGAGCTTGGCGAGCAGCCGCACCGCCTCGGCGTAGCGCTCGGGCCGCGGCGCGCCGGCCTCGATCACCGGCTCGCTGCCGAGATCCTCCAGGATCAGCAGCCCCTCGGCGAGGTCCTCGCCGTAGATCTTCGGCGCCGAGAAGCCGAGCGCCCGCAGGCCCCGGTCGAGGGCCACGAAGGCGTGGACGCTCTCGGCCAGATGCACGATCGCGCTGTAGGGCTTGCCGTCGCGCACCGGCGGCCCGTCGGGCCGGGGCGGGGCGATCATCAGCACGGCGCTGGTGCCGTCGGGCTTGGTCAGGCGCTCGTAGGCGCGGGACGAGGCGTCGCCCTGCATCAGCGTGCGCTCGGCCACATCCCAGCCGCTGCGGTCGAGGAGCCGGCGCACCGCCCGGGCCCGGTCGAGGCGGGCCCGCATCCCGCCGGTGCCGTCGATCCGGGCGAGCCGCGCCTCGGGGCCGAACTCCGCCCGCAGGGACAGGTCGACGGTCAGCACCGGGGCGTCGCGGGGCGGCAGCCGGTCGGGCCATTCGACAAGCGTGATCGCATCCTCGGCCATCTCGTCCGAAGCCGAGCTCGACCAATTCATCGGGGTCGCGCAGCCGGTAGAGGTCGGCGTGGATGATCGCGCGGCCGTCCCGGGCCGTGTAGGGCTGAATGAGCGTGAAGGTCGGGCTCGGCACCTCGAGGCGCGGATCGCCGGCGAGTTCGCGGATCACCGCGCGGGCGAGCGTCGTCTTGCCGCCGCCGAGACCGCCCGACAGGGCCACGACGTCGCCCGGACACAGGAACTCGGAGAGGAACAGGCCGAGATCCTCGGTCGCCGTCTCTTCCGGAAGCACGAACTCCCACGGGGCCGGCGGCGCGGACGCGCCCGCCCCCTCGTCGGCCCTCTGACCGTCCCGATCGTCTCCGTCCAAAGCCCGCCTCCGAGACCAGAGGGCGCATGGTCCGGAAACACGCCACGGATGCAAGCGTTTCCGGCCGCGGTTGTGCGCTTCCCGCCGGCCCGGTGCATCGAAACCACGCTCGCAGCGCCGCGAAAAGATCAGCTGCGCCGGAGATCGCCGTCATCGCGGGAGATGCCGTGCGCCTTGATGCGCGAGGCGAGCGTCGTCGGGCGCAGGCCGAGCAGCGCGGCCGCGCCTCCGGGCCCGGAGATCCGGCCGCCCGTCAGCGCCAGGGCTGCGACGATCTCGGCGCGGTCGCGGGCGCGGCGCTCGGCCTCGGTGGCCGGCCGTCCATCGGGTGCGGCGACCGGCAACCGGACCGGATCGGGCGTCCGGGCTGGCTCGCCGTCGGGCAGATCGAGGCGGAGCCGCCCCCTGGCACTGAGGATTGCCGCCCGCTCGATCACGTTCTCCAGCTCGCGGACATTCCCCGGCCAAGCGTAGCGGCAGAGGCGCCGGACATCGCCCTCCGAGAGCCGCGGCTCCGGGATGTTGAGGCGGCGCGCCGCCGCCGTGAGCAGATGCTGGGCGATCGGAGGGATGTCCTCGGGACGCTCGCGCAGGGGCCGCGCCTGGATCGGGAAGACATTGAGGCGGAAGTAGAGGTCGTCGCGGAAGCGCCCGCTCGCCACCTCGGCGCGCAGGTCGCGATTGGTGGCGGCCACCACCCGCACGTCGACCGCACGGGTGCGCGCCTCGCCGACCCGCTCGAAGGAGCGCTCCTGCAGCACGCGCAGCAGCTTGCCCTGCAGGTCCAGGGGAATCTCGCCGACTTCGTCGAGGAACAGTGTGCCGCCATCGGCGAGCTCGAACCGGCCGACACGGTCGCGGAGTGCGCCCGTGAAGCTGCCCTTGGCGTGGCCGAAGAATTCGCTCTCGAACAGGTCGCGCGGAATCGCCGCGCAGTTCACGCGGATCATCGGGCGGGCGCTGCGGCGGCTCGCCTCGTGGATCGCGCGGGCGATCAGCTCCTTCCCGGTGCCGGACTCGCCGGTGATCAGCACGGTGGCGTCGGTACCGGCCACCAGCTCGATCTGCCTGAGCGTCGCCGCGATGGCCGGCGAGCGGCCGATGATGCCCTGGTGATGGCGCTCGGCCCGGATTTCCTCCTTCAGATACGCGTTCTCCAGCTCCAGGCGCTGCCGCAGCGTGTCGACCTCGGCGAGCGCGCTCTTCAGCCGGCGCTCGTCCTCCCGCCGCTGGCTGACGTCGCGGAACACGATCACGGCACCCAGCAGGCGGCCGCGGTCGCGGATCGGCGTCGAGGTGTACTCGACGGGAAAGGACGTTCCGTCCGCCCGCCAGAAGACCTCGTGATCGACCTGACGCACAGCGCCGTCCCGGAAGGCCGCGTAGATCGGGCAGTCCCGGTGCGGATAGGTGCTGCCGTCCGGGTGCGTGTGGTGCACGGCGGCGTGCATGTCCTTGCCGACGAGGTCGGCGGCCGCCCAGCCGAGCATCCGCTCGGCGGCCGGGTTGACGAAGGTGGTCACGCCCTCGGCGTTGACGCCGTAGATCCCCTCCCCGGCTGCCCGAAGGATCAACTGGTTGCCGTGCTCGATATCGCGGAAGATCCGCTCCATGCGCTGCCACTCGGAAAGACCCGCGCGCATGTAGGCCTCGGCCTCGCCGTCGACCTGCCGGCGATGGACAGTGTCGGGATCTGCGAGAGTCACGAGGAGGAGCGTCGGCCCGCCCGGAAGCGGGAAGGCCGCCGTCTCGACCCGCAGGTCGCGGCCCGCGGCGTCGCGCGGCGCGAGCGCGCGCGTCCACCAATGCCCTTTCGCCAGGACGGCCTGGGTGAAGACCGTGAGGGCGGCGAGTTGCCCGGGATAGAGCGCGCTGGCCCGCGCGCCACGCAATGTCTGACGCGGATGGCCGAGCAGCCGTACCGCCGCCGGATTGGCGTCCGCGATCCGGTCCTCCTCCGGCGCAAGGACCAGCATCGGATCCGGGCTGGCCTCGAAGATGGGGCCGAATGGGCACGGCTCGCTGGGCTCACGAGATCTCGTCATCCGTTGACGATATCTCGTTTCCGACGAGATGTCGTGAATGTACGCGGCGCAGCCAACATTCTGTAACGTCGCATGTTTTCGTGCAGGCACTGCCTGGCACACCGTTTGCCGAAGATCATGCGACCGCCGTCGGTCGTCGCAGTGCCAGGAGAGGCGCCGCGTCGATCTCAAGGCGGGCAGCCTTCCGTGCTCGGGCGCGGCCGTTTCCCCTCACCGGGCGCGGTCCGGGTGCGCACCCCTCGGGGGTGGGGTGAGACCGCGACGTGTCCGCGGTCTCACCCGAGCCAAACCGACGGTCGACCTGGGAGCGGACGATGAAGCGCGAGGACCTCACCGAGAAGCTGCTCGACATCAAGCGCGAGAAGGGCTGGAGCTGGAAGCATATCCATGAGGAGATCGGCGGCCTGTCGCCGTTCCTGATCACCGCGGCCTGCATGGGCCAGATGAAACTGCCGAAGGCTCAGGCCAAGCGGGCGGCCGAGCTGTTCGGCCTGACGGTCGCCGAGGAGCGCATGCTCAACGAGCCGCCCTACCGGGGCTCGATCCCGTCGATGCCGCCCACCGATCCGCTGATCTACCGGTTCTACGAACTGGTGATGGTCTACGGCACGACCTTCAAGGAGCTGATCCAGGAGGAGTTCGGCGACGGCATCATGTCGGCGATCGACTTCAACATGGACATGGCCCGCGAGGCCAACAACAAGGGCGACCGCGTGCGGCTCACCATGTCGGGCAAGTTCCTGCCGTACAAGTATTACGGCAACGACGACGACACGCCGGAATACGGGTTCAAGGAGGGGTGAGCGGTCCGGGGGTTTTCAAGATCGTCTGAACAGCGTGTCGTCCCGGGACCGCGCAGCGGAGCCCGGGACCCAAAGCCGCCGACATGCCGGATCCTGGCAGAACCGCGGCTCTGGAGTCCGGGCTCGCCTTCGGCGCCCCGGCATGACGGTGCCCGCTCCGCTTGCCTGATCGTCAAGCGGCCGGCTGCGCGCCCGGCTCCAGGTAATCCTGCACCGGCTGGGCCGGGCCGCCCCGCATCAGCACGTAGAGGAACGGCACCAGAAGCAGCGTCGCCGGCGTCGCGAAGGCGATGCCGCCCATGACGGCGCGGGCGAGCGCGGCGTTCTGCTCGCCGCCCTCGCCGGTGCCCAGCGCCATCGGGATCAACCCCAGGAACATCGCCGAGGCGGTCATCAGCACCGGCCGCAGACGGGTCTCGCCCGCGGTGATCGCCGCCTCCAGGGCGCTGCAGCCGGTTTCCTCCCGGTGCTCCTTGGCGAAGGTGACGAGCAGGATCGAGTTCGCCGAGGCGATGCCCACCGACATGATCGCCCCGAAGATCGACGGGATCGAGAACGTGGTCCCGGTGATGAACAGCGCGAAGGTGATGCCGCAGAAGGCCATCGGCAGGGCCGCGATCACCACGAAGGGGTCGCCCCAGCTCTGGTAGTTCACCGCCATCAGCAGGTAGACGGCGATCAGCGCGATGGCGAGGCCGACCTCCAGGCGGAAGAAGGCCGAGCGCATGTTCTCGATCTGCCCGCGCACCGTGATCTTGTCGGGCGCCTCCAGGTTCTTCTGCTCGTCCTGGACGATCGCGTCGATGTTGCGGGCCACCGCGCCGAGATCCCGGTCCTGGACCGAGGCGAAGATGTCGAAGGTCGGCTGGATGTTGACGTGGCTGATCATGGTCTGCGTCGGCACCCGGCGGATGTCGGCGAGGCTGGAGAGCAGCGTCAGCACGCCCGGACCGGAGCCGGTGGTCGCGGAGCGCACGAACATCGGCGTGTTGCGCAGGTCGGTGAGCGAGCTGTTGCGGTATTCGGGCGTCTGCACCCAGAGCTGGTAGGGAATGCCGGTCTTCGGATCGGGCCAGAAGTTCGGCGTCACCTGGTAGCTGCCCGACAGCGAGATGTTCATGTTCTGCGCCACCTGCTGCTCGGTCAGCCCGAGTTCGGAGGCGAGGCGCCGGTCGACGTCGACGTAGAATTGCGGCTCGTTGACGATCTGCTGCAGGTGCACATCGACGAGGCCCTTGGTGTGCTTCAGCCGCTGCACGATGCGCTGAGCGACCTCCAGATCCTTCTCCTTGTGGCGGCCGGAGACCTGCACGTCGATCGGGGTGATCACGCCGAAATTCAGGATCTGGGTGATCATGTCGGCGGGCTGGAAATAGACGACCACGTCGGGGAAGCGCTTCATCAGCACCGCGCGCAGGCGCTTCTGATAGCCGGCCACCGGGTGGTGCCCCTCCTTGAGGCTGATCAGCATCTGGCCGTCGTTGTAGGAGACGAACGAACCGTCCGAGAACGCGAAATTGTAGTTGTTCGACGGCAGGCCGATGTTCTGGAGGATCTGGTCAACCTCGTCCGGCGGGATCACCTCGCGGACCGTGTCCTCGATCTCGGCGAAGACCTGCCGGGCGGTCTCGATGCGCATGCCGGTGCGGGTGCGCAGATGCATGGTCATCTGGCTCGCCTCGATCTGCGGGAAGTAGTCCTGGCCGACGAACACGAACAGCACCCCGGTCAGGCCGAGCACGCCGCCGACCGCGCCCAGGGTGACGATCCGGTGGCGCAGCACCGCGTGGAGCAGGCCGACATAGCCGCGGTGGAACCGCGCGAAGCCGCGCTCGAAGTGGCCATGGATCCAGCCGGCAAGCCGCATCACGGGGGCGCCGACGAGACCGACGGCCCGGGCGATCCGGCCCCGGCGGGGAGCCTCGTGCGCGGCCCGATTCTTGGCGTGCTTCTGCCGGTATTCCGGCGCCACGATCACGTCGATCAGCAGCGGCACCAGGGTGCGCGACAGCAGGTAGGAGGTCAGCATCGCGAACACGACCGCGAGCGCCTGCGGGGTGAACAGGTACTTTGGCGTGTCGGTCAGCGCGAACACCGCCGTGAAGGCGGCGCAGATCGCCAGCGTCGAGATCAGGGCCGGCTTGGCGATTCCGGCGGCGCCGTGGACCACGCTTTCGCGGAACTCCTCGCCCTCCTCGAACAGCCGGTAGGTGTTCTCGATCGCCACCGTGGCGTCGTCCACCAGGATGCCGACCGCGAGCGCGAGGCCACCGAGCGTCATGACGTTGATGGTCTGGCCCAGGGCCGCCAGCACCGCGAGCGAGGTCATCACGCAGAGCGGGATCGAGATCAGCACGATGATCGCCGAGCGCCAGGAGCCGAGGAACAGCAGGATCGCGAGCCCCGTGAGCGCCGCCGCGGTGAGCGCCTCGTGCAGCACGCCCTCGATGGCGTTCGAGACGAAGACCGATTGATCGAACAGCTGCTTGATCGACAGGCCGTCGGGCGCCGCCGCGCGGATCGTCGGCATCGCCGCCTTGACGTTGTTGACGACGTTGAGGGTCGAGGCGGTGCCGTTCTTGATGATCTGCATCAGCACGGCCTGCCGGCCGTCGGCGCTGACCACGTTGACCTGCGGCGGGCCGCCGTCGCGGACATAGGCGACGTCCCGGATCAGCACGGGCTGCCCGGCGACCACCTTGATCGGCGCGGTGTTGAGCGTCTCGATCGACGGCGGGGTGGCGTTGAGCTGGACGGGATATTGCTGCTCGCCGATCTTGGTGAGACCGGACGGCACCGTCAGGTTCTGGGCCGTCATGGCGTTGGTGACGTCGAGCGGCGTCAGGCCGAGCGCCTGCAGGGCGTTGAGATCGAGATCGACCATGATCTGCCGGGGGGCGCCGCCGAACGGGGATGGCAGGGTCGAGCCCGGGACCTGCGCGAGCGTCTGGCGGATCCGGTACTGGGCGTAATCGTAGACCTCGTTGAGGCTCTGCTTGGCCGAGGTCAGGGCGAGCTGGATCACCGGCACCGACGAGGCCGAATAGCGCACGATCACCGGCGGCTGCGTGCCGGTGGGCATCACCGCGCGGATCGAGTTGGTGGACGACACGACCTGCGCGATGGCGAGGTCGATGCTGACCGAGGGGTCGAAGTAGATCCGCTGGACCGCCGTGCCCTGGAGCGTCGCCGATTCCATGCGGCGGATGTTGTTCACGTTGTTGGAGATGCCGTACTCGGCATAGGTGGTGATGCGCTGTTCCATCTCCGGCGCGGACAGGCCGGTATAGGTCCAGACCACCACGACGACCGGGATATCGACGACCGGCAGCACGTCCTTGGGCGTGACGAGGATCGCCCCGACGCCGCCGAGCATCATCAGCACCGCGAGCACGTAGGTCGTGATCCGGAACTTGAGGGCGTAGAGGACGAGGCCCATGCGGTCTCCGCCGGCCGGCGGCGGGCCGGCAACTCCGCGTTGTGTACCGGCACACCGGACACCCAGTATGTTTCGGTATCACGTCCAGGGAGGCAAGGGGCGGGCCGCGTCGCCGCAGGGTCGTGGCCGTTTCCGCCGCCGAGGCGGGGCCATGCGGTCTGCGCCGGCGCTCGGGACAGAGCCGGCATGAAAAAGGGCGCGCGCCGGTTCCGGCGCGCGCCCTGAAAGATCCGCCCGGGCCGTTCGGCGTCCGGGCGATACGATTCGTGGCCCTTAGAGGCCGCCGAACTTGTAGTTGAAGCCTGCGCGGACGATGCTGCCCTCGGTCCGGAAGCGCGAAATGTAGCCCGAGCCGACGCCGACGCCCGGGATCGCGCCGACGAGCACGTTCCGGCTGCCGAGATCGTAGTGGACGTACTCGGCCTTGACCGTCAGGGCGTCGTACTTCAGGCCCAGATACCGGCCCACCGCGAAGGTGTTCAGGAAGCTGTCGGTGGGCAGCGCGAACTCGATGCCGCCGCCGTAGGCGAAGCCCGTCTCGAAGTCGTCGTGGCGGCCCGCGAAGGCGAGGCGGCCGTTCGGCGCGAAGAAGTTCGCGTCGTAGAAGACGTTGCCGTAGGCCAGACCGCCGAGGCCGTACACCATCACGCGGTCGAAGGCGTAGCCGACTCGACCCACGAGCGTGCCGACCCAATCGGTGCCCTGACGGAAGCTGCTCAGCGCACCGGTGCTGCCGAGATAGGCGCGGTTCTTGGCCAGATCGGTCCAGTCGATGCTGTTGGCGATGCCGACCACGATGCCCGAGCCGGGGGTGAACTGGTAGTTGTAGCCGGCCGTGCCGCCGATGTTGGCGAAGCCGTCATCGGAGATCCGGGTCGCGGCCGGGCGGGCACCCGTCGCCACGTTGGCGGCGTTCACCGGCGAGATGCCGACCGTGGTGATCCGCTGGCTGTCGGTGAAGGTGTAGGCCGTCTCGAGACCGCCGTAGAAGCCCGTCCAGGTGAAGACCGGCACCGGCGTGAACACCGGCGGCGGGGCGGCGCGGCGCGGCAGGTCGGCGGCCGAAGCGGCGGTCGCGACGAGGGCCGTCGCGGCGGTGGCGAGGAGGAGCTTCTTGATCATGGTGGCGAGATCCGACGTTTCGCGTTGTTGCCCGCAGTTAAGCTCGGCCGCACTGATCCCGCTATGCCCGCAATGCCACAGTGTGACCTGAAAGCGCCCGAACACTGCCGAGGACTGCTATCGCCCCGTGCACGATTCGCCCTCGGCGCTTGACAGCGGACCGCCCGCCAGACGCGTCCCGCGCGCCGGAGCTTGATCGCGGGCGGCCGACCCTCTAAGCGGACCGCGCTTTTCGCCCCGTTCCGAGTTCGGGGCGGCCGAGTCAATCCGGGGCACCGATCCGGTCCCCGCGCAGGAACGGGAATCATGGGCAAGGAAAAGTTCTCCCGCACCAAGCCGCACTGCAACATTGGCACGATTGGCCACGTTGACCACGGCAAGACGTCGCTGACGGCGGCGATCACGAAGGTTCTGGCGGAGTCGGGCGGCGCGACGTTCACGGCCTACGACCAGATCGACAAGGCACCGGAGGAGAAGGCGCGCGGGATCACGATCTCGACGGCGCACGTGGAGTACGAGACGCAGAACCGGCACTACGCGCACGTGGACTGCCCCGGCCACGCCGACTACGTGAAGAACATGATCACGGGCGCGGCGCAGATGGACGGCGCGATCCTGGTGGTGTCGGCGGCTGACGGCCCGATGCCGCAGACCCGCGAGCACATCCTGCTGGCGCGTCAGGTCGGCGTTCCGGCGCTGGTGGTGTTCCTCAACAAGGTCGACATGGTCGACGACGAGGAGCTCCTGGAGCTGGTCGAGCTGGAGGTGCGCGAGCTCCTGTCGAAGTACGACTTCCCCGGTGACGACATCCCGATCACCAAGGGCTCGGCGCTGATGGCGCTGGAGGACAAGGAGCCGAAGATCGGCCGGGACGCGGTTCTGGCGCTGATGGCGACGGTGGACAGCTACATCCCGCAGCCGGAGCGTCCGATCGACCTGCCGTTCCTGATGCCGATCGAGGACGTGTTCTCGATCTCGGGCCGCGGCACGGTGGTGACGGGCCGCGTCGAGCGCGGGATCGTGAAGGTCGGCGAGACGGTGGAGATCGTCGGCATCCGCGACACGCAGACCACGACGGTCACGGGCGTGGAGATGTTCCGCAAGCTGCTCGACCAGGGTCAGGCGGGCGACAACGTCGGCGTGCTGCTGCGCGGCACGAAGCGCGAGGACGTGGAGCGCGGCCAGGTCGTGTGCAAGCCGGGTTCGGTGAAGCCGCACGCCAAGTTCAAGGCCGAGGCGTACATCCTGACCAAGGAAGAGGGCGGCCGTCACACGCCGTTCTTCACGAACTACCGGCCGCAGTTCTACTTCCGCACGACGGACGTGACCGGGATCGTGACGCTGCCCGAGGGCACCGAGATGGTGATGCCGGGCGACAACGTGACCATGGACGTGGTGCTGATCGTGCCGGTGGCCATGGAGGAGAAGCTGCGCTTCGCCATCCGCGAGGGCGGCCGCACCGTCGGTGCCGGCGTCGTCGCCGCCATCAACGACTGAAGCCCGACCCGGGGCGGGTCCCGCGCCGCCCTGCCCTGCCACGCCGGTCCTCGTCTCGACGGGGGCCGGCGTCGCCGTTTTGGGGCGGTGACACGGTTTTTTCGGCGGGGCAGCGCCGCGACCCCGCATCCGGAGCGCCCCTTCCCGCATACAGCCTCTTGCAAGCCGAGCCCCGATGGGGCATTGGGCGGTGCGCTAGGAGTGTAGCTCAACTGGTCAGAGCGCCGGTCTCCAAAACCGGAGGTTGCGGGTTCGAGTCCCTCCACTCCTGCCAGATTCCCGGCCCGTCAGAGAACCTGCCCGATTGCGCGCGGCAGCCCGGTCGACAAGCCGGGGGAGTTGCGCTAGAGCGGGCGCAATCCGAGATCTGAAGCGACCGTCGGTGCGGGCCCATCCGGGTCCTCGGCGCCGATATTCGCATTCCCGGATGCGGTCTCTGCCTCGGGGCCGAACACGCACAGACACTGGCGCCATGGCATCGAACGAAGCGACCAAGAAGGTGGACCTGGTGCGCGGCGCAGCCCGCGGCCCCGCGAACCCGCCGCCGGCCCGGCCGGCGACGCCGGCGCGCGCGCCGCAGAAGCGCGCCACGCCGGGCGAGTTCTTCGCGCAGGTCCGCGACGAGGCGCGCAAGGTCACGTGGCCGAGCCGCCGGGAGACCACGATCACGACGATCATGGTCTTCGTGATGGTCGTGGCCGCCAGCCTGTTCTTCACGGTCGTGGATCAGGCCCTGCGCTTCCTGGTCGGCCTGATCCTGGGCGTCTGAGTCGGAGGCGTCTGAGGGCGGCTCGCCGCCGGTCGGGGGAGACCCCGCGGACTTGTCGGAGTTGAACGGAACCGTGTCGAAGCGCTGGTACATCGTCCACGCCTACTCGAACTTCGAGAACAAGGTTGCCCAGTCCATCAAGGACCAGGCGGCCCAGCGCGGGCTGACCGAGCTGTTCGACGAGGTGATGGTCCCGACCGAGAAGGTCGTGGAGGTTCGCCGCGGCCGGAAGGTCGACGCCGAGCGCAAGTTCTTCCCCGGCTACGTCCTGGTGAAGTGCGACCTGACCGACGAGGTCTACCACCTCATCAAGAACACCCCGAAGGTCACAGGCTTCCTCGGTGCCGACAAGTCGAAGCCGGTTCCGATCCCCGATGCCGAGGCCGAGCGGATCAAGGGCCAGGTCGCCGAGGGCGTCGACCGGCCGAAGCCCTCGATCTCCTTCGAGATCGGCGAGACCGTCCGGGTCGCCGACGGCCCGTTCGCCAGCTTCAACGGCACCGTCGAGGAGATCGACGACGCCCGCTCCCGCCTCAAGGTGGCCGTGTCGATCTTCGGCCGGGCGACCCCGGTGGAGCTGGAATACGCCCAGGTCGAGAAGGCCTGAGCCTCCTGATTTCGGCGGCCCTTAGGCCGCTACGTCCTTCCGGCCGACGCTGAGCGGCGGCCGCGAACTTGCCCCATCCTCCTGAGGCTGGGGCATCATCCGCGGGAGATCCGCCCGGCCTCGCCTCCGGGATCCACGGCTCGCACCGCGACCTGCAACCGTCCGACCCGCCGCGCTTCAGGCCGCGTGGGGGCGGATTCTCATTGGGAGCAGTCCCATGGCGAAGAAGATCACGGGCTACGTGAAGCTTCAGGTCCCGGCCGGCGCGGCGAACCCGTCGCCGCCGATCGGTCCCGCGCTCGGTCAGCGCGGCCTCAACATCATGGAATTCTGCAAGGCCTTCAACGCGAAGACCGCGCAGATGGAGAAGGGCACCCCGATCCCGGTGATCATTACCGCGTATCAGGACCGCTCCTTCACCTTCGAGATGAAGCAGCCGCCGGTCACCTTCTTCCTGAAGAAGGCCGCCGGCCTGAAGCTCGGCAAGAAGCCCGCCTCCGGCTCCAAGACCCCCGGCAAGGGCCCGACGGTCGGCAAGATCTCCGAGGCGCAGCTGCGCGAGATCGCCGAGAAGAAGATGCCCGACCTCAACTGCGACTCGGTCGAGTCGGCCGTTGCCATGATCCGCGGCTCCGCCCGGGCCATGGGCCTCGAAGTCACGGCCTGAGGGAGGACATCATGGCTAAGGAAGGCAAGCGCATCCGCGCCGCCCGCGAGGGCATCGAGGTCACCAAGCTCTATCCCCTCGACGAGGCGATCAAGCTGGTGAAGGAGCGGGCGACCGCGAAGTTCGACGAGACCGTCGAAGTCTCGATGAATCTCGGCGTCGATCCCCGCCACGCCGACCAGATGGTCCGCGGCGTCTGCAACCTGCCGAACGGCTCCGGCCGGACGGTGCGCGTGGCGGTCTTCGCCCGCGGCGCCAAGGCGGACGACGCCAAGGCCGCCGGTGCCGACATCGTCGGCGCCGAGGATCTGCTGGAGATCGTGCAGAGCGGCAAGATCGACTTCGATCGCTGCATCGCGACCCCCGACATGATGCCGCTGGTCGGCCGTCTCGGTAAGGTGCTGGGCCCGCGCGGCCTGATGCCGAACCCGAAGGTCGGCACCGTCACCATGGACGTGAAGGGCGCCGTCGCCGGCGCCAAGGGCGGCTCGGTGGAGTTCCGCGTCGAGAAGGCCGGCATCGTCCATGCTGGCGTCGGCAAGGTCTCGTTCGACGCCGACAAGCTCGCCGAGAACATCAAGGCCTTCGCGGACGCGGTCGCCAAGGCCAAGCCCGCGGGCGCCAAGGGCACCTACGTCCAGCGCATCGCCGTCACCTCGGCGATGGGCCCGGGCGTGAAGGTCGAGCCGAACACGGTCCTGACCGCTTAAGGCCAGACTAATCAGCCACGCTGCGGAACGCCCGGCCGGAAACGGCCGGGCGTTTTCCGTTTCGGATGGAGCGACTGGCTCACCGCCACATCCTGGCGAGCCGCCAGACAGGGACGCTGGCGATCGGCTCCGCGGCCAGCTCGGCGATGGGTTCGGGAGCACCGCCCCGGCACGCGCGCTGACCGCGTGATCGCGGCGGCGCGGATGCGACCCGACGGCGGATCGGCGCGGCTGCGGATGCCAGAACGCATGATCGGCGCGGGCCTTTAAAGCCCGCGCCGATCAGACATCCGATCCCGTGTGGCGGGCGCGTTCCGAACATCGGGCCCGATGAGCCGCTTCGCGCGGCCTCGACAGCCCCTCGGAGGTCGTCCCTGACGTCGCTCAGTCCAGCCCGATGGCGACGAAGCGCACGTCGCCGGTGGCGCTCGCCACGAGCAGCAGGACCGACTTGCGGCCCTCCTTCTTCAGGGCATCGACCCGCTTGGTCACGTCGGCGGGGGTGCTCACCGCCTCCTGGCCGACCTCGACGATCACCTCGCCGGGCTGGATCCGCTTGTCGGAGGCCGTCGAGTTCGGATCGACACGAGTGACGACCACGCCCTTCACCGTGTCCTTGATGGAGTACTTCTTGCGCAGCTCGTCGGTGATGCCGGACAGGTTGAGGCCGAGCGCCTGACGGGTCGCGCTCTCGGGCTCCGGCTGGCGCAGGTTGGCGAGCTGCGGCTTGTCGCCGTCCTCCAGGCGGCCGAGGGTGACGGCCTTCGTCACCTCCTCGCCCTTGCGCATCACGACCACGTCGACCTTCTGGCCGACCGGGGTCGAGGCGACGATGCGCGGCAGGTCGCCGGACGCCTTCACGGGCGTCCCGTTGAACTTCACGATCACGTCGCCGAGCTCGATGCCGGCCGTCTTGGCCGGACCCTTCTCGCCGACGCCGGCCACCAGGGCCCCGCGCGCCCCGCCCTTCAGGTTGAGGGCTTCGGCGGTGGCGTCATCGACGTTCTGGATGCGCACGCCGAGCCAGCCGCGGCGGACCTCGCCGAAGTCGCGCAGCTGGTCGATCACGGGCTTGGCCGTGCCCGACGGAACCGCGAAGCCGATGCCCACCGAGCCGCCGGTGGGCGACAGGATCGCCGTGTTGATGCCGATGACCTCGCCGTCCATGTTGAACAGCGGACCGCCCGAATTGCCCTTGTTGATGGCCGCGTCGGTCTGGATGTAGTTGTCGTAGGGTCCGGACTCGATGTTCCGCCCCCGGGCCGAGACGATGCCGGCCGAGACCGAGCCGCCGAGCCCGAACGGGTTGCCGATGGCGATGACCCAGTCGCCGGGCCGCATCTTGTCGGAATCGCCGAACGGCACCGCCTTGAGGGGCCGGTCGGCCGTGGGCTTCACCCGCAGCACGGCGAGGTCGATCTTCGAATCCTTTCCGACGATCTCGGCCTTCAGCTTCGTGCCGTCGTGCAGGATGACCTGGATGTCGTTGGCGTCGCCGATGACGTGGTTGTTGGTCACCACGAGGCCGGCGGCATCGATGATGAAGCCGGAGCCGAGGGAGTTCGACTTGCGCTGCTGGCGGGGCGTGTCGTTGTCGCCCCGCTCGCCACCGCCGCCGCGACCGCCCCGGCGGTTGAAGAATTCCTCGAACAGGTCCTCGAAGGGCGTACCCGGAGGCACCTGCGGCCCGGCGCGGCCGCTGCGCGCCTCGACCGTGGTGGAGGCCGAAATGTTCACCACCGCGTCGGTGACCTGCTCGGCGAGGTCGGCGAGCGAGGCCGGGCCCTTGGCGAAGGCCGGGACCGGAAGGGCTGCCGTCGCCACCGACGCGCCGACCAAGATCGACGCCATCAGCGCGCGGGCGCGTGAGCGGGGTTGCGCCTTCGCGCGGCCGAAGGACGCCTCGGGGGCGCTCGCGACGGGGTACATGATCGACCTCTTCAAGAACGCGTTTCCGGCTCTGCGGGCAGCCGACCGGATGTCGGACGCCCGCCAATGTTGTCGCAAGGGATGTCGGCGCACTAGTGCGCCGACACGTACCCGGTCAGCGCCCTGCCCCGGCGGTGGAGCCGGTGGTGGCGCTCGGATCGGCGGGTCCGCGCGCGGGACGCGCCGCCGCGGCGGCCGCCCGACCCTGCGGATCGCTGAAGTAGCGGAAGAAGTCCGAACTCGGGCTGATCACCAGCCGGGTGTCGGAGCCCTTCAGCCCAGCTTCGTAGGCCTGCATCGACCGGTAGAAGCTGAAGAAGTCCGCATCCTGACCGAACGCGTCCGCGAGGATGCGGTTCTTGTCCGCGTCGCCTTGTCCGCGCAGCTGCTCGGATTTCTGAGTCGCCTCGGCGAGGATCACCGTGACCTCGCGGTCGGCCTTGGCGCGGATCGTGGCGGCGATCTGGTCGCCGTTGGCGCGGATGTCGGCGGCCTCGCGCTCGCGCTCGGTCTTCATCCGCTTGTAGACCGCGGCCGAGTTCTGCGCCGGCAGGTCGACACGGGTCATGCGCAGGTCGGCGATCTCGATGCCGAGCGCCTTGGCCTGCCGGTTCACGTCCTCCTGGATCTGGTGCATCAGCTGCCCGCGATCGGTCTTCACGATGGCGTCGCGGGTCGAGCGGGCCAGCACGTTGCGCAGGCCCGAATTGGTGAAGCTCGCGAGCCGCTGGTTGGCCAGCCCGATATTGCCCACCGCCTGGTAGAAGCGCAGCGGATCGAGGATCCGGTAGCGGGCGAAGGCGTCCACCTCCAGGTTCTGCCGGTCGGCGGTGAGCACCGTCTGCACCGGCAGGTCGAGGTCGAGCACGCGCTTGTCGAAGATCACGACGTTCTCGACGAACGGCACCTTGAAGTAGAGGCCGGGCTTGTCCTCGCCGGTGGCGTTGAGGACGGCGCGGACGCGGCCGAACTGCAGGACCAGCGCCTGCTGCATCTGGCCGACGGTGAAGATCGAGGCGTAGAGCCCGATCGCGACGATCGCCGCGATGGCGATCAGGCCGGTGCGGAGCGCCTGCTTCATCGGGCGGCTCCCGTCTGGCTCTGGACCCGGCCGCCGAACTCGGCGAGCGGCAGCACCGGCAGCACGCCGGCGGCCGAGGCCGTGCCGGCTGCGTCCCGTTCTGATCGATGATCACCTTGTTCACGGAGCCCAGAACCTTCTCCATCGTCTCCAGGAAGATCCGCTCGCGGCTGATCGCCGGGGCAGCCTTGTAGGAGGCGTAGACCTCGCTGAAGCGCGCCGCCTGTCCGGTGGCGTCGGCGGTCGCCTTGGTCCGGTAGGCCTCGGCCTGCTGGACGATCTGCGACGCACGACCCCGGGCCTGCGGCACTTCGCGGCTGGCGTAGGTCTTGGCCTCGTTCTGCGCCGTGTCGGCGTCCTGCTGGGCCGCGTTCACGTCGATGAAGGCGGGGCGCACCTCCGGCGGCGGGTTGACCGAGACGAGCTGCACCACCTCGATGCGCACGCCGGCACCGTATTCGTCCAGCGCCTTCTGGACCATCTCCTTCACCTCCTGGGCGATGCTCGACTGCTCGTTGGTGAGGATCGCCTGGATGTTGCGGCGGCCGATCACCTCACGCATCGCGCTCTCGGAGATCGCCTTGATGGTGCCCTCCGGGTTCTGGAGGTTGAACACGAAGTCGGAAGCCTTCAGCGGATTGATCCGCCACTGCACCTCGAAGTCGAGATCGGCGATGTTCTCGTCGCCGGTGAGGATCAGGCTCTCGTCGGGCACGTCGCGGTTGCGGCCCTGGCCGCCGGGGCCGGAACGGAAGCCGATCTGGATCGAGTTCTGCGAGCCGACATCCGGCTTGACAACGCCGCCGATCGGATAGGGGAAGTTGTAGCGCAGGCCCTCGCCCTTGGTGCCGACGTAGCGGCCGAAGATCGTCTCGATGCCGACCTGACGGGGGTAGACGGTGTAGAAGCCGGTCGCGAGCCAGATTGCCACGGCGAGAGCCGCGATCACGGCCGCGCTGCGGCCGCCGCCGATGCCCGCGGAACCGCCGCCGCCACCGTAGCCGCCGGTGCCGCCACCGCCCGGGATCAGGCCGCGCAGCCGGTCCTGCCCGCGCCGGAGCAGGTCCTCAAGGTTCGGCGGTGTCTTGCCGCCGTTGCCCCAGGGTCCGCCGCCGTTGCCGCCGGGCCGGCCCCACGGGCCCCCGCCGCCGCTCTGATTGCTCCAAGGCATCCTAGCCGTCGTCTCCTGCCTGTCCGCGCCCGACCGGAACCCCGGCCGACGCCCCCTGCGTGAACGGCCACGCTCGCCCGCCTAGTCCCGGCCCCAACGATCGGCCGCGATGCGGCCCGGTCCCTGAGGCCGGCCTAAGCGCCTGACCGCACGCATCTTCCCGCAGGATGCGGACGCCCGCATGGGCATGCGCACCTCACAGGCACCTGCGGGCGTGCGCCCCATGCTGTCAAGGCTGGCAGGTGGGCACGCGGAGCGCGGAAGGCAAATGCGGCGGCGCGCCTCAGCGGATGCGCTCCCAATCGACGAACGCGAAGGCGTGCTCGTCGCGCGGTCCGGCGGGATGCGCCTCGCGGAACGTTTCCCGGAACTGCGCCCGGTCGAAGGCCGGGAATCGCACGTCGCCGTCCGGCTCGGCCGCCACCTCGGTCAGGTGCAGCCGGTCGGCCTGCGCGAGGGCGAGTGCGTAGATCTCGGCCCCGCCCACCACCATCAACTCGGTGCCGGCGGCGGCGGCCAGCGCGGCCTCCCAGTCGTGGACAACTTCGGCGCCCTCGGCGCGGAAGCCGCGGTCCCGGGTCAGGACAAGCGTGCGGCGGCCGGGGAGCGGCCGGCCGATCGAATCCCAGGTGCGCCGGCCCATCAGCATCGGCTTGCCCATGGTCAGGGCCTTGAAGCGGTTGAGGTCGCTGGACAGGTGCCAGGCCAAGCCGTTGTCGCGGCCGATGACGCCGTTGCGGGCGACGGCAGCGACCAGGGCAATGGTCGTGCTCATACCGCCACCGGGGCCGCGATGGCGGGATGCGGCTCGTAGCCGTCGATGGCAATGTCCTCGTACCGGAAGGCGAAGAGGTCGCGGACCTCCGGGTTGAGCCGCAGCTGCGGCAGCGGCCGCGGGGCGCGGGCCAGCAGGGTCCGGGTCTGCTCCAGGTGGTTCCGGTAGAGATGGGCGTCACCGAAGGTGTGGACGAAGTCGCCGACACCGAGGCCGGTCACCTGGGCGATCATGTGGGTCAGGAGCGCGTAGCTCGCGATGTTGAACGGAACGCCCAGGAAGGCGTCCGCCGAGCGCTGGTAGAGCTGGCAGGAGAGCCGCCCCTCGCTGACATAGAACTGGAACAGGCAGTGGCAGGGGGCGAGCGCCATCCGGTCGAGATCGGCCGGGTTCCAGGCTGAGACGATCAGGCGGCGGGAGTCGGGGTTGCGCCGGATCTCGTCGAGCACCCAGGCGATCTGGTCGACCGTGCCGCCTCCGGGCTTCTCCCAGGAGCGCCACTGCCGGCCGTAGACCGGGCCGAGATCGCCATTCGCGTCGGCCCACTCGTCCCAGATCGTCACGCCGTTCGCCTGGAGCGCGGACACGTTGGTGTCGCCCGTCAGGAACCAGAGCAGCTCGTGGATGATCGAGCGCAGGTGCAGCCGCTTTGTGGTGACCAGCGGGAAGCCCGCCGACAGGTCGAAGCGCATCTGGTGGCCGAACACCGAGAGCGTGCCGGTGCCGGTCCGGTCGTCCTTGGCGACGCCCGCGTCGAGGATGCGCCGGAGCAGGTCGTGATAAGCGTCCATGGCCCATTCCTGCGCGTCGGCGCGCCGCCCGGCAAGTTGGCCGCCGGCATATGTCCACCGCCGTCCCGCATCATGGTGATCAGCCCGGCCAGAGCAGATAGGTCACCAGGGCGAGGTTCGACCAGCCGTGCAGGGCGATGCCCGGCCACAGCCGGCCGGTGCGCCAGCGCAGCCAGCCCAGCGCCAGGGCGAGCGGCAGCAGCGAGACCGGCCGGGCGAGCCCCCAGGACGAGATGTGGGCGGCGGCGAAGATGATCGCGGTGACCAGGATCGCCCCAACAGGCCCCACCGCCGCGCCGGCACGGGCGAAGGCCTCGCCGCGCAGCAGCAGCTCCTCGGCCACGGGGGCCAGAATCGCAAGATAGACGAGCCAGGCCGCGACGGCGGCCTGGCTCATGAACGGCGACAGCCGCACGTGCTGGCCGAAGCTCGCGCCGAACAGCTCCGCCGTGCCGGTGACCCAGGCGATGTGCAGCACCGGCCAGACCAGGAGCAGGCCCAGCAGCGCGACCGGCCGCATCCCGTTCGGGCGCTCGCGGTCCAGGGCGAGGCGACGCCGCCAGCCGGACCGGTCGCGCCACCACGCGCCGCCGAGCACCAGGGCCGCGAGGAAGACTTGGCGCAGGGCGTCGATCGCGAAGGCCCGGTGGGCGAGTTCCACCGCGCCGAGAAACGGGCGCCGCTCCGGGGGCAGGAACGGGTCGATCCCGTTCCACAGGTCGAAGCCGACGCGCACGGCGGCCAGCGACAGCAGGCTCGCCGCGCCGAGATAGAGGATCACGAGGGCGACCAGGGCGCCGAGACGCCAGTCGCCGCCCAGGCCCGGTCGAGCGGCCCGCGGTGGTCGGGGCCAGAGGCGCGCGACTGCGCACTTCCGGCAACAGCCTCGTCCGGAGGCTCCAAATGAGACAGCGGCGCGACACGATCGGGCTTCAAAACCGGACCGATCCCCTCTATATCTTGGGAGCCGGTCGCGAGGCCGGCTATGGCGATAAACGTTCTTCGCAATAAACCTATCGGACCCGGGGGCGGTACCCGGCGCCTCCACCCGAACCCAGGACATGCTGCCGCAAGGCGCGTGACCGCGAGCCTGGGTTCCGGCGGGGGCGAAATAGGATCGGCGAGGGCGTAAAGGTTGGACTTTCGCTCGGCATGGTTCCGCCGTTATCGGGCCTTTGCAATAGTTGCCAACGACAACTTTGCTCCGGTGGCGGTGGCCGCGTAAGCGGTCCCCAATACCGACCTAAAGACCTAGCGGGTAGCACCGCATAGGCGGGGTTCGGAGGCACCTGGCAACAGAAGCCTCCACTCATTCCTCGGTCCGGCCATCCGCGGCGGGGCGCCGGGCAGACCGGGCTAGAGCGCGACCGCAGATGGCAGACGACCTGATCCGCTACGATCTCCTGGTACAGGACGCCCTGCGCGGCGTCGTGCGCAAGGTGCTGACCGACGCGGCCCGCGAGGGGCTGATGGGCGAGCACCATTTCTACGTCTCGTTCCGGACGGAAGCGCCCGGCGTGCGGATGTCGCAGGCCCTCCGCGAGAAGTACCCGCAGGACATGACGATCGTCCTGCAGCACCAGTTCTGGGACCTCAACGTCACCGAGCACGCCTTCGAGGTCGGCCTGTCCTTCTCGGGCGTGCCGGAGCGCCTGCTGGTGCCGTTCGACGCCCTGTCGGGCTTCTTCGACCCCTCCGTGCAGTTCGGCCTGAAGTTCGACCTCAGCGAGGCCGGCGAGACCCCCGAGGAGGCGAACACCGCCCCGGCCAAGCCCGGCCCGCGCGGGGCCGGTTCGGAGCCCAGCGAGGTGCGGCCCAAGAGCGCCGGCCTCGCCACGATCGGCGCGAGCGCGCCGAAGGGACTTCCCGCGCCCGCCGCCCAGGGCGAGAAGGCCGCCGGCACGTCCGACGACAAGGCGCCCCGCCCCGCCGCCAAGAAGGAGGGCGAGGAGGGCAGCGCCGAGGTCGTGAGCCTGGACGCCTTCCGCAAGAAGAGCTGAACTTCCCCGGCCGACTCGACGGCCGGGGGTTCATGCGGTGGACGACACGGTCGAGCAGCCGATGCTGTCGGCGAGCGAGTGGACGCATCGCGCCAAGCGCTTCAACGAAGGCGTGAAGCTTACCGCGACGGTCTTCAACGCCACGGCGATCCTGACACTCGGAACGGCCTTCATAACGCTGCTGGTTCAGCACCCGACGGCTGTCCTGACGAGCGGCGGATGGGCTTTCCTGCTGGCAGCCCTCCTCCTACATCTGATCGGTCAGATCGCGCTTCATTTGTTCCTGCGGGCGGAGGAAGAGCGACATGCCACAGACCTATGCTCTCCAGATCCCGGTCGTCGCGGTCGCCGTGTCGGCGCCGGGCCTCGGAGGCTTGTTCGTCGCCGCACGGATCTACGACCGCAACACGCGCAAGCTCGAAGCGCGGCAGGGCGATTAGGCCCGCCGCTCGGCCTCCATGCGTAAGCCGTGCTCCGGCCGGAGCGTTACCCGGTGGAGCGGCGTGATCGGCGGGTGATCCTCCGGCAGCCGGAAGCGCACCGCCCGGACCACGTGCGCCAGCAGGATCACCGCCTCCTGGATCGAGAAGCTCTGGCCGATGCAGACCCGCGGCCCCGCCCCGAACGGCAGGTAGGCGAAGCGCGGGATCGCGTCCCGATTCCCGGGCAGGAAACGCTCCGGCACGAAAGCCTCCGGGTCCTCCCACAGCAGGTGGTGGCGGTGGAGCACCCAGGGTGCCACCATCACCAGCGAGCCCCGCGGCACCTTGATCCGGCCGAGCCGGTCGTCCCGGATCGCCTGCCGGCTGAGGAACGGCACCGGCGGGAACAGCCGCATCGCCTCCTCGATCACCGCCCGGGTGAAGGGCAGGCGCTCGACGGCGAAATCCCCCGGCCCGGCCGCGTCGACTTCGGCCTCGACCCGCGCCTGAGCGGCGGGATCCTGCGACAGGCAGTAGAGCGCCCAGGTCAGGGAATTGGCCGTGGTCTCGTGGCCGGCGGCGATGAAGGTGACGATGTTGGCCTTCACGGCGAGGTCCGAGAGCCCGTTGCCGGTCTCGGGATCCTGCGCGGCGAGCAGCAGCGTCAGCAGGTCCCGGGGCGCCTCGCCCTGCCCCATCAGCGCCTTGCGCCGGGCGATGAGCGCGTCGACCACCTCGGCGAAGAAGCGGCCCGCCGGGCGCGCCCGCAGGCGGCCGATCCGCGGCACGAAATCGGGCACGCCGAACACGTCGAGGGGATCGATCGGCCCCACCGCCTCCAGGAAGCGCGTGATGGCGCGGCCCAGCGCGTCGGGATCGCTCGGCAGCCCCTGCGTGAAGATCGTCCGCTCCAGCACGTCGAGGGTGACGCGGGTCATCTCCAGGGCGACGTCGACCGGCTTGCCGTCGCGCCGGACGAGGCGGCGGCCGAGCCGCGCCCCGGCGGCGTTCATCGCGTCAGAGAAGCCCTGGACCGTGCGGGCGTTGAAGATCGGCGCCAGCGTCCGACGCTGGAGCCGCCACTCGTCGCCCTCGGCGCTGAGCAGGCCGTTGCCGAGCCCCGGGGCCAGGACCCGCCGCTGCAGGTCGTCCTTGCGGTAACCGTCGGCGTTCTCGATCAGCAGGTAGCGGATCAGCGCCGGGTCGCTCACCAGGGTGATCCGGCCCATCGCGCTCTCGGCCGCCACGACCGGCAGCTTGAAATGCGCGTCCATCCAGGTGGTGATCGGATTCTTCCGGGCCGCCCGCAGGAACTCGAACAGGCCGAGCGGCTCCTTCAGCGGGGGCGGCACGGTCGGGCGAAACCGCGTGGCGGGCTCGGGCAGATCGATCGTGGCGCTCATCGGCTCCTTGTCCGGCGGGAACAGAGCCCCGCCCTTGTCGGCGCGCCGGGAAAACCGGCATCGCGATTCCCCCGCGCCTCATTTAAGTAGGCACCGCACTGCACCAGACGTAGAGGCCACGATGTCGCCCACCGAGACAGCCACCCGCACCGAGTCCGACACCTTCGGGCCGATCGAGGTTCCGGCGCATCGCTACTGGGGCGCGCAGACGCAGCGCTCGATCCAGAACTTCAAGATCGGCACCGACCGGATGCCGGCGCCGCTGGTGCACGCCCTCGGGGTGGTGAAGCAGGCCGCCGCCCTGGTGAACAAGGATCTCGGCGCCCTCGACCCGAAGCTCGCCGACGCCATCGCGGCCTCGGCCGCCGAGGTGGTGGAGGGCCGCCACGACGACGAGTTCCCGCTCGTCATCTACCAGACCGGCTCGGGCACCCAGTCGAACATGAACGCCAACGAGGTGATCGCCAGCCTCGCCAATGAGCGGCTCGGCGGCCACCGCGGCGGCAAGTCGCCGGTCCACCCGAACGACCATTGCAACCGCGGCCAGTCCTCCAACGACACCTTCCCCACCGCCATGCACATCGCGGTGGCCCGCGAGATCCAGGGCCGCCTGTTGCCGGCGCTCAGCCACCTGCACGCGGCGCTCGACGCCAAGGCCAAGGAATTCGAGTCGATCGTCAAGATCGGCCGCACCCACCTGCAGGACGCGACGCCGGTCTCGCTCGGCCAGGAATTCTCCGGCTACGTCGCGCAGGTCGCGCTCGGCGGCTCGCGGGTCGCCGCGACCCTGCCGGGTGTCCTGGCCCTCGCCCAGGGCGGAACCGCGGTCGGCACCGGCCTCAACGCCCATCCGGAATTCGCCGAGCGCTTCGCCGCCAAGGTCGCCGAGCTGACCGGCCTGCCCTTCACCTCGGCGGAGAACAAGTTCGAGGCGCTCGCCACCCACGACGCCCTGGTGTTCACGCAGGGTGCCCTGTCGGCGCTGGCCGCCGGCCTGTTCAAGATCGCCCAGGACATCCGCTTCCTCGCCTCGGGCCCGCGCTCCGGCCTCGGCGAGCTGTCGCTGCCCGAGAACGAGCCCGGCTCGTCGATCATGCCCGGCAAGGTCAACCCGACCCAGTGCGAGGCCCTGACGATGGTCTGCGCCCAGGTGATCGGCAACGGCACCACGGTGAGCTTCGCCGGCTCCCAGGGCAATTTCGAGCTCAACGTGTTCAAGCCGGTGATCGCCAACGCGGTGTTGCAGTCGATCCGCCTGCTCGCCGACGCGGCCGTGAGCTTCACCGACAATTGCGTCGTCGGCATCAAGGCCAACGAGGACAAGATCGCCGACCTGATGAGCCGCTCGCTCATGCTGGTCACCGCGCTCGCCCCCTCGATCGGCTACGACAAGGCCGCCGAGATCGCCAAGACCGCGCACAAGAACGGCACGACCCTCAAGGAGGAGGCCCTGCGCCTCGGCTACGTCACCGAGGAGGAGTTCGAGCGCGTGGTCCGGCCGGAGACCATGCTGGCCCCCAGCGCCGATTAAGTTTGCGACCTGGCCGGCGCGGATGTCCTGCGCCGGCCGCCATTGCCGGGAGGCGATCCATGGCCGAGATCATCAACCTGCGTCAGGTCCGCAAGGCGAAGGCCCGCGCCGAGGCCGACACGAAAGCCGAGGCCAACCGGATCGCCTTCGGACAGCCGAAGAAGGCCAAGACGCTCCAGCAGCGCCGCAAGGTCCTGGAGACCGAGCGGCACGAGGGCCACCGCCTGGAGCGGGCCGCCTCCGAGCCCGATACCGCAAAATGATCCTGTCGCTCCCCGGCCGGCGTCCTTGCGAGCGGAGCGAAGCGGGGATGGGGCGCGCAGCCGATCCCGCATGAGCGCCGGCGTCACCAAGCGCTCCGTGATGATCGCAGGCCACCGCACCAGCGTCTCCCTGGAGGATCCGTTCTGGGCGGCGCTGCGCGAGGTCGCGGAAGCGCGCGGCCAGTCGGTCCAGGCGCTCATCGGCGCGATCGACGCCGGGCGCGGCGCGCAGAACCTGTCCTCGGCGATCCGGGTGTTCGTGCTGGAGGCCGTGCGGGCGATCCCGGAAACGTGAGCGCCCTGCGCCCTGTCCGCTCCCGTCATCCTGAATATGTTGCGACGATCGCGTGACAAAACCACGCAGGAAGGATCGTCCATGGCCAATCGCGAACCGCTGCTCAAGCCCGTCCCCATCGCCGAGCTGCGCCCGACGCAGATGACGGTGGGCTACCGGGAGGTGGCGGAGAAGCGGCGGCGCTGGCGGGACTACGACGGCGAGAAGAAGAAGGAATTTCTCGGCGCTCACATGATCCCGACGCTGCTCGGGCCGAAGAAGCACCACTACATCATCGACCACCACCACCTGTCCCGGGCCCTGCACGAAGAGGGCGTCGAGAGCGTGCTGGTCACCGTAGTGGCGGACCTGCACTACCTCGACAAGGACGCCTTCTGGACGGTGTGCGATCACAAGTCCTGGGTGCATCCCTACGATGCCGAGGGCGTGCGTCAGCACTTCAAGGACATCCCGAAGTCGATCGATGCGCTGGTGGACGACCCCTACCGCAGCCTCGCCGGCGAGCTGCGCCGGGCCGGCGGCTTCGCCAAGGACACGACGCCGTTCAGCGAGTTCCTCTGGGCCGACTTCCTGCGGCGGAACATCAAGGAGAAGCGCATCGAGAACGACTTCGACGCCGCCCTGGAGAAAGCGATGGGCCTCGCCAAGTCGAAGGATGCCGACTACCTGCCCGGCTGGTGCGGGCCGGTGACGCGCCGCCAGCACTGAGGGCCGCGGCCCGGCTCGAAGCGTCGAAGCGCGAAGGGCCTTACTTGGTGATCCGCACCGAGACAGGATCGCTGCCGGGAAAGCTCTCCTCCAGCGCATCGTCGAGCCGCGCGTGCATCGGGTCCGGATGGTTCTCCGGCAGGCGGCGGTCCGGCATCGCCGTCGCGGACGGGACGAGGGTCAGGCGCCGTCGCTCCGCGGCGGTCCGGAAGGCCTCGTAGACGAGCAATCCGAAGCCGGCCGCGATCAGTAGCGCCGGCACGGGATTGAGCCGGACATCTTGGGCGATCCGCTCCACGGTCTCGCTCGCGGCCTGCCCCGAGCGGCGCAGATCGGCCAAGTCGCGCGGAATCCCCGGCTGGTTGAACCGGGCCTGCAGATCGGCCAGCGTCCGGTCCAGGCGCCCGCGGCTCGCCTCGACGTCTCGTTCCAGCTTGTCCGGCGCGTCGCTCATGTGTCCATCCGTTCCGTCAGAACCTGCGCGTCCTGCTTGACCTGCCGCCCCGTCCGGGTCGGCTCCAGTGTGGACAGCGACGTCTTGCTGCGTCCGAACAGGCCGAGGCCGATCGCCAGCAGGAGGAAGACGCCGCCCACGATCAACGCGGCCAGCGCGTCCGACTGCACGAGGACGGCAATGCCCTTCACCAGGGCGAGGAGCAGCGTGAACAGGCCCGCGATGGCGAACACCGCCGCCACGAGCAGCAGGCTGAGCCCGAAGCTGATGCGATGGACGCCCTGCGCAAGCTCGGTGCGGAACAGCGTGATCTCGCTGCCGACGAGGTCCCGCAATTCGCGGACCGCATCGCCGACCAGGGTTGGGATGCTGCGCAAGCCCGGCTCAGCCATGACGTCCTCCTAAAGGTCCGGTGTCGGGAAGACATCGACCGGAATCACGGCATGCGAGCGCGGGATCGGGCGGATCTTCGAAGCATTCAACGTGCGGTACAGCGCGAACCCGGCCAGGACGGCCGCCGCGGTCGCCAAGGCGGGACGGCGCCGGATGGCGGCGTGCACCTCGTCGTACATCTCACTGAACGAGCGGCGCGATGCTGTCGGCCAATTCGTCAACGCCGAGCGCGGCCTGCCCGAAGAATTCCTTCAGCTGCGGCAGCCCGTCGAAGTTGCTGCCGGTGTCGCGGATCGCGTCACCGACATCCGAGACCAGCCGAGCCGCGTCGGCCTTGCGCTTGTCGGCATAGCCCTGGGTCTGCTGGCGCAGCGTCTCCGCCAGGCTCTGAGCCGCGCCGGCATCGGGATCGGCGGCGCGGGATCCCTGATCCTGAGCACCATTCGGCATGACGCGACTCCTGTAAGGCACTCTGGATCAGGAAAACCGCAAGCCTTGAATACCGTTCCGCTGCTCCGACGCGTCAGCGGACTCCATCGCCGGGACGAACGGCGCTGTTCGAGCCGTGTCGATGCGGCCGCCCGGCCGCGCCCCTCGGCGCAGCCTCTCCCCTCAAGCCTGCGAGTAGCCTCCGGCGGGCCGTTTGTGGATGAATCCGAAATACGCCGCGACGACAGCAAGTCCGGCGTGCAGCCACACGTCATTGCCGTAGATCGGCACAAGGCCGAACGTGGTGCTGGTGGCCGGGATCAGGCCCAGCACGGTCAGAAGCCCGTAGATGAGCGCCACGCCCCGTCCATAGTGGATCGAGCCGATGACGGTCCGCGCCGCCAGGAGGCCCCAGACGCCGAACGCCAGGTGCACGAGGTTGTGCAGCACATTGACCGGAAACAGCCCGAGCGCGAGCCGGGACTCGGACGTCACGACCATGCCGGGATGCGCGTGCTCGGGCGACAGGCCGGGGATGAAGCCGGATATTCCAGCCAGCAGGAACACGACGCCAAAGACGGCGGCGAAAGCGCGAACGGACATGAGACCTCCTGTTCCGATGAACCGTCATCGCGCGCTGACCGAGGGTGTTCCTGCGTCGTGCCAGCGCGGGGTGCGGCGGGGCGCGGTCGCCGCGGCGGTGCGAGCCAGCGCCTCGGCGTGCCACCCGCTCCGCGCCGCACCGTGTCACGGCAGACGCGATGGAGACCGCACCGGTAGCCGGCCGAGAGCCGCGACCGTCCGTGTTGCGATACGCCTGGGCGCGGGGGCGCTGGCAAGGCGGTGACCAGCTCATGTCCCATCCCCACCCTCATCCTGAGGTGCCGCGTCAGCGGGTCTCAAAGGAGGGCTCCAGGGATCGCCGCGGCATCTGGAGGGCTCCTTCGAGGCCTCCGCTGCGCTTCGGCAGCTCAGGATGAGGTCGAGGGTAGAAAAGCCCAACCCGACGCAACGGCCCGTGTCCTGCCGTCGGCCATCTCGACGTGGTCGGGGACGGCTCTCGAGGACGCCGGCGCCGAGTCGTTCGTCCTCGATCCAGGCCGGCCCTGCGGAGACCCATCGACGGCTCCAGAATCTCGGGCCTGCACGGCCTGCGGCGACACGGACCGATTGCGGCGGGACCAACCCGGTCGCCGCCGTGTTGTCCCGTCAGATACTCCTCACACATATCGGCGGAACACGATGAACCGTATCGTCTTGACGGCTGCAACGATCGTTGGCGCGCTGGCGCTGATCCCGGCTTCGGCCGATGCGCGAGGCTTCGGAGGGGGCGGATTCCGCGGTGGTGGATTCCACGGTGGCGGCTTCGGCGGTGGCTTCCGCGGCGCTGGCCTGGGTGCCGGCGGCTTTCGCGGCGGCGCCGTCGGCGGCGGCTTCCGAGGCAATGCGCTCGCGGGCGGAGGATTCCGGGGCGGCTTGGCCGGCCGAGGGATCGCCGGCCGTTCGGGCCTGCGCGGGGCCGGCTTTGTCGGCAATCGCGGGTTTGCCGGACGCGGCTTCCGCCGTGGCGGAGGCTTCGGCTACGGCGGCCTGGGGCTCGGCGTCGGCTTAGGTCTTGCCGGTGCCGGTCTGGGCTACGGCTACGGGGCCTTCGACGATGGCTATTACGGAGCCGACTTCGGACCGGCCGGCTACGGCGCCGGCTACGCGCCGGTCGGATACGGCGCCGACCTGGGCACGACCGAATCCGAGGCCACGACGCCGGACAACTCCGTCAGCTACTGCGTCCAGCGCTTCCGGTCATACGATCAGCGCACGGGAACCTACCTGGGCAACGATGGCCGTCGGCATCACTGCCCGTAGGCCGCAGCGGCGCGATCCGACCTGACTTGAGGCCCCGGGCGGAGACGTCCCGGGGCCTTTGCCTGTCTCGCGCCCATGCCCGGTTCGACGCTCAGGCCTTCGTGGCCGGATCACCTGATCCCGGACGCGATCGAGGATGCGATCTTGTCCCTGACCGGGATGTTGGGGCTCGACGCACCGCAGGTCGGCAGATTCTCGACCGGCCCATGCACGGCCGACGTCGAGGCCGACAGGTCGTGGTAACAGACGCAGCCTTCGGCGAAATAGTGGTGCACCAGGGCCTTGCGGGACCGCTGTATGTCGGCGCGGGCCGAGCCCCCGTGCAGCAGGTTGGCGTGCCAGAACAGCACGTCACCTTTGCGCGCCGTGAAGTATTCCGGCTTCGCGCCATGCTCCGCGATCTCGTGCTTGATGGCAGGCTCATAGCGCTCGACGTAGGCCCCGTAGCCGCGCTCGCGGAAATCGTCCGTCGAGATGCCGACGTCGTGGCTGAACAGGTACGGCAGACGGTGTGTGCCGGGGTAGTAGACCAGCGGCCCGGCCTCAGCGTGAATGTCCTCCATCGCGACCCAGCAGGCGGCCAGATAGCCCAGCGGATAGGTCGTCATATGGATTGAATCGGAGTGCTCGGATTGCTGGCTGCCCTTGTGCGACGAGATCGTCTGAAACGGGATCGCCGGCCGGCCCAGCACCATGCTGCTGAAGTTCATCAGCACCGGATGCTTCAGGAGGAAATCGAGTTCCTCGACCTTGAGGTGCGGGTTGAGATACCGGCCGGGATGCGGATCATCGGCCGCAGCCTTCTCGGGTGCGAGCGTGAGGTCGCCGCGCGCGATCGCCGCCTCGTAGGCACGCCACGCCTCGTCGATCGTGTCGGGATCGATGGCGCCGCGCAGGACGTAGTAGCCGTGCTTCTCCCAGTGCCGGCAGATCTCGGCCTGCTTCGGGCTGATCTCGCGTCGCGCCACCCGCCGGTCGATGATCTCCAAGGCATCGGGCTGATCGAGCCAGGGGCTGGGCCCGGATTCCGGAAAGCTCTCGGCGCGGAAAACCTTGATGCAGCCGATATCGACCGGGACATCGGCTTCGACCGTATAAGACGGGCCCCGCGGCGGCGGCGGCGCGACCGGAAGCGTATCGTCGCGTCCGAGAGCGAGGTTGCGCATTGCGGTCCTGACGGTGCGCGCAACGTCTGCAGCGCGCGAATAGCCCTGGGCCATCAATCCACCCCATCTCGGCCGCAGCTGTTATCGCTGCAATCACCGACGTCTCGACACTCTATCGAGCCATTGGATCGCGGCGGAAGTACGGATCGGACCTGCAGGCAATTGCGTCGGGCAGCGTCTCTTTCAGGCCGCAGCCGGCCTCACGCGCTGGCGTGACCGCGCGCCGCGAATTCCCAGACCGGCACGCCCCAGACCTGACCGGGACGTGTCCGGTAGGCGGATCCGCGCGCGAAGACGAGCCGGCCCGGCTCGACCGCCTGCGCCCGATCGCCGGTGACCATCAGCACGCCGCAGTAATCGACCCGCAGGGTCCCGTGCTCCGGGTGAACGGCGAACAGCTCGGGCGCTGTCCAGCCGAGCGCGTGCGCCTCGGGGCCCAGACGGTCGCAGAAATCGATCGCCGCCTCTCGGATCGGCGCCCAGCGCGCCAGGACGAGATGCCGGCACGGCGAGGCGTCCGGGGACAGGTCCGCGATCGCACTGCGCCACAGGGCGGCGGCGTCGGGGAGCATGGTGGGAGCGAAATCGGAGACCATGCGGCCGAGCTATGGCAGGCCCGCCTCAGTGGCCATGCGGCCAGAAGCGACCTTGCCCACATGGGTTGGGACGGCTCAGGCGCATTCCTTGTAGCCGGACCGCTCCGCTTCCTGGCGCGCCGCGCTGAGGACGCGTCGGCGGCCTTGGCTGTCCTCGATCGCCAACCAGTGGCGCACCAGAGCGAACAGCTCGCCGGCGACGCCTTCCGGCGGGTCGCCCAGGAAGGTCTCCGCGGGCACGTTCAGGGCGCGCGCGAGCCGCTTCAGCGCAGCGTTGTGACGATCGGAGCGGTTCGGAATGGCCATGCTTGCCAACGCGCCGCAACGCAGCACGATCGTTCGATGCATTCAAAATTCAGTGCGGCATAAAAGGCGCCGCTCCGATCCGGATCGGCCGGCACCCGATCCACTCAGGGCCTGCCTGGGTCTCTCCAGGGGCGAGCGCGGCCCCGGCTGTCGGCGCGCCAGCATCTCCGGACCGCGTTCGTGGCCCGTCTGCGATGGACGGGCCGGCCACAATCGGATACGCTGGCCGCGAGGTTGATGACCGGTTCGTAATAACGCTTCAGGACCCGGGGGCGGTACCCGGCGCCTCCACCAGAAGCATCCTGCCCCGGATACCGCACGGGGGTTAGGGCGCGCGTCCGGCGTTGCGGATGGCGCGCTGCCAGGGTGCTTCTGCTGGGGGTGAAACAGGTTCGACTGGGCGGTAAAGGGATCGCGAGTTCTGTCCTGCTTCGGCAGGGTAAGATGCGGCTTTCGGTAAGGACTCGACCGGTTCGGCGCGGGCAACCCTCGTTCCGAGCACCTGACCAAAACTCTAAATGCCAACGACAACGTCGGCATGGAGATGCGCCTCGCGGCGTAATCTTCCGGGGCGTGGGCACGCCTAGCAACAGAACCCGGGGCTTCGGCCTTGGGGCCCGCTCATTGTATCCTGCCCGTCGCGGATCAGGGTTGCGGCTGGGCAGGCTGGAGCGTTTCTTGAACGAGCCCGAACAGGGAAGCGCGGAAGCGGTCTACGTCTCGGCCATGGTCGGCGAGATGATGCGGCGCGTCCTCGAAGACGCGCTCGCCGATCTCGCCAGGACCAGGGGGCGGCCTACCTCGACATGTTCGTGGAGCGCGAACTCGCCCGCGCCGCCGATCTGTACCGCGAGCGGCCGGACGACACGCCCGAGACCACCAGCATGCTGCGCGCTTGGTTCGCGGTGGAAGGCAGCGCAGCGTTGCGGGCCCTGGTCGAGCGCGCGAGCGCCGAGGCGCGGCGCGACTAGCGCGTTGCGCATCCGCGCGGCGCACGACGCTGGGCCCCAGGTCGGAGGATGATCGTGAGCCCGTCCGAACGCGCGCGCCAGATCTATGCCAGCCCGAACGGCGACCACTGGCATCTTCTGTTCGATCCCACGACCGGGCACAGCTTCGTCCGCCATACCGGCAACGTCGCGTCCGGCGGCCATGTGACGGATTTCAGTCTCGCGACCTTCCTCGCGTCGGGCCGTAACGGCCCCGAGCATCAGGAACTCTGGCGGCTGATCGCGACCCTCGTCGGTGAGGATGGGCCCAGGCCGGGACTCCGCGACAGCGCCTAAGGCATGGCGCCGCCGCCCGAGCCGGTCACGGGCCGAACCGAGCGATGCACGGCGGCATTCCGAACCGGCGCAGCGCCTCAGAAGAGGCGTCGGATCTCCTCCGCGATCGCGTCCCCGTCCGTTTCGAGGGCGAAGTGCCCGGTGTCGAGGAAGGTGACGCGCGCCTCCGGGATGTCGCGCCGGAACGCCTCGGCGCCCGCCGGGATGAAGAACAGGTCGTTGCGGCCCCAGATGGCGAGGAGCTTCGGGCGGCGCGCGCGGAAATAGGCCTGGACCAGCGGATACCGTTCGAGATTGCGCTTGTAGTCGAGCTTGAGCGCGACCTGCCGGTCCGCATTGCCGGGGCGCGCCAGGATGGCGGCGTCGAGCGTGTACGCCTCGGGCTCGATCCGCGATGGATCCGCGACACCCTGGAAGTAGGCGGCCTTGACCCCGTCGAGGGTCATGCGGGCGCGGATCGCCCCGACGGCGGCTTCGTTCGGCGCCGCCCAATAGGCCCGCAGCGGCGCCCAGGCCGCCTCGCCGAGCCCGTCCAGATAGGCGTTGCCGTTCTGGGACACGATGCCGGCGACCCGATCGGGATGGGCGAGGGCCAGATCCCATCCGACCGGCGCTCCGTAGTCGAAGGTGTAGAGGATGTAGCGGTCGAGGCCGAGCGCATCGACGAAGGCCTCGATCGTGCGCGACAGCGACGCGAAGTCGTAGACGTAGCTGCGGTCCTCCGGCACGTCGGTGAAGCCGAAGGACGGCAGATCGGGCGCGATCAGGCGGAAGCGGTCGGCGAGCTTCGGCATGAGATGGCGGAAGTAGAAGGACGAATTGGCGAAGCCGTGCAGCAGCAGGAACGCGGGCGCGTCGGGGCGGCCGGCCTCCCGGTAGAAGACGTTCACGCCGTCGGCCCGGACGGTACCGTGGCGGACCGCGCCGACCGGCGCGGGGCGGCCTTCCGCCCCGGCGGCGCCAGCGGACCCCACGCCCGTCGCCAGAACGCCGCCGGCGAGCAGATGCCGCCGCGTCGCCCGGGCCAATCCGCCTCCGGTCACCTCGGATCCGTGCTCGTGTCGCATCATGGCGCGCCTCGTACCGGCGGGATCAGGGACGTCAGGATCCGCCGCCTCGCGGTCGAGCGGGACGAGACCATCGCCCGGGAGGTGGACCCGACGGCCAGGCCATGATGCCGGGACTTGGCCGGGATCAGAACAGGGTGATGGTGGAATTCAGCCTTCCGTGTTCCGACACAATAGATGCGCGCCCTGGAGATGGGACCGTCCTTTGCAGATCGCGTGCGGCCCGGATGCGCAATCGCGGGCGTCCGGTGACCTTCAGCCTCTCGGAAGCGGACAGACGCGCGCAGAACCGGTATGAAGCGGGCCTCGGCGGCCAAGCGGCTCCACAGAAGGACCCGACTGTGCCGCAGGAAGCCGCTCCGGAGCCGCCGGAAGCCGTGACGACGCGGCCTGCTTCCGGTCATGGTTGCGTGGCACCGGCACCCGATACGCCGCCCTCCAAGGGCTCGGCACGCGCGTTGCCATCCTCATACGGGGCGGTGATCTGAACCGGGGCACGGCCGCTTTCATTCTTTGCCACGGGCGCCGCCGGTCAGCGGCTGCCAGAAGGAACATGTCGTTCGTGTCGGGTGCCGCTTTGAATGCCTTGTCTCGCGCGGAGCTCGAGGCCGAGATCCTGCACTTGCGCGCGGCGGATGCTGCCCTGCGCGAGAGCGAGGCGCGGTTCCGGACCATCCTGGAGACCGTCGATGCGGCCTTCGCCATCGTCCAGGTCAAGTTCGACGCCGACGACCGGCCCGTCGATTATCGCTTTCTCGAAGCCAACCCGGCCTTCGAGCGCGAATCCGGCGTCAATCTTCGCGGCAAGTGGGTCACCGAGTTCGCGCCGGACCTGGAGCAGTTCTGGTTCGAGACGTACGGGCGCGTCGCCAAGACTCGGGAGCCGGCCAGTTTCGAGAGCTACGCGAAGGCGTTCTCACGCTGGTTCGACGTGCGGGCCGTGCCGGTCGGCGACCCCGTCGACCGGCAGATCGCCATCATCTTCAACGACGTGACCGCGCGGCGCGAGGCCGAGGAGCGCCTGCGGGCGAGCGAGGCCCTCGCCCGGGCCAATATCGAGCGGGTGCAGCTCGCCCTGGCGGCCGGCGCGATCATCGGGACCTGGCACTGGGACCTGCCCACCGACCGCTTCACCGTCGACGAGGGCTTCGCCCGGAGCTTCGGGCTGGATCCCGCGCTCGGGCGCGACGGCATTCCGCTCGCCCAGATCGTCGCCACCGTCCATCCGGACGACCAGGAGGGGCTGGCGGGGGCGATCAGCGCGGCCATCGCCCGGGGCGGCGCCTACGCGCACCAGTACCGGGTGCGCCGGGCGGACGGGCGCTACTACTGGATCGAGGCCAACGGCCGGGTCGATCACGCGGCGGACGGGACGCCGTTGAGCTTTCCCGGCGTGGTCCTCGACGTCGAGGAGCGCCGCATCGTCGAGCAGGAGCGCGACCGCGCGATCATGCAGCTGCGCGCCCTGACCGAGACCCTGGAGCAGCGCGTCAGTGAACGCACCGCGGAGCTGATGAACACCGAGGAGCAGCTCCGCCAAGCCCAGAAGATGGAGGCGGTGGGCCAGCTGACCGGGGGCCTGGCGCACGACTTCAACAACCTGCTGGCCGGCATCTCGGGCAGCCTGGAACTGATGAGCACCCGCATCGACCAGGGGCGCCTGGCGGATGTTGACCGGTACATGGCCGCCGCGCAGGGGGCGGCCAAGCGGGCGGCGGCGCTGACCCACCGCCTGCTGGCGTTCTCGCGCCGGCAGACCCTGGCCCCCAAGGGGACGGACGTGAACGTCCTGGTCGAGGGCATGGTCGACCTGATCCGGCGCACGGTCGGGCCCAGCGTGCAGGTCGACACGGCCGGTCTGGCCGGCCTGTGGCCCGCGCTGGTCGATCCGTCCCAGCTCGAGAACGCGCTGCTCAACCTCTGCATCAACGCCCGCGACGCGATGCCGGACGGGGGCCGCATCATCATCGAGACCGCCAACCGCCGGATCGCCTCGCCGGCCGCCGAGCGGCAGGACATGCCGGCGGGCGAGTACCTGTCGCTGAGCGTATCGGACACCGGCACGGGCATGACGCCGGAGGTGATCGCCAAGGCCTTCGACCCGTTCTTCACCACCAAGCCGCTCGGCCAGGGCACGGGCCTCGGCCTGTCCATGATCTACGGGTTCGCCAAGCAGTCGGGCGGACAGGTCCGCATCCACTCCGAGGTGGGCCAGGGCACGACGGTCACCCTCTACCTGCCGCACCACCGGGGCGGGGCCGAGCGCGACGAAGCCTTGCCGGACGGCAGCCCGATGCCGGTCGCGGAGGCCGGCGAGACCGTGCTGGTCGTGGACGACGAGCCGAGCGTGCGCATGCTGGTGACGGACGTGCTCGGCGACCTCGGCTACACCGCCGTGGAGGCTGCCGACGGGGCCGGCGGGCTCAAGGTCCTTCAGTCCGACGCGCGGATCGACCTGCTCGTCACCGATGTCGGCCTGCCGGGCGGCCTGAACGGCCGCCAGATGGCCGACGCGGCGCGGGCGACCCGGCCGAACCTCCGGGTGCTGTTCATCACCGGTTACGCCGAGAACGCCCTGCTCACCAACGGCCAGCTCGAGCCCGGCATGGCCGTGCTGACCAAGCCGTTCGCCGTCGAGGCCCTGGCATCCCGTATCCGCGCGATGATCCCGCGTCGCGTCCACGCCGGGGATCTCTGACGGCCGGCCGGCGGGCATTCCGGAAGCACGGGTCGGGGCGGGCGCGGAACCGTGCCCGCCGCACCGCCGGCGGTCGGATCGGTCAGCGCCAGCCGAGCGGCGGGGCCACGTGCGTCAGGATGGTCTCGATGACATGGGCGTTGTAGGCCACGCCCAGCTGGTTCGGCACCGTCAGCAGGAGGGTGTCGGCCTCGGCGATCGCCTCGTCGGCCCGGAGTTCCTCGACCAGCCGGTCGGGCTCCGCCGCGTAGGACCGGCCGAAGACGGCGCGCATGTTGTCGATGATGCCGACCTGGTCGCTGCTCGAGCCGCGGCCGAAATAGGCGCGGTCGCGGTCGTTCACGAGCGCGAAGATCGACCGGGAGACGGAGACCCGCGGCGTCCGGGGATGCCCCGCCTCCGCCCAGGCCTGGCGGTAACGGCGGATCTGCTTCGCCTGCTGGACGTGGAACGGCTCGCCGGTCTCATCCGCCTTGAGGGTCGAGCTCTGCAGGTTCATGCCCTGCCGCGCCGCCCAGATCGCGGTGGCGTCGGACGCGGAGCCCCACCAGATCCGCTCGCGTAAGCCCTCGGAATGCGGCTCCAGGCGCAGGAGACCGGGCGGGTTCGGAAACATCGGCCGCGGGTTGGGCTCGGCGAAGCCCGTCCCCTTCAGCAGATCGAGGAAGACCTCCGCGTGCCGGCGCCCCATGTCGGCATCGCTCTCGCCCTCACGCGGCGCGAAGCCGAAATGCCGCCAGCCGTCGATGACCTGCTCGGGCGAGCCCCGGCTGATGCCGAGCTGGAGGCGGCCGCCCGCGATCAGGTCTGCCGCGCCGGCATCCTCGACCATGGCGAGGGGGTTCTGGTAGCGCATGTCGATGACGCCGGTGCCGATCTCGATGCGCTTGGTCCGGGCGCCCACCGCGGCGAGCAACGGGAACGGCGAGGCGAGCTGGCGCGCGAAATGATGAACCCGGAAATAGGCTCCGTCCGCGCCGAGCTCTTCCGCCGCGACCGCGAGGTCGATCGATTGCAGCAGGGTGTCGCCCGCCGTGCGCGTCTCTGAATGCCCCGTCGGCGACCAGTGACCGAACGACAGAAACCCGATCGTCTTCATCCTGGGAATCCCTGTTTGCGCCCGCAGGCGCCGATGACAGCCGCCAGCATCCGGACGGTCAACGACCGTTTCACGTCAGCGAACAGGCCGGGCGCGATCATCCGCCGACCGCATCCGGGACGGGATCACCTGAGATCGCCCCTGACGGACCCGGTCGGAAGAACAAGCCCGCCTTCAGGCTGTCGCCGATGCGGTGCGCGCGCTCGATCAGGATGGCCGCCGCGTCATGCGGGAAGTGCGCGCGGGCGGTCTCCTCGAACAGGCCGAGCCAGCGGGCGAAGTGCGGCGGCTGAAGCTGCCCCAAGGCGACATGCTTGCCGAACGGGTTGCCCTTGTAGCGGCCGGTCTTGAACAGCACCGAGGACCAGAAGGCCTGGATCGTCGCCATATGCTGCGGCCAGTCCGGGTCGGGGATCGCGGCTGCGAAGACCGGGCCGATCAACGTATCGCCGCGCACGCGGGCATAGAAGGCGTCGAGAAAGCGGGACAGGCTGGCTTCGTCGAGCGTGGCATCGGGCATGACCCCGAGATGCCGACGGTCTCTGGGCTGTTCAAGAGGCGATCGGACCTGAGCTGCGACGGACCGGGATCGGTGCGCCGCCGCGTGTCGGCCTTCGCGGTGGGGCAGCTGACGGATCCAGAGCCCGGAGATCCTGCGGCGGCTTGCGCCACACCCGTCCAGAATCGCGCGTCATCGCGCTGGACGCCTTCGCCCGTCCCACGTCCCACGTGATAGCGAGGCCGCGACTCCGAAGCCGCCGCGGATCGGCGGCACGACACACGGGATACGGTCTTGTCAGCGATCTGGGTGACAGCGCTTATCCGGGCCCTGACTTCGGGCGCCGTCGTCGTGCTCGCCTCCGTGCTGGCGGAGATCCTCGGGCCGGTCTGGGGGGCGCTCATCATCAGCCTGCCGGTCTCGGCCGGACCGGCCTATGTGTTCATGGCCCTGGAACACGATCCCGCCTTCGTCGCCGGCGCGGCCCTCAACGGCTTCGCGGCGACCGCGGCGACGGGCGTGTTCCTGATCGTCTATGCCCGGCGCGCGGCCGGCCGGGGCCTGGCCCTCAGCCTGGGCCCGGCGGCGGTGGCGTGGCTCGCAGCGGCCGCTCCGATCTCGGCCGTCGCGTGGACGCCGCTGACGGCGTTCCTGCTCAATGCGGCCGTGTACGGAGCCGGCACCCTGCTGACCCGGCCGGCGGCGCGCACCTCGCTCGCCCGGAGCACCGTGGTCGCGCGACCCCGGCCGCTCGACCTCATCGTCCGGGCGGCCGCCGTCGCCCTGTTCGTGGCCGCCGTCCTCGCCGTGAGTTCGGCCCTGGGCCCGGCGCGGACCGGGGTCGTCGCGGCCTATCCGGTCACCCTCACGAGCACCTTCGTGATCCTGCACCGCCGCGTCGGCGGGACGGCGATGGCCCGGCTGGCGAGCATCACGATCCGCGGCGTCTTCGGCTTCGGCCTGACGCTCCTCACGCTCCATCTGCTGGTCGAGCCGTTCGGGGCCGCCCTCGCCCTTACGGCCGCGCTCGTCGTCTCGCTGACCTATTCGGCCGGGCTGCTCGCCCTGCAGCGCCGTCCGGATCTGCAGGCGGCGCGCGTGACCCCGCGCTAGGGCTCCGGCCGCGTTCGGGCGCGCGACGGCAGGATCCAGGTCGTGGCGTGGGGGGTGGGTTTTCTCACCCTCGCCCTCATCCTGAGGTGCCGGAGCGTAGCGGAGGCCTCGAAGGAGCCCTCCAGATGCCGCTGCCATCCCTGGAGCCCTCCTTCGAGGCGGCTGCGCCGCACCTCAGGATGAGGGCAGGGATGGGACAGCGGCTGTCTGCTGCGGCGCGCCGGCACGCTTCCCACCCCCGGAGCGTGCCGCAACACCGACGGTCCCGGCTCTAGCCGGTGCTGAGCGGAACATGGGCTTCCGCCATGCCGGACAGGATGCGGCGCAGCAGCTCCGACCTGAGCCGCGCCTGGCTGCCCGGTAGGGTCCGAACCTGCACGGCGAGCCGGACGCAGGTCTCCGACAGGGCCGTGGGCCCCACGAATTTGGGCGGCGTCACCATCAAGGCGCTCAGCGCCGCGTCGCTCTCCAGCTCGGCGATGGCGGCCTCGATCACCCCCGCCGCGGCCGCGTAGGGCACGCCGTGCGGCACGTAGACCGGCACCTCCAGTCCGGCCCAGTCCCGCGAGAAGTTCGTCACCGCCTTCAGCTCGCCGAACGCGACCGTGTGCATGTGGCCGTTGTCGTCGCGCAGCCGGACGGAGCGCAGCGAGAACGCCTCGACCTGGCCCTGCAGGTTGCCGCTCTCGATCGTCTCGCCGACCCGGAAGGCGTCGTCGAGCAGCAGGAAGAAGCCCGCGATGACGTCGCGGACCAGCGCCTGCGCCCCGAAGCCGATCGTCAGGCCGACCACGCCCGCGCCCGCCAGCAGGGGGCCGATCTGCAGGCCGAAGGCGGAGGCGATGCTCAGGGCGGCCGTGACCGAGAGCGCGACGAGCACGACCGTGCGCATGGCGGGCAGGATCGTGGCGAGGCGGTCCGCCCGCGGGTCCCCGCCCACGTGGGCGAGACCGCGGTCGATGAGGCTCCGGACGACCTGCCAGGCCAGGTCGGTCCCGAGCAGGATCAGCAGGGCCGACACGATCTGCGCGGTCATCGCCGGGCCCAGCCCCCCGTCCGCGCCCGGCAGCCGCTCCGCGAGGAGCAGCAGGGCCGCGATCAGGGCGACGTTGCGGGCGGCACGCGCGACGATGCGCTCCTCGCGCGTCAATTCGCCGGCGCGGTTCGGCCCGAACGCGACCGTGCGGGCCGCGTCGCCCAGGGCCAGCGACAGGGCCGGCGCGACGCCGAGGACCAGCGTGGCCCAGGCGGCGCTGGGCAGGCCGGCCTGGGCCAGCAGCCATGCGGCGATCGGAACGAGCCCCAGGATCAGCGCGGCCGGGCGCGGCGACCGCCTGTCGGGCCCGCGCAGCGACAGGGCAACCAGTCCGACGACGGCGGGGACCATCAGCGCCACGAGCAGCAGCGTCAGGCTGGTGACCGCGTCCGCGATCGCCGGATCAGCGCCGCCCGAGCGCAGCCCGGCCGCCCACAGCAGCCCGGTCGCCGCCGTGAGGGCCAGTGTCGTGACCCCGTGCTGCGCACGCCACGCCGCCTGCGTCGGCAGGGCGACCAGACGCAGTCGCGCGCCGCCGGGCGCCAGCAGGAAGCGGCCGAGCGCGCGGGTGCTGCGCACGGCCACGATGGCCAGGAGCGCGTCGAGGGCCATGACGCCGGCCGCGCCCGACGGGGCGGCGACGAGGTAGGCGAGGCACGCGCCCGCCGCGAAGCTCAGGACGAGGGCCTGGGCGAACAGGAGGCGCTGGACCTGCGCCAGCAGCCTCTGGCGCGCCGTGTCCAGGGGGCTGTCGACGATCCGCTGCATCCACGATGCCGACCAGCGCCAGAACAGCCGCTCGGCGAGCCAGCCCCCGAGCCAGAGCAGCAGCAGGCGGGCGGCCAGACCGGCCGGCGAGGCCGTCTCGTCCGCGGCGATGTCCGAGAGCGCCGCGGCGGTCGCCGCCGGTATGCCGGCGGCCGCCACCGCCAGATGGTTCGCCCGGTCGTGGATGGTGCGGAGGTGCTCGTCCAGGTCGCGGCTGAGCGCGAGGCCGCCGAAGCCGGGCGGGGGCGTCTGTGCGCGTGGTGCGGTCGGGAATGCCCACAGGACAGCGATGAGCGCGAGGCCCGCGATCCAGCGGGAGATCACCACGACCGGCTTGCGCGCATGAACCGCGACCCACACACGAGAGGGATGCGACACCGTCTCCGCCGGGGTCGTCACGCCCTCCTACACCACCGCACGCCGCACGCCACCGGCTTGGCTGGGCAGGCGCACACGCACGACCGCATCGCCGCCGCGGGCCGAAGGCAGAGCCATCCGTCGTCCTGGGGGTCACGGTCGGGGGCCGGACGCGCGGCGCACCGGGCTTCGGCGGTGCGGCAGAACCCCGCGCATCGCCCTATCGGCGGAGCTTGACCGCGTGCCCGCGCGCTAGCCGAGCATGCTGCTCCTCTACGGTCTCACCATCCTCGCGGGCATCGCGAACGCGATCCAGCCTGGCCAGAACGCGACGCTGTCGAAGTCGCTCGGGCTCCCCGTCACGGCGGGGCTGATCACGCGCCTCGTCAGCTCAGCGGCTCTGCTGATCGGTGGCCTCGCCATCGGAAAGCTTGAGATGCCGAGCGGACAGCAACTGGCTGCGGTGCCCTGGTGGGCCTGGCTCGGAGGGTTCTTCAGCGTCCTGTTGATCCTGGCTCAGCTCTACGCCTCGCCCGCGATCGGCGCCGCGTCGTTCCTCGGCATCATCGTGACGGTGGGCGTCGCCGTCTCGCTCGTGCTGGACAATTACGGGTGGGTCGGCTTTCCGGTGCATCCGGCCAGTCTGTGGCGGGTCCTCGGCGCCCTGCTGATGATCGCCGGCGTGGCCATGGTCGCCCTGTTCTGAGTCGGCAGGCCGCGTTGCGGCGCGGCAGGCCGTCGTCTCGGGCAACGGAGCCGGCGGGGTTAGGGGCTGTCGCGCGCTCCGACGCCTCGACCGGGACGGACCTCCTGAACCGCTCGGCACGCCGTCCGCGTGTCCTGTGTGGCGGCGCACAAAATCCGGCGAACGATCGGCGGAGGATCGCCGTTGAGAGGTCACTGCCGGCCAAGCACAGCCGCCGCGATCAAGACCGCCAGACCGACGATCTTCCTCACGCGACCCGACTGACCGGATGGCTTCCCCGTGAAGTCAAACGCACACGCATGGAGATCGTCATGAAGGCCCACATCCTCGCTGCCGCCGCCCTGGTCGCCGTCGCCACGCCCGCCCTCGCGCAGGGCATCGACAGCAAGCACAGCCCCTACCCCGCGTCAGCCTACGCGGGTTACGCCGGCAACACTGCCGCGATTCTGCTGCCGGAGATCTCGGTGACCCACTACCGGGCCGCGCCGGCCTACCGCTACTCGGGTCAGCACGCGGGTGGACCGGCCGACGGATTGCGCTGACATCCCTGTCCGACGGGGGCCGGCCGGCCCCGTTGCCCTGCGGCGGCACAGATGGCTGCGGAGCCTGCGGCACCGCCGATCCATCCGTGTCGAGCAACCGCCGCGGGACCGTGATGCCACGCGGCGTCCGCGCCGCGGCCTGGGCCGCCATATCCGCCCGTTGCAGAAGCGCGCAGCAGGGCGATGAGCGTACGGGTGACGCCCACGTCACCGGCATCGCCGCCCTGGCCCCGCGATCGCGCGGCCTGCGCGGGCGACGTCCGCCCGGCTTCGTCTACGGCCACGCGGGGGCCGGCAAATTCTGGCGATGCGCCCAGATCAGCCCGCGATAGGGACTGGTGAGGGTCGCGACCCCGGGCCGGCCGTCGAGGACGCTGTCCACGATCGCGGCGGCGCGGTCGATCGCGGCCTCGATGGTCGGGGCGTTGAGGACAGTGCAGTGCGTATCCACGCTGCCTTGCAGACGTGCTCGGGCGATCCGCAGGTGATACCGCATGGCCGGACCCCGTGCTCACAGACCGGTTGCCATCATATGGGGTGTTCAACCGGAAGCGCGTGAAGCACCGTTGCGCCTGGCCCTTCCCGGGCTCGCCGCACGGTCCATGGCCTGATCCGGCACACAGCAGGGCCGGTGGAGCTGACGTCCCGCTAACCTGATCCTGGCACCTTACGGTCGGGCCGCGTTGCGTATCGGCCCACGCTGGTGAGATCGGACGCTCCCCCGCCCCGTGAGCAGATCGGGGTGGGGCCGAGCGGCCGATCCGCGAAGGGGACGCCCATGACGGACGAGCCGGACCAGACCCTGTCGGACGAGGAACTCGACCGTCTGGCGCGGAAGCTGTTCGCCGAGGTTCGGGCCGACAGCGACGAGGCGAAGGCGGGACGGGCCCTTGAATCCGCCGGCGCGGTGGCCGGCGACGTCCTCCCCGGGATACCGGACTGGCTTATGGATGCCAGCGGCGACGCGGGTGATGGCGGCGGCGACTGAGGCGGCGGGCGCGGCGCGGGCGCCTCAGTTCTTGAAGATCTGAACGTCGCCCTCGGACAGCACCGCGCGCTGGTCGGTGCACCATTGCTGCTCCCCGACTTCCTTCACCTCGGCGTAGCGCCGCGCCAGCTCATCCTTGAAGGCGGCGTGCGCGCGCTCCTGGCCCAGCACCTCGGTGGCCACGTCTCGCGCAGTCTGGGAGATCCGCAGCGCCGTCGTGCCGTCGATCGCGTAGTGCTTGCCGCAGAACGTGATGATGGCCGATTGCGCGCTGGAGGCGCGGAGCAGGGCCAGCGCCTGCTCCTGAGGCTGCGCGCGCGCAGGCGCAGCCTGTGCAGTGACGGCAAGGACGACGGCAACGAGGGCTTGGTAGCGCACGGCAGGTCTCTAGCGATGAGCACTCGTACAATGCAGTAACGAGTGACGGCAATGTCTGAGAACAGCGTATGCAGGGTGGCTCGCCGGCGGCCCTGGTTCAGCATGCACCCAGCGCGGGCGTTCAGGCGAAGTGCATCGGCAGCGCCAGGCTGACGAGGGCGACATACGCGCCGACGAGCAAGGCTCCGGCCGGGACGACGACACCGCTGAGCAGGACGAGGCGGGCTGAGAGGGACATGACGATCTCCACGTGATGGGCGGCGGCTGCCGTCGTTGAGGAAGATCTATGCTCAAGCTCTCCGGTCCGATGTGCTGGGGAACACGCAGAGCGGTCTCGTCGTGGCGTGTGCAGGGTCGGGCGCCGCCGAACCTGTCCCCGGGTGCCTTCGTGCAGAACAGCGTGCGCCGATGCTCTGACCGATCCGGGATCCTCGGCCATCTCCGGTCGAAGGCCGCGCGGTTGGCGTCCGCCTCGTTCGCGCTGCAGCCCGTCGACGGGATCGAAGAAGCGGTGTTCGGGCCAGATCGGCACGGCGATGCACTGCGGCGCCGATGATGATTCATGCATTGCGGCGCAGCATCGATTGAGCTTGCCCCGGCGGGATCAGTCATGGATGACCGGCGTTCTCACCAGTACTGCAAAACATACTGGGAGCATCGCCATGGGCCTGACCGCGTTTGTCGTCTTCGTCGTCCCGTGGGTGGTGCTTGCGGTGTTTCTCACGCGGGCCCCGACGGTCCTCCGTCTGGGCGCTGCTCCGGCGCCTTGGCGGCCCATCCCGACCCGCAAGGAGTTGAGCGGGGCCGACCGGCGCGCGACGCACCCGCATGATACGCGCACCGCCGAGAGCGGCGGCCGATTCAATCGGGACCGGCACGATCCGGCCGATGCGCCGCGAGGCGGAGCGCTGGGGACCAGCGTGGAGCCGACCGAGCCCGACGACAAGGTCAGCTAGCCCCCATCGACGCAGCGGGGGCGCACCAAGGCGGGTCTCCGACAGCTCCGCGCTGCTCTGCTACCGAACGCGGAAGGCCCGCCTCCGCAGATGCGCGGAGGCGGGCCTTGGTCAGGCGACAGATATCGATCGGCGTCCGCTCAGGCGGCGCGCACGGTGGCGAGGAAGCGCGCGACCTCCGCGCCGAGGTGCTCGGACTGACGCGACAGCTCGGAGGCTGCCCCCAGAACCTGGCTGGCCGCCGCCCCGGTCTCCTCGGCCGCTCCCGCCACACCGGAGATGTTGCTCGTCACCTCGCCGGTGCCCATGGCGGCTTGCGCAACATTGCGCACGATCTCCTGGGTGGCCGCACCCTGCTGCTCGACCGCCGCCGCGATCGAGGTCGCCACGCCGCTGATCTCGCGGATCCGCCCGGTGATGCCGCCGATCGACGTCACCGCCTGCCCCGTCGAGGCCTGGATCTGCGCGATCTGGCCGGAGATCTCGTTCGTCGCCTTGGCGGTCTGCTCGGCCAGCGCCTTCACCTCGGAGGCGACGACCGCAAAGCCCTTGCCCGCCGCACCCGCGCGCGCCGCCTCGATGGTCGCGTTGAGGGCCAGCAGATTGGTCTGCCCGGCGATGTTCGAGATCAACCCGACCACATCGCCGATCCGCGAGACGGCGGCACTCAGCTCCTGCACCAGGGTGCCGGTCTGGTCGGCCTCGTGCACCGCCCGCTGCGCCAGCTCGGCCGAGCCCGCGACCTGACGGCCGATCTCCTGGACCGACGAGCCCAGCTCCTCCGCCGCCGCCGCGACGGTGTTGACGTTGGAGGCGGCCTCCTCGGCGGCCGCGGCCACGGTGGTCGACTGGCTGGCGGTCTCGGTTGCCGTGGCCGTCATGGTCTGCGCGGTGGCCTGCAATTCGGTCGCCGACGACGACACCATGCCGATGATGCCGCCGACGGCAGCCTCGAAGCCGTCGGCCATCTGGCGCATGCCGGCCTTGCGCTGCTCCTCGGCGGCGAGCCGCGCCACTGCGGTCTCGTCTTCCAGCGCCTTCATGCGGATCAGGCCATTCTTGAACACCTGCACCGCATTCGCGATCGTTCCGATCTCCGTCTTCTGGCCCTGATGCGGAATGGTGACGGCCAGGTCGCCATCGGCGAGCGCCTGCATCGGTTGCACCACCGAGTTGATGCCGCGCGCGATGCTCAGGATGATCATGGCCGCCAACGCGATCGACAGAGCCACGGCTAAAAGCCCGACGCCGATGAGCATGGCGCGCGTCTGAGCGTATGTGTCCTGGCTCTCCCTGGCAGCCTGCTCGGCACCATCCTGGTTGAGCTTGATGATCTTATCGAGCGCCACCGACGCGCTCCGACGCGGCGCGACCACCTTGGCTTCGTAGAGGCTGAGAGCCTGCGCCTTCTCGCCCTTGCGGGACAGCGCGAGGATCGGCTCGACGGCGGTTGCGAGCGCGCGCCAATCCCGGGCGAACGTTTCGTAGAGCGCGCGCTCCTCAGGGGAACTGATCAGCTTCTCGTAGCTCTTCGTTGCTGCATCGATCTTCTGACCCCGATCGGCGAGATCCTTGTCGACGCTGGCCAGCATCTGCGGTTCTTCCGTCAGGATATGACGGAGCAGACTGGTGGTATACCGCCCTGTCAGGGAATCGATCTGACTTGCGGCGCGCACGCTCGGCAGCCAGTTCGTCTCGACATCGAGAAGCAGCCCGTTGAGCGTTGAGGCGCTTCGAAGCCCGACGAGGCTCAGGCCACTGAGCAGCAGGAGCAGAACGGCGAAGGCAGCAATCAGCTTGCTGCGGATGGACAAGGAGTTGAGCGGCACGACTGACCTCGAAGGCAGCTGCTGAGCCCAGCGTCGATGAAGCTGCCAAGTTAAGGTCTTACGGGGGAATAGTTAATTCTATATCCAATATCAATGATATGCATCCATTTGCCTGAAATCCCGATCGGTTGAACGCGCTATTAGCCAATTGCCCAAACGAGAGGCAGGGCGCCGGTCAAGAACAACGCGGACGAGACGAGCACGGCGAGGCGCTCGCGATGGTGGAGGATGAAGGCGCGCGGGCTGGCAAACATGGGGCGGGGCCGGATCGGAGGAAGCACCTCACGCTCGCTCCTGAACCTTGACCAATCCGAGGCATCCGACGTCGTCCACAGGCGGTCCGCGACGCGTGTTACCGCCGAGCCACAGAGGGCTGGATGTGCTCCGGCGCACCGCGCGGACGCCGCGCCGGGTCTATCGCCTCCCGGTGGCTGCTTTCGCCCCCTCAGCAGCCCGATCCAGCGGCGCAGTGACCTCACCGGTTGCTGCGCCGTTGTCGTCTGCGACGACCCGCCGGGTCGGCAGCATTCCGTGCAGGCCGCCGCCGTCTGCCGGTCGATGCAGGCGGCCGATTTCCGCAATCCGACGCTGTTCGCGCAGGTTGAACGGGCCTCAATGCGCGCGTCGGCAGGGTGCTTCCGGCCGGGGATGCCACTCCCCTTCGCGCCGAGAACCATTTCCAAGCGCGTTGAGACGGCTGACGAAAGATCACGGGTCGTGGTTTGGTGGGGGGCATCCCAACCCTGGTCCTCATCCTGAGGTGCGGCGCAGCCGCCTCGAAGGAGGGCTCCAGCCGGCCGCGCGATCCCTGGAACGCGCCTTCGAGGTCCGCTGACGCGGGCACCTCAGGATAAGGGCGGAGATGGAGCATGGGCCGGTCGTCGCGGCTCGCCCGCGCGCCCCGCTCGTGAGGCGTGTCGCAACCGGACGGTCGCGGCTCTAGCCGCCAGTGCGGCGCGGGGCCGATCCGTGGGCGCTTCGCGCGCGCTCGGCCTCTTCGGCCGCGACCGCCTCGACCGCGGCGATGACGTTCTCCAGCTCGGCGACCTGACGCAGCGCGCTCCCGGCCGGCAGGCCGTCGTATTCGGCCATGGCCAGGATGAGCGTGCGCTGATGCGCCTTGAGGCGCTCGAGGAGGGCATTGAGCTTGTCGGGCATAAGCGCGCTGTAGCCGTGAGCGGGAGAGCGGACAAGCTGGTGATCGGCAAAGCGTTTTGCAAAGTGGATGCGGGCTGCAGATCAGTCGCACATCCTCCCGATCTCATGCTGTGCCCGCGACAGGTCTTCCACCGAACAGTGCAAGTCGCGATCGAATCATCGGCCGAAGGCTTCCTGACGCCCGCGTTCGGGTGACCCGAAGCCCCAAGGGGTCATTGTCCTGCACCGCTCCGAATGGTGATCGGCCACAAAGTCCGCGCGCCTGTGAACAGAGAGCCTATTGTCTCGGTCCGTGACCTTCTCGCGGAGCGAGAAGGAAATTTCGGACTTCGGAATGTCGGCGCTGGACAGTGCTCAAGCCGGACCGGCAGACTGAGTTCAACGAACAAGGCCATAGGGAGAAACGATGCTGCTCGACACAGCTGCGTCGATCGAGGGGGCGTCCCGATCGTCGCTCTCCAAAGCCCTGTCATTACTTGTGGTTGTCGCAGAGCGAAGCCAGAAAGGCGTCAGCCTGAGCTCAGCCGCGGCCCGCACCGGTCTCCATGTACAACCGGGAAAATAGCGAAGCGGCCAGGAGGCTCGCTCGGTCCCGTTCGGCGATCAGGCTGGGAGGCCCGCGATCGCCAAGGCTTCGGCGTAGCGCTGCGCCATCCGCTCGAGCGGAAAGGGGATGCGTGCGAGGAAGCCCGAGATCGTCAAGTGCGGCTCGATCGCGAGCATGTCCGCGACAGCCTCGCGGGCGCGGTCCAGCCGCCCGAGCCGGACGTTGGCGACCGCGAGGACGCGCAGGGCCACGGCGAAGCGGCGGTTCTGCGCCAGGGCGCGCTCGGCCCAGTCGATCGCGGTGGTGTCGTCCCCGTCGATCAACGCGGCCACCGCCATCACGCCGGACATCAGCCAGCCGCGCGGATCGCGCGGGTTGAGCCGCTGCGCGCGGGCCACCATGGCGCGGCCTTCGGCGCCGTTGCCGCACATCGTCTCGATCCAGCCCGCGAGCGTCAGCGCCATCGCGGAGTTCGGGTTGAGGAGCAGCGAGCGCCGGAAGAGGTCGCGCGCGCGTTCACGCCCGGTCCCGGCCATGTTCCAGATCGCGAAGGCGGCCATCCACAGCACCTGCGCGTCGCCGGGCGCGCGCTCGACCGCCCGCCAAGCCAGGGCGACGGCCGCGCTGCGGGCGCGGTCGTCCTGCTCGGCCCAGCCCTGGAAGTGACACTGCGCGCGGCAATAGGCGGTCGCCGCCATCGCGGGGGCGTAATCCGGTTCGGCCTCCAGAGCCTCGCCCAAGCAGGCCAGGGCTGCGGCCATGCCAGGACCGGTGAACTCGGACAGGTGCGCGTTGGCCCGCAGCAGACGCTCGTAGGCGTCGAGCCGGGACGGCGCCGTGCGCCCGAGACGCTTGATCTCGGCCTGCTGCAGGGTCGGCTCGATCGCGGCCGCGACGCTCTCGGCAACCCGCTCCTGCAGCGCGAACACGTCGTGCAGGTCACCGTCGAACCGGTCCGACCAGAGATGGGCGCCCGAGACCGCATCGACGAGCTGCCCCGCGATCCGCAGCCGGTCGCGGCTGCGGCGCACGCTGCCCTCGAGCACGTAGCCGACGCCGAGTTCCGCGCCGACCCGGCGCACGTCGATCGCCCGGCCCTTGTAGGTGAACGAGGAATTGCGGGCGATGACGAACAGGCCGCTCATGCGCGAGAGCGCCGTGATGATCTCCTCGCAGATCCCGTCCGCGAAGTAGTCCTGCTCCGGGTCGCCGCTCATGTTGGTGAAGGGCAGGACCGCCACGGCCGGCAATCGGGGTCCCGCGCGCCAGGACGGCCCGGTGCCGGCCCCGGTCTCCGCTCCTGGCTTCGTCAGGGGGTCGTCCCCCGCCTCCACGGCGCCAACGAAGCGGACGCCCTTGCGCGGGAGCGTGCGGATCAGGCGCTGGTCGAGCCCGGTGTCGCCGATCGCGGCGCGCGCGGCGTTCAGCCGGCTGCTGATCGTCGCCTCCGACACGATGCGGCCGTGCCAGACGGCCTCCAGGAGATCGTCGCGGCTGACCACGCGATCGCGGGCGGCGACGAGGTGCGCGAGGACATCGAAGACCTGCGGCTCCAGCGCGACGAGGGTGTCCCTGTCCCTGAGCTCGCGCCGGGCGGTGTCGAGGGTGAAGGACGAGAACCGGTAGATCACGTGGCCGCCTCAGCGATCATGCCGGTGCAGCAGGGCCGTCCCGAACCGAAAATCAAGAGGCTCTGAAGGTGCGCTGCACGGCTTCTGAAAGCGGCAAGCGGCTGATTGGGGCAATATTCGGCGCATCGACACCTCAGCAGCGGGATGCGCCCATGCCGTCCGAAACCATCAACCGGAGCCGCCGCCGCCTTCTCGGCGGCGCGGCCGCCACCATCGCGGCCGCCGAACTCGGCCTGGTGCCCCCGCACACGCGCAGACAGGAAAGGGCGAAGGCGCCGCGTTCGGGCCGCTGAAGGAAGTCGACGCTAACCTCCTGCGCGTCGGCTATCTGGAGGCGGGCAACCCGTCCGGTCCGGCGGCGCTCCTGCTTCACGGCTGGCCCTACGACATCCACAGCTTCGCGGAGGTCGTACCGTTGCTCGCCGCGGCGGGATACCGGGTGATCGTCCCCTACCTGCGCGGTTACGGCACGACGCGCTTCCTGGCGGGCGATACCGTGCGCAACGGCCAGCAGGCGGCGCTCGCGGTCGACATCATCGCCCTGATGGACGCGCTCGCCATCCGTCAGGCCGTTCTCGCCGGTTTCGACTGGGGCGCCCGCACCGCCTGCATCGTCGCCGCGCTCTGGCCGGAGCGGTGCAAGGCCCTGGTGTCGGTCAGCGGGTACCTGATCGGCAACCAGGAGGCCGGCAAGAAGCCGCTGCCGCCCCAGGCCGAACTCGCCTGGTGGTACCAGTTCTACTTCGCGACCAGCCGCGGCCGGGCGGGCTACGAGGCCAACCGGACGGAATTCGCCCGGCTGATCTGGCGGACGGCCTCGCCGCGCTGGCAGTTCGACGACGCCACCTTCGCGCGCAGTGCTGCGGCCCTCGACAATCCGGATCACGTCAGCATCGTCATTCACAATTACCGCTGGCGCCTGGGTCTCGCCGACGGCGAGCGGCGGTACGATCCCCTCGAAGCCCGCTTGGCGGAGACGCCGAAAATCGGCGTGCCGACGATCACCCTGGAGGGGGACGCGAACGGGGCACCGCACCCCGATCCCGCCGCCTACGCCAAGCAGTTCTCCGGGCCCTACGCGCATCGCACGATCAGCGGCGGCATCGGGCACAACCTTCCGCAGGAGGCCCCGCAGGCCTTCGCGCAAGCCGTGGTGGACGTCGATGCCCTCTGACCGTCGCCTCCGCGGGCCCGGCGCCCTTCTCCTGGCCTGCACCGCCTCAGGCCTTCTCGTCGCGGCCGCCCGGGCGGTGGACGGGAGCGGCAAGCCCGCCGCGCCGATCTACGGCGTCACCGTTCCGGACGGCTACCGCGACTGGCGCCTGATCGCGCCGGCGCTCGAGGATGCGCCGCTGAACGAACTGCGCGCCGTCGTCGGCAACGACCGGGCCGTGACGGCCTACCGGGCCGGTACGCTGCCGTTCCCGGACGGTACGGTCCTGGTGAAGCTGGCTTGGGAGCGGATGCCGTCCGCGGAGTTCGAGTCGGCGACGGTGCCCGGCCGGGCCACGACCGTGCAGGTCATGGTCAAGGATGCGAAGCGTTACGCCGCGACCGGCGGCTGGGGCTTCGGCCGTTTCATCGACGGCAAGCCGGTGGACGAAGCGCAGCATCAAACCTGCTTCGCCTGCCACGAAGCGCGCGTCAGGAACCATGATTACGTCTTCACCCCGTACGCCCCCTGAGCGGGTGAGAGGGTGAGTCGGCTTCGGGCCGATTCATGCGGCGTGCAGCCTTCCTAAGGCCTCTCACCCGGCAGAACCGGGATCAGGGGCGGGCGGGCGCGGTCCAGTCCCAGCGCGAGCGCTGCCCCCGTGGCGGTGATCAGGGCGAGCGGCAGCAAGCCCAGTGCGTAGCTGCCGCTCGCATCCTTGATCACACCCATCAGGTACGTCCCCACGAAGGCGCCCAGGTTGCCGATGGCGTTGATCTGCGCGATCCCGGCTGCGGCCGCGCCCGGCGGCAGCCATTCCGTGACCAGCGCCCAGAACGGGCCCTTGACCGCGTAGGTCCCGAGGATCGCCAGGAACAGGATCGCGACCGTCGGCCCGAACCCGTGGGTGGCCAGGGCCGCGGCGAGGCAGAGCGCGGTGAGCGCCTGCGGCCCGGCGACGTGCCATGCCCGCTCCCCGGTGCGGTCCGATCGCCGGGCCCAGAGCACCATCAACCCGGCCGCGATCCCGAACGGCACCGAGTTGAGCAGCCCGATCTCCATCGTCGTCAGACCGTAGGACTTGAAGATCTGCGGCTGCCAGATCGACAGGCAGGCGCTCGCGCCGACGCTGCCGGCGAAGATCAGGCCCGCGGCCAGCACGCGCCGGTCGAGGATTACCTGCCAGACGGAGGGTCGGACCGCCGGCTGCTTCGCGCGCTCGGCCGCCAGGCGCCCGGTGAGCCAGCGGCGCTGCGCGTCGTCGAGCCAGGGCGCCCGGTCCGGCCCCTCCGGCAGGAACCGCAGGGCGAGCAGGCCGAGCACCACGGCCGGCGCGGCCTCGACGATCGACATCAGCTGCCAGCCGCGCAGGCCCAGCCAGCCGTCGAGCCCGAGCAGCGCCGCCGAGATCGGCGAGCCGACGAAATTCGACAGGGGCACGGCCACGGCGAAGAGGGCGATCACCCGGGCGCGGTAGGCCTTCGGGAACCAGCGCGTCAGGTAGAAGATCACGCCGGGATAGAAGCCGGCCTCGGCCGCGCCCAGAAGGAAGCGCACCGCGCAGAACGAGATCGGCCCGACGACGAGGGCGGTGGCTGCGGAGATCAGCCCCCAGGTGATCATGATCCGGGCGAGCCAGAGGCGGGCTCCGAACCGCTCGAGCATCAGGTTCGAGGGCACCTCGAACAGGAAGTAGGCGACGAAGAAGAGGCCCGCACCCAGGCCGAAGACCGAGCCGACAGGCCGGCATCGGCGTTCATCTGCAGGGCCGCGAAGCCGACATTGACGCGGTCGATGAAGGCGACGAGGAAGCCCAGCATCAGCAGCGGCATGAGCCGCGCCGTGACCCGCCGCATCGTCGCCCGCTCGATCGCGGACGGGGTCTCGCCGTTCACCGCTGTCACGGGCCACTCCGGGGTTACGGGGCCTCCGCGCGGACCTCGGCCCGGACGCGTGCAATCGACAGCACGGGATGTGCCAGCCGGGCCCGGCCCGTCAGGTCCCCACCCGGAGCGGGGCGGCGAGCTTGCGCAGGTAGGCGATGACGGACTGCGCCGTGATGCGGCCCGTGCGGGGGTTCTCGTCGGTCGGCACGTTCTCGATCGTCATGGCGAACCGCGCTGCGTCGGCCTCGACCTCGATGCGGTGGGTGTTGCGGTCGAGGCCGGGGTCGGCCCAGATCTCCAGCTCGGTCCGGTCCGGTCCGATGCCGGCGAGCGAGAGCGCGACCGCGACGTTCAGATTCGCCGGAAAGCCGCGGGCCGCCTCGCGCGGGCTGCCGGCGAAGACCCGCATCGGCTCGGTGATGCCGGCGATCTCGATGCCGTGCTCGATGAGGTAGGGCGCGCCGACGAGGCCGCGGACGGGCTTGCGGGTGATCATGCGCACCGTGTGGATCGTGCCCTCCGCGGCGGCCGTCACGGCGTCGAGGCCGAGCAGGGCGCCGGTCGGGACGACGATCTGACCGCCATGGGCGCGGGCGGCCTCCACGAGGTCCGCGTTGTCGAGGAGCGCCCCGCAGCTCAGCACCACGGCCGTCTTGCCGGCCGTCACGAACGGCCGCACGATCGACGGGAGAAACTGCGACGGCGCGCATTCCAGCACGATGTCGGCCCGCGGCTCGAGGGCATCGAACGCGGTGACGATCTCGGGCGGCTGAGCGAACGCCGCGAGTTCGGCACGCGCCTTCCCGGCGTCGCGGACCGCGACGGCGGTCAGGGTCAGGCCCGGTATGGCGCCGCCGTCGAGGGCCCGTGCCACGGCCCGCCCGACGGTGCCCAGGCCGGCGATCGCCACGCGCCCGCCGCGGACCGGCGACCTGGATGCTTCTTGCGGTGCCATTCTGGAGTCCTGTTCAATGCGGCCGGGGCGACCGGCCACGGCCCTTCTGCATCGGCCATGCCGGCGGACGGCGATCGTCCCACGTGTTGGACCGAGGGCAAACAGGCAGCGCCCCGGACAGGCCTTTTCGGGATTGCCGCGGTGGCCGGCCCGCAGGCGCGGCGCAGCGGGACGATGCCCCGCTCCGACACCCTCAGTAGGCGGGGACGATGCGCATCTCCGGCAAAGGCGCGCGCATCGCGAAGTGCAAGCCGGCGGGCTGATAATCGAAGGCCAGCTCGGCCTGGCATTGCACTTTCAGCACGCGCTGGAGGAGCGTCGACCCGAAGCCCTTGCGGGTCGGCGGCTCCGTCGGCGGACCGCCGCGCTCGATCCAGTCGAGACACAGCACCTGATGGTCCGCGGTCTTCTCGACCGTCCAGCTGATCCGGATGCGACCTTCCGGGACGGATAGCGCCCCGTGCTTGGCCGCGTTCGTCGTCAGTTCGTGGATCGCCATCCCGGTGGGAACCGCAAGATCGCCGACCAGATCGACCCTGGGACCGTCGAGAACGATGCGGGACCCTTCGCTGTCGTTGTAGGGCCCGAGTTCGTTCATCAGCATGTCGCGCAACGGCGCCTGCTGCCAGTAATCCTCGGTGAGCAGGTTGTGCGTCTTCGCGAGCGAGATCACCCGCGCCGAGAACGACGTGTAGAACGCCTCGACGCTGGTCGCGGATCGGGACGACGCGCCCAGCAGAGCCTGGACCGTCGCCAGCGTGTTCTTCACACGATGATGCAGCTCGCGGATCAGGAGGGTCTGCCGTTCCGCCGAGCGCTCGCGCTCCTCCAGATAGGCGCGCGCCTCGAGTTGCCGGCGCCTGGCGCGGTGGGCGGAGCGCACCGCCATCACCAGCGTCGCCGGGTGGAACGGGCGCTCCAGAACGCTGACGTTCCCGAGGAGGTCGGTCAGGTGGACCTTGGGTTCGGCGCCCCGCCGCGTCAGCAGGATGAACGGAAAGTCCGACCACGGCGGCTGCGCGGCGATCCAGTCCGCCAGGGCCTGTCGGTTGGAGGAGAACAGCGCCTCCTCGGTGAGGATGGCGCAGGCCGCCGTATCGAGGCACGCCACGACGTCCGTGAGGTCGCCGCAGATTTGCGTCGCGATCCGCTCCTCGCCGAGGAGGGTCGCGGCCACATGCGCGTCGCGGCCCGTCGGTGCGAGGACGAGGACCGGCGGGTCAGCATCGGTCATCAGGCGCCGCGGGTGCGGAGAAGTGACGACCGCTCACCTTCGAAGGTCGGGACCCCGGTCATGACTCCTCGGAACGCGCTCAGCGGCTCGCCAACGCGGATCCCTTGCGAGTCGATCCGCAACTCGCGGATCGTATCCTCGTGGCTGCCGGTCCGCTTCTTCACCACGGAGATCGCACGGCGCAGACGCCCCTCGGCCTCGAACGCGCGAAAGAGCAGGATCGTGTCGCTGAGATAGGTCAGGTCGACGCTCGTGCTCATGGCCCCGATCATGCCGTGCTGCGCCAGGACCAGGAGCGTGATGACGCCCTGCTGATTCAGGTAGGTCAGCAGCTCATGCATCTGCAGGAGCAGGTAATTCTCCTCCGGCATGGCGTTGTGATAGCCCGTCAGGGAGTCGATCACCACCAGGGTGACTCCTCGGTGCTCGACCGCGTTCTGCACGATGTCGGCCAGCTCGCCCGGCGATACCTCGGCGGGATCGATCTGCTCGACCTGGAGCGCGCCCGATGCGACCGCGTCGTCGATCGGCATCGACAGGCCGCTCGCCCGCTTCCGCAGCACGCTCGTCGTCTCGTCGAAGCTGAGCATCAGCGCCTTCTCGCCGCGGGCGATCGCCGCGGTGACGCTGGTGAGGGCCACCGTGGACTTGCCGACGCCGGAGGGCCCGATCAGCATCGTGCTGGTCCCCCGGTCGAGACCGCCCCCGAGCAGCTGGTCGAGTTCGGCGCTTCCCGTGCCGCACTGGGCGTCCGGAAACGTGCCGAGATGCTCGGCGGCCACGAGCCGCGGGAACACGGTCAAGCCGCCGCGCCGGATGATGTAATCGTGGTACCCGCCCCGGAACGGCGTGCCGCGCATCTTGATCACGCGCAGCCGCCGCCGCTCACCGCCGTACAGCGGCGCGAGCTGTTCCAGCCGGATCACGGCGTGACTCAGGCTGTGCAGGTTCAGGTCGTCTTCTTCGGCGGCCAGATCGTCCAGAAGAAGCGCCGTGATGTTCTGGATGAGCAGGAAGCTTCGCAGGGCGTGAACCTGCCGGCGGTAGCGCAACGAGCCTTGCGAGAGCAGCCGGATCTCGGACAGGCTGTCGAACACGACGCGGTCGGGCTTGGCGCGCTCGATCTCGGCGATGGCCATGCGAACCGTCTCGCCGAGCTCGAGGTCGGAGGTATGGACGAGGGTCTGCTGCAGGTTCGGATCCAGGCTGAGTTCCGGCGCGACGAGTTCGCAGATCTCGATGCCGTCGAGCGACCAGCCGTGACGCTCCGCGACGTTCAGAAGCTCGCGCCGGCTCTCCGAGAGGGTGATGTAGAGGCAGCCCTCGCCGCGCTTCGCGCCCTCGAGCAGGAACTGCATTGCCAGCGTGGTCTTGCCGGACCCGGGCCGTCCCTCGATGAGATGCGAACGGCGCGCCGCGTAGCCGCCGTCCAGGATATGGTCGAGACCGACCAGTCCCGTGGAGACCGGCGCTGCATCGTCTTCGGTCACTGGCGCTCCACGCTCTGTGCCGTCGTCAATCGACGGCACACGCTCGTACACGAACTCGGGCGGAGCGTGAACGGCGCGATGCCGCTCACGGGCCGGCAGGTGCTGCGGCCGGCTTTCATGCCTGGGCTCCTCAGGAGCGGAGAGGCGCACGTCCAGGCTTCCGAGGCGCCGTGCTGGCGCGTGCGCTGCGATCTTGGCGGGCCGAAAGCGGCTCTTCCGCTTCGGAGCAGGATCGCCAGCTTTGCTGCAGAGTGGGAGGATCGCTTTCACGGCCTCGTGCGTTCCGATCGAGAGCTACCCAACCCTGGGTAGAACAGTTGCGGAAGTGGAGGCTGTAATGCTGCGCGGTGGATTGCTCTGGCTGCTTGGAATCCCGCTGCCGATCATCCTGCTCCTGTGGTTCTTCGGCGTGTTCCACTAGGCGCAGGTGGGCTGACGCCATGCCCTACACGGTCGAGATCACGACGCCACCGATGCAGATCGACGGCGAGGAACAGGCGGCGCGGATGTACCAGCTGCCCGCTCCGTTCGGTACGCCGGCCGAAGCCAAGGACGCGGCGGTTGCGCATATCGCCGAGCTCGGGCTCGACCCCGCCAGCGTCCTCTACACCGTCTTCGACCGCGAGGGCGCCCCGGTCGCATCGAATGTCGCGCTGCCAGCCGAGGCGGGGTGAATCGAAGGCCGTGGGCCGGCGCTTCGCGGTGTCCAGTTCCCCCGCACGCGCCGACCCTCACGCGACTGCCCGGCCAAGGCCTCACGGGTAGGGTGCGGAGAACTGGTCCGCACCCTCCTGTCATCGCGCGTCCCTCCGCAACAGCACCGTGCGGGTCGCGAACACCTCGGGCACATCAGCAGGGGGAGCTAAACTTATAGTCGGTGGGGCTGCGGCCGTCATCACAGCTCTGCGGCGGTCGGCACAAAAAAGGCCACTCCCGAAGGAGCGGCCCGAAGTCTTGGGAGGAAACGCCCTAGAGAAGGGCTGCGAAACCGCGACGCCATCGCGGCCTCACCCTCTGACCTAGGCACCGGCCGCGCAGCGCACAACCGGCCCGAGGCCATATGATGCGCATAAGTGGGATGGATTTCCCCGTCAGGTGCGCTTCCACACCATAGCTCGGTGCAGGATCCTGGCCCACACGGGCCTTCGGATCTGGCAGGAGGCGCCAGCCCTGGGGATCGGGCGCGGCGTCGGTCTGGCGCCTAGTCCGTCAGGACGGCGATGAGCGAGAACGATGTGGCGAGGACGAACGTGCCCGCCACGAGGGACGAGATCAGCAGCATGGGAGACCTTGGGATGCCGAATGGCTATGCTGTCCCAATGCTCAAGGTCTCGCCTCGGTTGCAACCCGGGCTTGCATAGCCGCCCGGCTTTCTCCGGCCTTCCACAACATGGTCGTTGGACAGGGCGTCGGTCGCCGCCGCCGTCCGGCATCGTCATGTCTCATGGTGTCGTCGGCGACGGACACCGACGATCGGTCCCGGGCCGTCGGCCAAGCCCGACACCAAATCGCCCGATCGGCAGGCAGAATGCCTCACGAGATTGCAATTTCAGCCGCGGCCCGTAAACAGGCCTCTGGTATACCAGATACACGCCCAGGCGATCGGTGCATGTGCTCGTCGAGCGGGCACGACCGACGGCCGGGTGAGCGAAGGATGCGTGAGGATGTCGGAGACGGTCCGTCCGGAACATCGATCCGGGAAGACAGCGGGGTTCCAGCTGTTCCGACCGATCCTGGCGGGCGCGACCCTCCGTGAGCGCCTCATCGCCTGTCTCGGCGCGCTCGCGGGCATCACGCTCACGGGCCTGATCTGCGGCCTGTTCTTCGGCCAGGGACCGCACATCCCGCTCATCGTGGCGCCGATGGGCGCCTCGGCCGTGCTCCTGTTTGCCGTGCCGGCCAGCCCCCTTGCCCAGCCTTGGTCGATCATCGGCGGCAACACGATCTCCGCCTTCATGGGCGTGCTCGCGGCCCACTTCATCCCCAATCCGGTCATGGCCATCGGCGTCGGGGTCTCGCTGGCCATCGCGGCAATGTCGCTCACCCGCTGCCTTCACCCGCCCGGCGGTGCTGCCGCCCTGACGGCGCTGATCGGCGGCCCGGCGGTCACCTCCGCGGGCTTCCTGTTCCCCCTGTTCCCGGTCTGCCTCAACTCGGTCATCCTGGTTGCGCTCGGCATCGCGTTCCACAAGATCTCGCGCCGCAATTACCCGCACGTCCCGGTGCCGGCGGCGGTCAACACGCACGGAACGGCGGATCTGCCGCCGCCGCTCAGGGTCGGCTTCACGTCGGACGATGTGGACGCGGCCCTGGTCGAGCTGCACGAGACCCTGGATATCGACCGCTCCGACCTCGACCGGCTTCTGCGCCAAGTCGAACACCACGCCCTGGTGCGGACCCAAGGCGACCTCACCTGTCGTGAGGTGATGTCGCGCGACGTGGTCACCATCGGGATGGACGCAAGCGCGGAGCGCGCACGGGAACTGCTGATCGCGCACAACATCCGGACGCTGCCCGTGGTGGACGGCGCGGGCCGGCTCGCGGGCACGCTCGGCCTGCGCGAGCTGACGCTGCATGGGGAAGTCGGCCTCGCGCAGGTGATGTCCGAGGCGCGGACGGCGCGGCCGGACGCGCCGATCGTCGCGTTGGCCTCCTCCCTGACCGACGGGCGCACCCATGCGGTGGTCGTCGTGGACGAGGATCGGCGCGTCCTCGGGATCATCACCCAGACCGATCTGCTCGCGACCCTGACGCGTCTGATCTCGGCCAAGGCCTTCACGGCGCGCGAGTCGGTCCCCGCTTAGGCACCCGCGCGGCCCGACCAGACCGAGCGCGCGCGAGGCGCCGCGAACATCGTTCGTGTCGAACGCCCTACGGGAATCGGAGGCCAGCGCCTCGACCCGGCGCGGGCCTTGGCCCGGTTGTTGCCAGCGGTCTCGCTTTCCCGGCGACGCGACCGCCGCAGGATCGAGACGATGCACGACGAGGCGCTCCTCAACCTGCTCAACGCCATCCTGATGGCCTCGAGCATGATGCTGACCTGGCAAGTCTATCTCCTGCGCAAGCCGAAGGCGCAGTAGAGCCGCTCCCGATCACGTCGCGACGCGCGACGGCAGGATACGGGTCGTGGTGTGGGGTGGATTGGATCATCCGATCCTCGCCCTCATCCTGAGGTGCCGGCGCGTAGCGGAGGCCTCGAAGGAGCCCTCCAGCCGGCCGCGCGAGCCCTGGAGCTCTCCTTCGAGGCGGCTCCGCCGCACCTCAGGACAAGGGCGGGGATGGGAGATGGGCTGGTCATCGCGGCGCGCCGCGCTCCCGGAGCGTGGCGCGACACCGACGGTCGCGGCTCCAAGCCGGCCGCCGGTCAGATCCCGTGCAGGGGCGCGTGGCTAGGGGGCGCGGCATTCCATGACGGCGGTCGCCTCCACGACGCTGAGGGCCCTGCGCCGGACCTCCAAGGGGGCGCCCGTCCCGTCCGCCACGGCGGACGCCTCGCGCCTGAGCGACGCGTCGCACGCGCAGGAATGGTACCCGGCCGCTTCGTAGCAGGCGTCGTGGCGCATGCAGGCGGCATCGAGGGCGTCCGTCGGAGGAAGCCCCTCGCCACGCTGGCCCTTGCCGCAGTAATTGCCGTGGAACAACTCCTGGCCGGCGACGACGCGGCCGAGGTCACCTTTCGGCGGTGCCGGCGCCTCGTCCCGTCCGCCCGGGTTCAGATCGTTGGCCGGGCCGCCGGCCTTGGAGCCGGAGGAGCGCAGCGCCTTCGGGATCCGGGAGCGCTCGCCGGGCTCGTTCAGGGCCTCGCCGGCCCGCCCGTTCGGATCCGAGAGCTCCGGCAGCGGCGGGGGCGGACCGGGGCGCGGCTCGTCGGCCTCGACCGACGTGGCGGGCACGTCGCTGACGCCCTGGGCCAGGGCTGAATGCGGGCAGGCCACGAGCATGAGCCCGAGCAGTGCGAGGATGGATGGTCTCAAGGGTACCCCCGAATCGGCGGCTCCCTAAACTCGAAGCTTAACTCTTTCGTTCCCGAGCGTCGTACCCGGATGTCGGGAAGCGAGTCTCCCCTTCGAAAGCACACGGCCCGCGATGGGGCCGGATCGGAGACCGCGTCGGACCGTGCGGCCAGCCTCGATGGCGGGCGTGGGCGGCTCAGGCCGCCCTGGGACGCCGTCGCACCAGCCCACGCAGAATGCGAAGCGGCAGGAAAACCAGCTTCAGGACGGCCCGGGCGAGCAGGACCGCCAGGACGGCGAGGACGGCCAGTGCGGTGTTGAACATGGGCGATCCCGGTGCCGCACCCGTTGCCGGGGGCGAATGATGACGATCCGCAATCGCCTACGCCCTGAACGCGGCGAGATGGTGGACGGGACAGTCGTCCCGCGCGGACGCTTGTCGCGGATCCCGCGACCGCAGGGTCGGCCGCGCCGAAGCATGCGCGTTCGCGCACGCTCACTCCTCGGGACGTGCGGATCCGCAGCACGGCCCCTGACGGCGCTCCGGTCCTGGCTGACGGTCACGCCCCTGTCCGCGCGCAAGTCCCGCCGCAGCCCTCGGCGGGCGGCGACTGGTCTTCGACGGACACCTCGACACGTTTCCCCTCGGCGATCGCGACGCCCGGACGGGGGGATCCGAGGGGGAATTGCGGGACGACCGCCTCTACGGCCTCAGCGTGTCCGACATGAAGGGCGGGCTGGCGGCGAGCCTGTTCGCGTTCAGGAACCTCGCCGCGGAGCCGTCCGCATGGGGCGGCAGGCGGTCATCGCCTTCGCGGGCGATGAGGAGACGATGGGACGCGCGGCACCCAGTACCTTCTGGACACCGTCCCGGCGGCACGCGGGGATGCGGTGATGTCGGGTCGCCATCGGTGCTGCGGATCGGCGAGAAGGGACGATCCTGCCACGCCGCCTATGTCCACCGCGGCGAGAGCGCGATCGAGAAGCTGGTCGAGGCGCTCGCCGGACTCACGGCGCTGCGCGCGCTGGATGTTCGGGTCGCTCCCGAGGTCGAGGCCATCGTGCGGGACGCCGCGCCGCGCTCCGGGCCCCTGTCCGGCGCGGGGGAGAGCGAGGTCCTGCTCAAGCTGACGGTGACGATCGGCACGATATCGGGCGGGCGCCTCCCGAACCTCGTGGCGGACCACGCCGAGGCGACCGCCGACCTGCGATTGCCTCTCGGCCTGTCGACGGCGGAGCTGCACGCGGCCATCGCGGATCGCCCGGCGTCAGCTTCGAGGTGCTGCGCGCGTACGAGCCGACCTTCACAATGCGCCACGATCCGGTGGTCGAGTCGTTCTCGCGCGCCACGACGCAGGTCCTGGGCGTCGAACCGGTCGCGAACATGCGCGTCGGCGCCTCCGACGCGCGTCTGTGCCGGCGCGCGGGCATCCCGACCGTGATCTGCGGACTCACTCCCAACAACATGAGCGCGCATGACGAGTACGTGCAGGTCGAGGAGTTGATGGCGCTGGGTGAGATCTTCACCCGCGGCGCGCTCGATTATCTGACATCGGAGCGCTAGCGCGGCCGCTCGATTCGAGCCTGAGAGGACGTCCGGGCTTCGGTGGCGATGCGCGCCACACGCAGCGCGGCGCGCCGGATGCCCGGGCCGTGGCACGGTTTCGGCTTACCGCGAGGCGAGGCCGGCCGATCCATGCTGGGCATGCCCGTGAGCCCCGGAAGACGGGCTCGCCAAGCGCCGGCGCCACGACGAGGATACATCTGCGTTGATCAATGCGTGCAGCTCCGGGCGATGGCTGGATGTGAGGGCCCGATGTTCCTGAGCATCTTCGACATCTTCAAGATCGGCGTCGGACCGTCCAGCTCGCACACCATGGGACCGATGCTCGCCTCCGCGCGCTTCCTCGACGCGCTCCGCGAGCGCTGGGCCCGCGCACCTGACGCGCCTGCGCCGCTGCGGATCGAGGCTGTCCTGCGCGGAAGTCTCGCCTTCACTGGAAAGGGGCATGCCACCGACCGGGCGGTGGTTCTCGGCCTGCTCGGGCTTCGTCCCGACACGCTCGATCCGGACGAGGCCGTGCGCCGCGAGGCCGCGTTGCGCGCGAACGCGTGGATCGACGTCGCGGGCCTTCCGCGGATCCGCTTCGATGCCGAGACCGGGATCGTGTTCGACTACGGGCCGCCGTTGCCGGGCCACGCCAACGGGATGATCCTCCGCGCCTTCGACGCCGAGGGCGCGCCGTACTTCACGGAAACCTACTACTCGATCGGCGGCGGCTTCGTCCTGACCGCGGAGGAACTGTCCGGCGGCGACATCAAGGCGGTCGATGCCTCGGTGCTGCGCCCCTATCCGTTCGGGAGCGCCGCCGAGATGCTCGTGATGGGCGCGGCGTCGCGGCGCAGCATCGCGGCCATGAAGCGGGCCAACGAGACGGTCGGCCGCGGGGACGCGGAGCTCGATGCCGGCCTTGATCGGATCTGGGCGGTCATGGATGCGTGCATCGATCGCGGTCTCGCCACCGAGGGTACGCTGCCGGGCGGCCTGAACGTCCGCCGCCGGGCCCGCCGCATCCATCAGGCGCTGCTCTCCGAGCGGGGCAGCAACAGCGTCCAGCCGCACGTCGCGAACGATTGGCTGTCCGTCTATGCGATGGCGATCAACGAGGAGAATGCCGGCGGCGGGCGCGTCGTCACCGCACCGACGAACGGGGCGGCCGGCGTCGTCCCGGCGGTCATCCGATACTATCGCGACCATTGCATCGGCGCGAACCACGCCGGTGTTCGCGATTTCCTGCTGACGGCCGCGGCGATCGGCGGCCTGATCAAGACCAATGCCTCGATCTCCGGCGCCGAGGTCGGGTGTCAGGGCGAGGTCGGGTCGGCCGCCGCGATGGCGGCCGCCGGATTCTGCGCCGCGCTCGGCGGCACCAACGAGCAGGTCGAGAACGCCGCCGAGATCGCGCTCGAGCACCATCTCGGCCTCACCTGCGACCCGATCCGCGGATTGGTCCAGGTGCCGTGCATCGAGCGCAACGGCCTCGGCGCCATCAAGGCCGTCGCGGCCGCGTCCCTGGCGCTGCGCGGGGACGGCAGCCACATCATGCCGCTCGACAACTGCATCGAGGCGATGAAGCAGACCGGGCGCGACATGAGCGTCCGCTACAAGGAAACGTCGACCGGCGGGCTCGCCGTCAATCTTCCGGAATGCTGACGGACGGCGCGCGATCGGCGGTGGAGCGCGAGCCGCTTCGGGGGTGCAAAGAGGCCGAGGCGGACCCGCTGAAACCGTTATCGTGACGCTAGACCTGTCGCATCCCGCCATCGACGCACAGTTCGGCCCCCGCGACGAAGCTCGCCTCGTCGCTCAGCAGGAACAGCGTGGCCGCCGCCACCTCCTCCGGACGCGCCATGCGGCCGAGCGGGATCGGCGCGATCAGCGCGGCGCGCCCCTCCTCCGGCACCCGCGCCATCATGGCAGTGTCGGTCGGGCCGGGGGCTACCACGTTCACGCGGATCCCCTGCGGAGCGAGTTCCGCCGTCCATGTGCGCGCGTACGACCGGAGCGCCGCCTTCGTCGCGGCATAGGTCCCGTAGGGCGTGATGCCTGCGGCGTCGGCGATCGACCCCATCAGCACGACGGACCCGCCCCGTCCCATCGCGCCCAGAGCCGCCTGCAACCCGAAGACAGCCCCACGGACGTTGACCGCGAAGTGCCGGTCGAAATGCTCGGGCGTCCCGTCGCGCAGGGTCGCCGGCTCCGAGATACCCGCGTTGAGGACCAGCGCGTCGATCCGGCCATGCGTCTCCCGCACCGTCGCCACGACCCGGTGCAGATCCTCCTGTCGGGCCGCGTCCGCGACGAGACCCCGCGCTCCGTAGCCGATCTGCGCAGCGGCTGCCTCGACCTCGTCGGCGCGCCGGCCGGTGAGAACGACCGACGCCCCCTCGATCGCCAGCCGCTCGGCGACCGCGAGGCCGATGCCCTTCGCCCCGCCGATCACGAGAGCAACCTTGTCCAACATGCGAGCCATCAGGGCATCCCTTCATCCACGATGGCCTACGAGATACAGATCGTATATCTGCTATCAAGAACGCACTTGGGTTAGCCTAGATATGGCCGACGATACCGATCTCGATGCCGCGTCCGCATGCGCGCTCGCCAACATGGCGCGGGTCCGCCCGGTGTTGGGCAAGATCGCTGACAAGTGGACGATCCTGATCCTGACGGTGCTGTGCCCGCGGCCGGCACGGTTCAACGCGATCAAGCGGCGGCTCGACGGCATCACGCACAAGGCGCTGGCGGACGCGCTGAAGCGGCTGGAGCGCAACGGTCTGGTGACCCGGACCGTGCTGCCGACCGCCCCCATCGGCGTCGAGTATGCGATCACCCCGCTTGGCCATTCGCTGCGCCAGCCCTTCGAGGCGCTCTGCGCGTGGGCCCTCGACAACGGTGCGGCGATTGATGCGGCCAACCACGCGCATGACCGCATCAAAACGAGGCCTTGAGCGCGCGTCTGCTTTCGCTACGCCAGATGTTGGACCGCGCTGTCTTATCACGGCCGTCAGCGGGCGGGCCCGCGCCGTCCGCTCGAAAGCTTCGACCGCTCGGAAGCGGACGGGCAGAAAGCCACCCCACCCAACCCAGACACTCGGACCGCCGTCGGCGTTTCCCGAGAAGGTCCGTGGTTACACCCGGCCGTCGGACTTGCTGTACGGCTTTATAGGTAGCGAATTCAGAAATCAGATCCGGATCCCGGCCTCGGTGCTTCAACCTCGGCCATCGTGGCAAAGGCGAGAGTAAGTGCCCGATCCCCGATCCGGCCTGGTCCTTGATAAGCTGGTTTATACCATTTACCTTTTCCATAACCATAGCATTCGGCTTAAGATCCGAGCCTCATACCAATCACATTCGGCATTGGCGCTGGACGATCGGATACAGCAATGCTTAAAAAAATTGCCCTTTCGTGCCTGGCACTTACAATGTGCTCGACCCTCGCCGCCGGCGAGCAGAGTCAAATGCGGAAGAAAGTTGCGATCATCACAAATTTTTCGGAGACTGACGCCGCAGCTCATAGCCTCGTTAAGAACTTCACCGATACTTTGGAGATGAGCACGCCAAGAAATATCGCCTTCCAGCACGATTATTATTGGGCTGGCGGAAACATTGATGCCGCCAAATCTCACGCAAAGCGCATCGTATCAAGCCAGCCCGATGCGATCTTTGCTGCCACCACCCCCGTCGTCCGCGCCCTTTTACAGGAAACGAAGACGATACCGATCGTGTTCGCGACAGTGGCCGATCCAGTCGGCAGCGGATTCGTGGAGAATCTGGCCGCTCCAGGAAAGAACGTGAGCGGATTTATAAATTCAGAGGGTAGCATCGCCGGGAAATGGGTCCAATACCTCAAGGAATTGGTGCCAGGGATGTCGTGCGTTTCGATGATGTATAACCCCAATACCGCACCATACTATAAATACTACGTCTCGCCCTTCGAGGAGACAGCGAGATCAATGAATATGATATCGGCGCTGTCGCCCGTTGCCGACGAAAAAGCTATCGAGACTGCAATAGGCGCTTTGTCGAGCAAAAAATGTGGTCTCGTTCTCATGAACGACAGTTTCAATTTCATCCATCGTCCGAACGATAAGCTCAGTCTCGGAGAGGAACGGCGTTCCGGTCGCCGCCTACAACAAGGCAACCACCCAAGATGAAGCGCTCGTCGCTTATGGCCCTGAGGAAGCAGATGCTTACAAAAAAGCAGCGGGCTATGTCAGAAAGATATTAGACGGCGCTCAAGTTGGAAAACTGCCGGTTCAACTCAATACCCATTTCTATTTATCCGTAAATATGCAGAAAGCAAAAAAGCTCGGAATACAGATTCCGGACTCATTTCTGTCGCGCGTCGACGAAGAGGTTGAGTGAGGCTGCAGGGCGCTTGCGTGAACGGAGGCATGCTTCGAGGTATCGCCGCACGTGACGGTGACGTCCGCTTCCACGCGCGTGCCGCTCCGAAGCGGACCAGCCGAACCATTCCGAGCGGCCATTGCGATCCCGACCCACGCCAGCCGTGCCGATGGCCGTTCGCCCATTCGGAAAGCCGCCCGTCCGTCGCGCGTTGAACGGAAGCGTCAGGGCATCCCGTCGGCACTCTCATCGTGCTGATGTCGCAATTCGGGGCTTCCTTTGACGGGTCCCGCCGTCTTGTCCGATCCGAACTGACTCTCGGTTCGGGCCGAGTCGATGAACAGGCGTGCCTCACCCTCTCGCACCCCAAGGCTGCGCAGCGCGTAGAGCGACATGCCCAGTGCCAGTTCCCGCTCGGCCATCAGGACGAGTCCCACCCGATCCTCTTCGAGATGTCGCCGCTCGACGTCGCTGTGGGTGCGAACCACCGTGTCGATCGTCGGATTCGACGCGCGTGCCGCCTCGACAAGCCGAGGGGCTTGGTGGGGGCCGGGCGTGGCGACCACAAGCAGACGCGCCGCGCCGATGCCGGCCGCTTCGAGAATGCCGGGCACCGTCGCGTCCCCGAAGACGGCCGGAACGCCCGCTGCGCGCAGATCCAGCACGCGACGCCGGTCCCGCTCGATCACCACATACGGCAGATCCCACGCCTGCAGCGTCGTTCCGATACTGCTGCCGACGCGCCCGTAGCCGACGATCACGACGTGGTCGCGCCTCTGCGACCGCCCGACCGTCTCCGCCACATCGGGCCCGCGCCTACGCTCGAAGCGCGTCGCGCGGTCGGGACGCGCGGCGAGAGCCTGCTCGATCCGCGTCACGAGAGCGAAGAAAACTGGGTTCAGCGTGATCGAAAGGAGCGCACCGCCCAGGATCAGATTGCGCCCTTCCTCCGGCAACAGTTTCAGCGACAGACCCAGCGTCACCAGGATAAAGGAGAACTCGCCGATCTGGGCCAGACTCGCGGCGATCGTCAGAGCCGTGCCGATTGGGTGCCGGAATGCCAGCACGATCGCCACGGCGGCGAGCGATTTGCCGATCATGATCACGCCGAGCACCGCCAGGACCGAGAGCGGCGCGCGGAGGAGGATGCTCGGATCGAACAGCATCCCGATGGAGACGAAGAACAGCACCGCGAAGGCATCCTGCAGGGGCAGGGACTCGGCGGCGGCCTGATGACTGAGATCGGACTCGGCGAGCACCATGCCCGCGAAGAAGGCCCCGAGGGCGAACGAAACCCCGAACAGTTCCGCCGAGCCGAAGGCGATCCCCAGCGCCATCGCCAGGACGGCGAGGGTGAAAAGCTCCCGCAACCCGGTGCGCGCCGCCTGATCGAGCAACCAGGGTATGAAGCGACGTCCGCCAACCAGCATCAGGCTCGCGAAGATCGCGACTTTGGCGAAGGTCAGAAGGATGGTGAGCAGCAGGCTGCCGGCATAGTCAGGGCCGATGAAGTGCCCGATGAAGTCGGTGAGCACGTGGGCTGTGCCGTGCGCGGCCCCTCCCGCTTCGCCCCCGAGGGAGGGGGCAAGGGCTGGCAGGACGACCAGCGCGAGCACCATCGCCAGGTCTTCGACGATGAGCCAGCCCACGGCGATGCGCCCGTTGTCGGTGTCGAGCAGACCACGCTCCTCCAGGGCTCGCAGCAGGACCACGGTGCTCGCGACGGATAGAGCCAGACCGAAGACCAGTCCTTGGCCGAGGCTCCACCCCCACGCCAGAGCCAGGCCGACGCCCATTGTGGTCGCCGCGATGATCTGCACCACGGCTCCGGGCAAGGCGATGGCGCGCACGCTCATCAGGTCATTGAAAGAGAAGTGCAGACCGACCCCGAACATCAGCAGGATCACACCAATCTCTGCCAGCTGACCTGTTAGATTGCTTTCGCCGACAAATCCCGGTGTGTAGGGCCCCACAAGTACCCCCGCGACCAGATAGCCGACCAGGGGCGGCAGTCTGAGACGTTGGGCGACCATTCCGCAGATGAAGGCAAGCGTCAGCCCGAGGGCGATGATGGCGATCAGTTCGGTCGCATGCGGCACGAGATCGTGACTCTCAGAAAGCGGACGGGGGCGGGAGTCATGACCTTAGACACATGCGCCCAGGAGTCAGGATCCACGGGGGTGCCGTCGGCTCACACGGCGTCCGGACGGACGCTGCACGCGGGCTCGCGCGGAAGGCAGCCTCCGCCAAACCGAGCGTGACGCAGGAGACGCGATCGTCCCCGCGCGAAGATGCGACAGCCGCGTCTCGATCCGCGAGGCGGAACCCGCGCAGCGGCGCAGTGAACGCAGACCGGTCCGCCCGGCTTTCGAGACGATCATCTCACGGCCGTCCGCAATCGCGTGCGGCCAGAGGTTTGGTCCCGACACGACAGCGGAATGGACGCGACGAATTACGCGCCCTTTCCGACGCGGGGGCCTCCGTGCGCGTGGACCGACAGCGGCGGTAGCGCTGACCGGTCAGGAGCTCACCCTGCCGTGACGGCCGGCGTGCGGCCCGGCCAAGCCCGCATCGTCCATCAGCCCGCGCCCAGGTGAGCCTGCGCCGAAAGTGTCGGATTCTGCTCGCGCTCCGGCCGCGACTGGGGATCTTCAGCTCACCGTTCCCGTCAGGTCGGCGAGACCTTGGGCCTCCGTGGCCAGGCTGGCCGCGAGCAAGAGGCAGACACCGCCAAGAAGAGCAACGCCGATCACAGCCCACGCCAGATCTGATGTCCGAACGGGCTGCCCGGCCTGCCGGCCAGCGAGCGAGCTTCGGACTCTGTGAGCCTCTGTCGATGTGCGGTGCATGGGGCGACTCCGCAGCTGGAGATCCTGTTTGTTAACGGTCTGGAGGCCGAGCCTTCATCCCGGCGCGGGTCATCGACAGATGCTGCCTGTGTGCTGTCGCACGAATGCTGAAGGCGGACAGAAATCCAGCGCCCGATACGCCCGCCAGGAACGAGCTTGGGCCATTCGGCAGGCCGAAACGGGCTCTTATGCGGTCGTCCGCACCGAATCCGGACCACGGGATCCGGTCTTCCCGCAGATGCGGGCCGGGCAGCGCGCAGGGCCGCATCCCGACCGTTTCGCCTGACCGGCGCGGTCTGCCCGAAAAACGCCCCGCCCCTGGGCGACGGTCGGTGTGGGGCACCCGCGCCCTGCCACACTAGCCGGACGAACAGCCCCCCGCATGCCGATGCCGCGTTTCGCCCAGAGCCTCGCGCTCGCCGCCCTGCTCCTGCCGGCCGCCGCGCACGCCCAGGACCGCGGCAGCGTCAACCCGAAACCGCTGCCGCCCCTGGAGCACCCGGACGCGCCCTCGACCCCCGCCAAGGCCCTGTTCGGGCGCGTCACCAAGGCGTCCTCCGGACCGGCCCGCATCTACGGCTTCTACGCCAAGGGCTGCTTCTCCGGGGGCGAGGCCCTGCCGATGGACGGGCCGAACTGGCAGGTCATGCGCCCGTCACGCAACCGGATGTGGGGCACGCCCTACCTGGTCGATTTCATCGAGCGGCTGTCGCAGAAGGCCGTCCGGGTCGGCTGGCCGGGGCTGCTGGTGGGCGACATGGCCCAGCCCCGGGGCGGCCCGATGATCACCGGCCACGCCTCGCACCAGATCGGCATCGACGCCGACGTCTGGCTGACGCCGATGCCCGACCACCGGATGAGCCGGGCGGAGCGCGAGGAGACCTCGGCCACCGACATGGTCCGCCGGGACCGCCTCGACATCGATCCGGAAGTCTGGACGCCTACCCACCTGCAGTTGATCAAGCTGACGGCCGAGCAGCCGGAGGTGGAGCGCATCTTCGTCAACGCGGCGATCAAGAAGGCGCTCTGCCGCGACGCCGCGGGCAGCCGCTGGATGTCGAAGGTCCGCCCGATGTACGGGCACAACTACCACTACCATATCCGGCTCGCCTGCCCGGCCGGTCAGGAGGATTGCCAGCCGCAGGGCGCGCCCCCGGCCGGCGATGGCTGCGACGACCTCGGCTACTGGTTCTCGGACGCGGTGCTCCACCCGAAGCCCCCGAAGGTGCCGCCGAAGCCGAAGCCCGCCATGACCATGGCGGCGCTGCCTGCCGCCTGCCGGACGGTGCTGAAGGCGCCGTAGGCCGCGTCGCGCGGCAGCCCCGGCAGGCCGCCGGGCTGAGGCGACGGAGCGCGGCACGTGCGGCCGCGCTCGCTCCAGTGGGCGTCCTGGGCGGAGGCGGTCAGCGCCCCTTCTTGTAGAGCTTGCTCGCGATCTCGAAAATCTTCTCCGGCGCGTAGTGCGGTACGAAGGCGCCGTAATTGCCGTCGGGCTCCGGGACCTTGCCGACCTCGGGCAACCCGTCGACAGCCTCCAGATCCCCGGGCGGATCGTCCGGCAGCGCCACCTCGTCATTCGACCAGACGCCCGCCGCTTCCTTGTAGTCGTCCAGGCTGAAGCGGTGCGGATAACCGCGCGGGCCTGCCGCTCGCCCTGTTCGATCCGCCGCGGCGATGTGCTAACGCCCCTTCATGCCCCGCTGGCTCTTCCTCCTCTTCGCCGTCGCCGTCGCCCTCTCCGTGCTGGGCAGCGTGCTGATCGTGCTCCGAAGCCCCAACAGCACGCCCCAGCTGGGGGGCAACTTCCTCACGCCCGCAGCACCCGGCATGAAGCCGCGGCCCGCCACGGGCCCGTGAGGCCAGGCGGCGGGCCCGGCATCCCGGATGCCCGCAAGGGCAGGATCACCGACGCACTGCCCGAGCCAAGTTTCAATCAGAAGTGGCCGAAATTTCCCCGGTTGGGCGAGCTTCTCGTCTTGGTCGACGCGAAACCTGGCCGAGGGACTGGACCTCGTCTGCAATTTACGGCTTGTAGCGGGGCAAGAGCGCGGCCTGCGGGCCTAAGCGCATCGGGCTGAGAGGGGCTGAGCCGGATGGAGACGGGCGGAACCGCCACGAGCCACGTGCCGGACGAGCTGAAGGCGGACGCGCATCGGGGTGACCCGTTCGCCGCGGCCGTGCGTGCGACCCGGATGCCGATGATCGTCACGGATCCGAGTCAGTACGACAACCCGATCGTCTTCGTGAACAACGCCTTCCTGAAGCTCACCGGCTATACGCGGTTCGAGGTGCTCGGCCGCAATTGCCGCTTTCTTCAGGGACCGGAGACCAATCCGGCGGCGATCGACCGGATCCGCGACGCGGTCCGGCAGGAGGTCGACATCCGGGTCGACCTGCTCAACTACCGCAAGGACGGCTCGACCTTCCACAATGCCCTGTATGTCGGGCCGGTGCGGGATGCGGACGGCAAGGTCGTCTACTTCTTCGCCTCGCAGCTCGACGTCAGCGAGCATTACGCGCTCACCGCCGAGATCGAGCGGCTGGAGGGCGAGCTCGCGGAAGCCCGGGCGAAGCTCGCCGCGCGCTAGAACCCGGCGCCGCGCGCGATCAGGGCTTCGTCAGGAAGCCGATCGGCTCCCGGCCCGGCTGGCCGAGCCAGAGCAGCACCGCGCCGAGGCCGAGCCCGATCAGCGAGACCGGCGCCAGGGTGAGCGGCAGGCCGAGGATATGCCAGAGCCAGGGCGCCGCCCCCTCGACACTGCCCTGCAGGGCACCGGCCTTGTCCTTGAACAGAGTGGCGATCACGTCGGAGAGCGGCGTCACCCGCAGGCCGTTATTGGCGATCGAGCGGGCGCCGTCATACACCAACGCGACGAAGCCGCCGGCCATCAGAAGAAAGCCCAGGACGCGGGCCAGGAAGCGGAACATCGCGGGGCCTTCGGAGCCTTGCCGGTGAGCTTTGCCTGCGCGCCCCGGAAGGCGCCCGTCACGGGAGTATGGGTCTCGGACGCCCGGTGCAAGCGCCGCGGCCACGCGGTTGCTGGTCCGGTGAGCGCGTGCCACAGGGTCGGCCGGCGGCGGAAGGCCGTGCGGGGACGGTCGGATTGAACACGCGCGCGACGAATCTCAGCCTCGTGATCTTCGATTGCGACGGCGTTCTGGTCGACAGCGAGCCGCTGAGCCTGGCCTGCCTGACGGCGGGCCTCAACCGCATCGGCGTGGCGATCGATCTCGCCACCGTGCGGGCGCGCTTCACGGGCACCTCCATGGCCTCGATCATGGCGCATATCGCGGCGGATTACGGCATCACGGCACCGCCGGGCTTCGTCCGACGCGGTCAAGGCCGAGACGCTGGCCCTGTTCGACACCGAGCTGAAGGCGATGCGCGGCGTCGCCTCGGCGGTCTCCGGCCTGGGCCTTCCGGTCTGCGTGGCGTCGAGCAGCGACCCGGTCCGCCTGCGCCACTCCCTGGGCCTGACCGGATTGCTGCCGCTGTTCGGCGACCACGTCTTCTCCTCGGCGCAGGTGGCGCGGGGCAAGCCGTTCCCCGACCTGTTCCTGTTCGCCGCCGAGCGTATGGGCGCCGAACCCGCTGCCTGCCTCGTGATCGAGGACAGCGTCCCCGGGGTCACGGCCGCGAGGAGCGCCGGCATGCGGGTCGCGGGCTTCACCGGCGGCGGCCATTGGGGGCACGATCCGGCCGGCAGCGATCTCGTGCGCGCCGGGGCCACACCCATCTTCTCGGATTTCTCCGACCTCGCCGCGGTGATCGGCGGCCCCTGAACGGTCTCACCTCCGGGGGACGCAAACAGCACCGGCTTCCTGCCAAGCGCGACCGCAAAATCGGAAACCCGTTCCGTTGACGTCCCGCGGCCGCACCTCCATCTTCGAGGGCGCCGGAGGAGAGCCCGCTCCCGCTCCGGCCGCGGTGATTTGAGAAGCGTAGCTTGCGCCGCGTCATCAAACGCTAAAGCACTGCGACGGCCCCGTGCCGCGCGGTCCTTCAGTCTGGAGGACATCCGATGACGAGCCGACCTCGTTTCCTTCGTAACCCGCTCCCGAACGCGCAGGGCTCCCGCGCCGATCGCCGGCGCTGTCGACGCTAGACCGCCGACGATCCGCAGCCCGCATCGCGATCCGACCAGGCGTCACGCCGGCCCAGGGAGTGTCCACCCCATGCAAAGTCTCCACGCAGACCTCAGGCTCGAAGACCGCCTCAGGCCCGAAAACCGCCTCGACGCCGCCGAACCCGCCCGGGTGATCGAGATCGGCGAGATCACCGCCGGGATCGCCGTCCCCGAGGGGCGCGGCGTGCGGTTCTTCTCATCCGCGCGCGATTTCGACGGTCTCGACGGGGCCGTGTTCCGCACCGCCGAGCAGGCCGCCCGCGCGGCCCGGGCGCGCGTGAGCACCCGGTCCCGGACGGCGGCGCGGCGGGATCAGCCGCGTCTCCGGCACGCCTGAGCGGCGGCTACTTGCTGCACTCCTCGCGGGTGCGCTTCATCGCCTCCGAGAACCCGCCGAGCGCGTACTCGTCGCTCGTCGGGCTCCCCCGCATGGAGGTGGTCTTGATGATGAGCTTCGGGTTGCGGGCACTCATCTCCGAGACGACCCGCGCCTCCTCGGCCGGGTTCTGCAGCCAGGCGTTCCCGTCCTTCACCACCAGGCCGTAGCGGCTGGCGCCGAGATTCAGGCTTGGGTCGGTGGGGGCGGCGGCCGAGCCGGGCTTGACCTGGGACGCCGCCGGCTTCGACGGGAAGCCCAGCATCACCGCCACCTCGTTCTGCACGTTCTCGCCCTTGCGCACGCTCACGAACAGGTAGGCGGTGTCGCGCTTCAGGGTCTTGGGCGAGCGGGTCTGGGGCTGGGCGATGGCGTAGCAGAGCTTGTTGCGGCCGTCGCCGTTCACGAACACGTTCCAATCGCCGAAGATCGCCACCGGCGTCGCCTGCTGCATCCCCGGCGGCGTCGCCGTGGACTTCTCGGCCCGCTTCGGCCGCTCGCGGCCGTGCCGGCGCCCCCGCCGTCCGGAGGTGGCCTCGCCGGACGCCGCCGCATCGGGCGCGGCCTCCTGGGCCTGTGCGGCTGTCACCGTCAGGGCGGCGCCGCCGACGAGCCCGCCGGTGAGACCGGCGGCGAACCCGGATGCGAGCAGGGTGAGGGCTCCGACCGGGAGCAAGCGGGAGACGCGGACCATCTTCACTTCCTGACGACGGGCGGCTCCGTCAGGAACCGCACCGGGGATCGGGATTAGTGAAGCTTGCGTAAAGCGTCGGCAAGATGGCGACGCGTCTTCCAGTGTTCAGAGCGCGCGGGCTTCCGCGGCCCGGGCGGCGATCACGGCGGCCGGCACGGCCACCGGTTCCACGGCGGCCGCGATGGGCCCGGGGATCGCGTTCGGCTGCGCGGGGACGACACGCGTCGGCGCGGCCTCCTTGCGGGGCGGATCGTTGTAGGGGGTGTTGTAGCCCTTGCGCACGGCGGCCCAGTAGGACTCACGCGACAGGCCCGAACCCGTCAAAGCGGCATCGACCATGGCCGTGGCATGCGCCGCGAAATCCGGCACGTCCTCCGGGTTCAGCCAACTCTCGACAGGCATCCTGCGAACTCCGATCCAAACGGCGAAGCTTCTAGCTGAACAGACTTAGCCAGAGGCTGAACGCGCGGGTCGGGCGATGGTTGCGATGCACAATTCCGGTGATGCCCTGTGGGTAAGTGGGTCGGGCTGGGGCCGGGCGCGGAAGGACGCGGGCCCGTCGACTCGTCACAGGATGGACTTGATCGCCAATCTCACGGCACGTCGCAGAGATCAGAATTAACTCCCGACGGCCAGAAAGCAGTTGGTCGAGCATCCCCGCGCATCAGTTCTGTCCGGATATTTCGACCAGGCATTCGCCCCAAATCGCGGAATGAAATCTTTTAAGACTGGACATAAAGCTTACCGCAGGGCGCGATCCGGATCACATTTCTGGCTCGATGCCTCGTGAGTCTGGCGATCGACATGGAGGCCGCTCGTCGAAGCGGTAGGGCCGCGATGGTGGGAATCGTGAACGGCGTTCTGTCGGTTTCGTTGATTCAGCGCGCTCAGGCGCCCGCCCACGCTTCCGTCGCGGGGGCGACGGCGGCGCTGGCCGGTCCGGCCAGCGCCGCGTCGGGGCCGTTACGCTCTGCCAGGCGAGCCGAGATGGAGAGCCTGCTGGCGTCCCTGGCCGTGGCGCCGACCGGCATCCGCCCTGGCCGTGGCGCCGACCGGCATCCGCGACATGGCGGCCCGTCTGCTCCAGGAAGCGGAGCGGAAGCTGGTGCGGCTCCGCGCGGAGGCTCAGGCCGCGCGAGCGGCGGGCGACCGCAAGGCGGCCGAGCGTATTGCCCGGGAGCTGGTCGTGCTGGCCCGCCAGATCGCCGACGCCGCGCAGGACTACGCCGTCGCGGAGGCCGCGCCGGACTTCGTCTCGCCGGCCCTGGCCAAGGCCGCCGCGCGGACCCGTGCCGAAGGCGGCGCGGCGCCCGCGACTCTGGTCGGCGAGGCCGAGGCGGCGGTGTCCGACGCGACGCAGGCCGCTGCGGCAGAGGGTGATCCCAGCGCGGACAGGCTGGATCCGCGGGAGGCGGCGGGTGAAGCCGCGTTGTCCCAGCCGGCGGATCGCGAGCCGGTGCCCGGCAGCCCGGTCACGCGCGGGTCGGGCAGCGCGGAGGACGAGAGCGTCCCATGTATGGCCCACCGGCTTCTCGAAGCGGCCGAGGCGCTGCTCGGCGCGATGGAGCAGCTGGCGGGCCGGCGATCATCCCGGGCCCTCCGCACCGATCAGCCGCTCTGACCGACGGTTGCCGAAGACCGGATCCGGTCAGGCCAGCCGCTCGATCCAGCCCTGCGCCTGCGCCCGGACGTTCTCGGGCGCGGTGCCGCCGTAGCTGGTGCGGCTCGCCACCGAGTTCGCGACGCCGAGCACAGCGTAGACCGCGTCGGTGATGCGCGGCTCCGCCTCCTGCATCTCGGCCAGCGACAGCTCTTCGAGTCCCACGCCCTTGGCGGAGGCTGCGCCCACGAGGCGGCCGGTGACGTGATGCGCCTGCCGGAACGGCAGGCCGAGCTCGCGCACCAGCCAGTCGGCGAGGTCGGTGGCGGTGGCGTAGCCGGAGCCGGCGGCCTGGGCGAGCACCTCGGCGTTGGGCTCCAGATCCTGCACCATGCCGGTCAGGGCGGCGAGGCACAGGGACAGGGCCTGGAGGGCATCGAACGTGCCCTCCTTGTCCTCCTGCATGTCCTTCGAATAGGCGAGCGGCAGGCCCTTCATGACGATCAGCAGGCCGGTCAGCGCGCCGATGATCCGGCCGGACTTGGCGCGCACCAGCTCGGCGGCGTCGGGGTTGCGCTTCTGCGGCATGATCGACGAGCCGGTGGTGAAGCCGTCGGACAGGCGCACGAAGTTGAACTGGGCCGAGGTCCAGACCACCAGCTCCTCGGCGAAGCGCGACAGGTGCACGGCGCAGATCGAGGCCGCCGCGAGCGCCTCCAGGGCGAAGTCGCGGTCGGCGACCGAATCGAGCGAGTTGGCGGTCGGCCGGTCGAAACCGAGCGCCGCCGCGGTGGCGTGCCGGTCGATCGGGAAGGAGGTGCCGGCCAGCGCCGCGGCGCCGAGCGGGCACTCGTTGAGCCGCGCCCGCGCGTCGCGGAATCGGCCGCGGTCGCGGGCCAGCATCTCGACATAGGCGAGGCAATGGTGGCCGAAGGTGACCGGCTGGGCCGATTGCAGATGGGTGAAGCCCGGCATCACGGTGTCGGCGTGCTTGAGCGCCGTCTGGCTGAGGGCGCGCTGCAGGTCGGCGGCCTGCTGGTCGAGGGAGTCGAGGGTGTCGCGCACCCAGAGCTTCATGTCGGTGGCGACCTGGTCGTTGCGCGAGCGCGCCGTGTGCAGGCGGCCGGCGGCCGGGCCGACGATCTCGGTCAGCCGGCTCTCGACGGACATGTGGATGTCCTCAAGCTCGCGCTTGAACGTGAAGGTGCCGGCTTCGATCTCGTCGCGCACGGACTTGAGCCCGGCCTCGATTGCAGCCACATCCTCCGCCGGCAGGATGCCGGCTTGGCCGAGCATCGCCACATGCGCCAGCGAGCCGCGGATATCCTGGGGCGCGAGGCGCTTGTCGAATCCGATGGAGGCGTTGATCTCCTCCATGATCTCCGCCGGGCCGCTCGCGAAGCGGCCGCCCCACATCCGGTTGCTCATGTCGATCCTTCCGCGCCCTGAACGCCCCGGCAGGCAAAGCTGATGCCCGGCCGCACACCCATCCTGGCCGGCGCGGGCGTCGCCGCGCTCGCCGTCCTTGGGCTCGCCCTATACGGGAGCGGTCTCGTGCCCGGCAACACGGGCGGCGCCCTCCAGCCCTGCGCCGCCGCCAAGCCGGCTTTGGCCCGGGTCGACGCGGCATCCAAGGGCGAGGTCGCCGCCATGCAGGCGCCGCCGCAGGCCCGGCCCGCGCCCGACATCCGGTTCAAGGGCCCGGACGGCGCCGAGACCGGGCTCGCGGACCTGAAGGGCCGGCTGCTCCTCGTGAATCTCTGGGCGACGTGGTGCGCCCCGTGCAAGGCCGAGATGCCGGCCCTCGCCCATCTTCAGGCGCAGCTCGGCGGACCGGATTTCGCCGTGGTGGCGATCAACGTCGACACCCGCAACCTTGAGAAGCCGCCGGAATGGCTCAAGCAGGCCGGCATCCGCGACCTCGCCTTCTATGCCGATCCCGGTGGGCGCGTCCTGCCGGCGATCCAGCGCGACACCCAATCGCCCGGCCTGCCGACCACGATGCTGATCGACGCCCAGGGCTGCACCATCGGAGTGATGAAGGGGCCGGCCGCGTGGTCGAGCCCGGACGGGCTGGCGCTGATCCGCGCGGCCCTTGGGCGGACGTCGTAAGGGTTTCGGGCCCGGGGGCTTGTACCAGCTCAGGATGCGCGGCAAGCCCCCGCCGATGACATCGCCCCAGCCTTCCGGCCGCGCGCTCCCGAAGCGGCGCCCGCGCCCGCTCTCGGCCATCCGCACGATGCTCGCCAGCGAGGCTGCGGGCGGCTTGATCCTGATGGCGGCGGCGGCCCTGGCGCTAGTGGTCGCCAACGGCTCCTTCGCCGGGACCTACGCGCACGCCCTCCACGCCGAACTCGGGCCGATGAGCGTGCAGCACTGGATCAACGACGGCCTGATGGCCGGCTTCTTCCTGCTGGTCGGGCTGGAGATCAAGCGCGAGGCGCTCGACGGGCGGCTGCGCACCTGCCCGACCGGGTCCTGCCGGGCTTCGCGGCGCTCGGCGGCATGGCGGTGCCGGCCGGGTTCTACGCGCTGGCCAATCTCGGCGCCCCGACCCTGCGGGGCTGGGCGATCCCGGCGGCGACCGACATCGCCTTCGCGCTGGGTGTCCTGGCGCTTCTCGGGTCCCGCGTACCGGTGTCCCTGAAGATCTTCCTCAGCGCGGTCGCCATCGTAGACGATCTCGGCGCCGTGGTGGTGATCGCGCTGTTCTACAGCTCGGGGCTCGATGCCACGATGCTGGGCCTCGCCGCCCTCGTGCTCGCCGGCCTCTACGGCCTGAACCGGGCCGGCGTCGCACGGCTTCCGGCCTACGGGCTCCTCGGCCTCGTGCTCTGGGTCCTCGTGCTGCGCTCCGGGATCCACGCCACGATCGCGGGCGTGCTGCTGGCGCTCACGATCCCCATCCGGGTCAGTCCCGGCAAGCCGGAGCACGCGCACTCGCCGCTCCATCGCCTCGAGCACGCCCTCGCGCCCTGGATCACCTACGGGGTGGTGCCGATCTTCGGCTTCGCCAATGCGGGCGTGGACCTCGCCGGCCTGACGCCCGACGCCCTGCTCCAGCCTGTGACCCTGGGCATCGCGGCGGGCCTGTTCCTGGGCAAGCAGACCGGGGTGTTCGCCAGCCTGCGGCTGGCCGTCGCGCTCGGGCTGGCCACGCGCCCGGCCGGGGCCGGCTGGGGTCAGGTCTACGGCGTCGCGGTTTTGTGCGGCATCGGCTTCACCATGAGCCTGTTCATCGGCGGCCTCGCCTTCGCGGATCCGCAGCACGAGACCGCCGTGAAGCTCGGCGTGCTCGCCGGCTCGGCCCTGTCGGGGCTCGTCGGCGCGGCGATCCTGCTGCTGGCCAAGCCGCGCATCCCCGCGGCCTGAAGCGCCGCTCGTCCTTGCGAGCGGAGCGAAGCAATCCAGGGACTCACCACATCCAGAGATCGCGCGCTGCCCTGGGTCGCTTCGCCGACGCGCGCGATGCCGGTGTCGATCAGCTCCGGGGTCCGCTGCGGGCAAAAATGCGCTACCCCGCTTGCGCATGCGCTTCTATCTCGGCCTCGCCACCACCTTCCACGATCCTGCCCTCGCCCTGGTCGGGCCCGACGGCACGCTGCTCTTCGCCGAGGCCGCCGAGCGCATCCTCCAGTACAAGCGAGCGCCGAACTGCGAGCCGGACGCCCCCATCCGGATGGCGTCGCTGCTGAAGGACCACGTCCCGCCAGGCTCCGAGCTCGTCATTGCCTCGACCTGGGGCCCGCAATTCAGCGACTTCCTGCGGGGCCAAGCCGGCGCCGGCGCCTTCGACCTGATGGCGCTCGCCGCCCACACCATGGCGCTCAACCGCTCCTTCGTGCCCGAGCAGGCCGAGCGGGTGTTCATCGCCGACCTCCACGGCGCGCAGGAGCGAGCCGGCCACGGCACCCTGCTGGCCCTCAACCAAGAGGCCCGCATCACCGGCGCGGCGCCGCGCGCGACGATCGCCGGGCAGCGGCGCTACCCGCACCATCTCTGCCACGCCGCCTACGGCCTCTGGGGCAGCCCGTTCGACGACGCCACCGCCCTGGTGGTCGACGGCATGGGCGAGACCGGCGCGTCGGCGATCTACCGGTTGCAGGATGGCCAGATCACCGAGCTGCGCCGCCACCGCGGGCGCGGCTCGCTGGGCTTCCTGTACGGGCTGATCACCGACCTCGCCGGCTTCGACCAGGTGAAGGGCGAGGAGTGGAAGATCATGGGGCTCGCCCCCTACGGCCGCGCCGATCCGGACCTCGCGGCGCTGCTCGGCCGGCTCTGCACGGTCGAGGGGCACCGCCTGCGCTACGCCGACGCGGACACGATCCGGGCGGTGGCCGCGGAGATCTGCGCCCGCCGCCCCGCCGACGCCCTGGAGAACGGATGGGCGGACCTCGCCCGCTGCGGCCAGGACCTTTTTGCGACTTTGATGGACGCGCTGGTGGCCGAGGCGCACGCCCTGGCGCCGTCCGAGAATCTCGTGATCGCCGGCGGCTGCGGTCTGAACTCGTCCTATAACGGCCGGGTGCTCGGCCGGTCCGGGTTCACCCGGCTGCACGTCCCCTCGGCCCCGGCCGACGACGGCAACGCGGTCGGCGCGGCGTGGCTCGCCTACGCGGAGGACAATCCGGGCTCGGCCGGTCCGCCGCCCGCCGCCCGGCCGCTCACGCCCTATCTCGGCTCGCGGGTCTCCACGGCGCCGATGGAGCGGCTCGCCGAGCAGGAGCCGCGGGCCAAGCGCGTCGGCCACGCGGAGGCGACCCGCGCGGCGGCGCGGATCCTGGCCGCGGGCGGTCTCGTCGGCTGGGTGCAGGGCCGGGCCGAGTTCGGGCCCCGCGCGCTCGGCAACCGCTCGATCCTGGCCGACCCGCGGCCGGAGGGCGCCAAGGACGCGCTCAACGCCAAGGTGAAATACCGGGAGGGGTTCCGGCCGTTCGCGCCGTCGATCCTGGCCGAGGCCGGGCCGGACTGGTTCGAGGATTACGCCGACAGCCCCTACATGGAGCGGACCCTGGTCTGGCGGCAGGCGGTCCGCGCCCGGGTGCCGGCCGTGGTCCACGAAGACGGCACCGGCCGGCTCCAGAGCGTCACGGCGGAACGCAACCCGGCCTACGCGGCGCTGATCGGGGCCTTCGCGGCGATCACGGGCGTGCCGATCCTGCTCAACACCAGCTTCAACGTCATGGGCAAGCCGATCCTCCACGGCGCGGAGGACGCGATCCTGATGTTCTACACCTCCGGCCTCGACGCCCTCGTGGTCGAGGATTGGCTGGTGGTGAAATGAGAGACGCCGCGCCCCCGGGGGACGCGGCGCCGATCGCGCAAACGGGGCGGAGACTTACTCGCAGACCTCGACGCGGCGATAGGTGAACTCGCCGTCTCCGAGCCACTCCTTGCGGCGCTCGTAGTGGCAGATCGGACCGCGGCGCTCGCGCACCACGACGGTCTCGGGCTCCTCGACCACGACGCGGCGCGGGCGGTACTCCGGCGGGGGCGGCGGCGGGTTGGCGCCGTTGACGAGGGCGCTGCCCACCACGCCGCCGACGACGCCGGCCGCGAGGCCGCCGACGATGGCACCCGTCTGGTCGCGGGCGGTGGCCGGAGCGACGGCCCCGAGCACCAAGGTGGCGGCGAGGGCGGCGGCCCCGGCGCGGATCATCGTGAAGGAACCGTTCAAGGACACGCGAAACATCTCCCGTTCGTGTTGAGGATGATCCAACACCGGGAGGATTAAAAATCCGCGAAGCGGTCCAATTCGATTGTGTACCAGATAAGCCGCGGCGCGATCTCTGACGGCGACGTTATCCGCCTCGTCCTTGCGAGCGCAGCGAAGCAACCCAAGGCAGCGCGACAGCGCGGAGCCTGGCGCAGCTGGATTGCTTCGCTGCGCTCGCAAAGACGGTCCTACCCCTTGCAGCTTGCCCCGAGGTCGGGGACTTGGTCGCGCCCTCCCCTCAGAGCAGCCCGTCGAGAGACGTGACCACGTTCGTGGGCGCGAGGTCGGCGTACTCGTCCGGCAGCCCCCGTCGGTTGACCCAGGCGGTCCGGAATCCGAAGGCGCCCGCGCCCGCCACATCCCACCGGTTCGAGGAGCAGAACAGCACGTCCCCCTCCCCCACCGCGAGCCGGATCAGGGCGATCCGGTAGGCATCGGGATGCGTCTTGAACACCTGCGCGTCGTCCACCGACAGGACCGCGTCGAGATGGTCGGCCAAGCCCGCCGAGGCCACGGCCCGGTCCACCATGGCGGCGTTGCCGTTGGTGAGCACCGCGGTGCGGATCCCGCGCTTGCGCAGGGCCGCCAGCACGCCCGGGACTTCCGGGTAGGCGTCGAGGTCGCGGTAGGCGTCGAGCAGCCGCTCGCGCAGGCCGGGATCGACCTGGGGGTGGACGGCCAGCGCGTAATCGAGGGCCCGGACGGTGAGATCCCAGAAGGCGGCGTAGCGGCCCATCAGCGACAGGGTCCAGCTGTATTCCAGCTGCTTGTTGCGCCAGACCTCGGCGAGGTGGACCGCGTCGGGCCCGACCGCCTCCGCGTAGCGCTGGACCGCGGCATTCACGTCGAACAGCGTTCCGTAGGCGTCGAACACCGCGGCCTTCACCCCCGCGAGCGGTCCTCTGGCATCGGTCATGGCGTTCCTCACTGGGTGCTCTCGCCCGATCTGGGGCCGGGACGCGCGGCGGCGAGCCCGGCCCGGTCGTCTCAGGCCCGGCGCAGGCGCAGGCCGAACAGGTGCAGCAGGCCCGCCAGCAGGCCGCCATAGACCGCCGCGCCGGCCATTCCGAGCACCGCGAGCACCACGATCTCCCGTCCGTGCGGCAGGTCCGGCACCAGGGCCTGGGCGAGCCCCTGGCCGTAGACGGCGACAGCGGCGAGCCCCAGGCAGGCGAGCAGGACACCCGCGACGGTCAGGCCCAGGGTGCGTCCCGGCGCCGTCCAGTTCCGGCGCTTGGCCAGGACGAGCAGCAGCAGCAGGTTGACCCACTGGCTCACCGCGGTGGCGAGCGCCGGCCGGTGACGCCGTAGGGGCCCGTGAGCCAGAGCTTCAGCGCGACGTTGACGCCGATCGCCGTGAGCGAGGCCCAGAGCGGGGTCTTGGTGTCCTGGCGGGCGTAGAAGCTCGCCACGGCGCTGCGCACCAGCACCACGGCCGGGAGCGCGAACCCGTAGGCCGCCAGCACCGCGGCGGCCCGGGCCGAATCCTCGGCGCTGAACGCCCCGCGCTGGAACAGGGCCGCCATGATCAGGCCCGGGATGGTCAGGAACGCCACGGTGAACGGCGCCGACAGGGCGAGCGAGAAGCCCGCCGCCCGGTTCTGTGCCGCGTGGGCGCCGGCGACGTCGCCGGCGGCGATCCGGCGGCTCATTTCGGGCAGCAGCACGGTCCCGGCCGCGATGGCGATGACGCCGAAGGGCAGCTGGTAGAGCCGGTCCGCGTAGTAGAGCGCCGAGACCGCGCCGGTCGGCAGCCAGCTCGCGATGATCGTGTCGGCGAAGGCCGCGATCTGGAACCCGGCCGAGCCGATCACGGCCGGCCCGAGCACCGCGAAGAAGCGTTTCAGCGCCGGGTCGAGCCGCGGCACGGCGAGATCCGGCATCACGCGGACCCGGCGGCAGCCCCACCACAGGAGGCCGAACTGCAGCACGCCCGAGACGGCGACGCCCCAGGCGGCCGCGTAGGCGGCGTTCGGGAACAGGAAGCTCAGGCCCAAGGCCGCCAGCATGGCGAGGTTGAGCAGGACCGGGGCGCCCGCCGCCACCGCGAAGTGCCGGTGGGCGTTGAGGATGCCCGACAGCAGCGTCACCAGCGTCATGAACAGCAGGTACGGGAAGGTGATGCGGGTCAGCGCCACCGCGAGCTGGAAGCGCTCGCCATCCTCCGCGAAGCCCGGCGCCAGGGCATGGACGACCCAGGGCATCGCCGGCAGGGCGAGGTTGAGCAGCACGAGCTGCACGATCAGCATCAGGGTGAAGACCCGGTCGGCGAAGCGGTGCGCGTCCCCCGGGGCACCCGCCTCGGCGAGGCCGGCATAGGCCGGCACGAAGGCGGTGTTGAACGCGCCCTCGCCGAAGATCGCGCGGAAATGGTTCGGCAGCCGGAACGCGACCACGAAGGCGTCGGCCATGGGCCCGGCGCCCATCACGGCGGCCATCACCACGTCGCGGGCGAAGCCGGTGACGCGCGAGACCAGCGTCCAGCCGCCGACGGACAGGATGGAGCGGATCATGGTTCCGCGCGCTGCCGGGACGGTGTCTCCCACCGCGGAGGCGGGGCGGTGCGCCTCGGGAATGTCGCGGATGTCGCTGGAAGGGAAATGGCCGGACCCTTTGCACCGGGTCATCCGGCGTCGGGCGCATCAAGAGCCGGTTTCAGCGGCCACCTCAAGGGTGCCGCGGACACAAAGCCCGCGGCACCGGGAAAACGCCTCAGCGGGTCGCCTCGGCGTACATCTTCTCCACGTGCTCCCAGTTCACGAGGTTCTC